>DATKJP010000093.1:0-12457 GCA_035543635.1 Casimicrobiaceae bacterium
TCGTCGAGGAGGCGGGCAAGCCGCTGTGGGAATGGCAGGCACCGCCCAAGGATGAAGCCTTGATCGCGAGCGTCAACACGGCCGCCGAAGCCGATCTGCGCGCTGCCTACGCGCTGCGGCAGAAGCAGGCGCGGCAGCAACGATTGAAGGAAATCGCCGCCAACGTCGAAACCAACTGTCTCGCGGCCGACGCCACTCCCGATCAGAAGAATCACGTCGCGAACCTGCTGTTCGACCTCGAAGCGAAGATCGTGCGCAGCCAGATTCTTTCCGGCGAGCCTCGCATCGACGGCCGCGACACGCGCACCGTGCGCCCGATCTCGATCCGCACGGGAGTGCTGCCGCGCGCGCACGGCTCGGCGCTCTTTACCCGCGGCGAGACTCAGGCGATGGTGGTGGCGACGCTTGGCACTGCGCGCGACGAGCAGATCATCGACGCGCTGCAGGGAGAGTACCGCGAGCGCTTCATGCTCCACTACAACATGCCGCCGTACGCCACGGGTGAAACCGGACGCGTCGGCAGCCCGAAGCGGCGCGAGGTCGGACACGGCCGTCTCGCCAAGCGCGCGCTCGTGAACGTGCTGCCTTCGCCGGAGGAGTTCGCCTATTCGATGCGCGTTGTCTCGGAGATCACCGAGTCGAACGGCAGCTCGTCGATGGCCTCGGTCTGCGGCGGCTCGCTTGCCCTGATGGATGCCGGCGTGCCGACCACGGCGCACGTCGCCGGCATCGCGATGGGCCTGATCAAGGAAGGCAACCGCTTCGCCGTGCTCAGCGACATCCTCGGCGACGAGGATCACCTGGGCGACATGGACTTCAAGGTAGCCGGCACGGATCGCGGCGTCACCGCGCTGCAAATGGACATCAAGATCCAGGGCATCACCAAGGAGATCATGGCGGTGGCGCTGTCGCAGGCGCGCGAAGGCCGCATGCACATCCTGCAACTGATGCACGATGCGATGCCGCATCCGCGCGCAGAGATCTCGAATTATGCGCCGCGCATGATGAGCTTCAAGATCAATCCTGAGAAGATCCGCGACGTGATCGGCAAGGGTGGCGCGGTGATCCGCGCACTGACCGAGGAGACCGGCACTACGATCGACATCCAGGACGACGGCACGGTCACCATCGCTTCGGTCAATGCCGATGCCTGCAACGCCGCGCGCAAGCGCATCGAGGACATCACTGCCGAAGTCGAAGTCGGACGCATCTACGAAGGAACGGTGCTACGCCTGCTCGATTTCGGCGCGATCGTGCAGATCCTCCCCGGCCGCGACGGCCTGTTGCACATCTCGCAGATCGCCAAGGAGCGCGTGAACAACGTCTCCGATTACGTCAAGGAAGGGCAGGTCGTGCGCGTGAAGGTGCTCGAGGCGGACGAGAAGGGTCGCGTGCGTCTTTCGATGAAGGCTGCCGCCGAGGATGCGCAGAAGGCCGCGGCCGCGGCGAACGCGCCGGCGGAAGCGCCGGCCACGCCCCCAGCATGATGAATCGATTCGATCGCCGTAATTTTCTGGTCGCGCTGGCGGCCGGATTGCTCGTGGCGGCCTGCGGCAAAAGCGAGCCGCCGCCTCCGCCGCCGGCACCGAAAGCCGAGGCACCGCCGGCTGCGCCGTCGGCGAACGACGATCTGAAGCCCCTCGCGCGCGAAGTCTACGTCTACGCCTATCCTATGGTGCTCATGGACGCGAGCCGTCAGGCGTTCGAGGCGAGGACTCCGCTAGACACCTTCCAGCACCGGCGCAGCCTTCCGGATGCTTCCGCAACCGACGTCGCGATTCCCAATGTCGACACGCTCTCCTCGCAAGCCTGGCTCGACCTGTCCAACGGCCTGGTGATTCTCTCCGTGCCGGACACGAAAGGGCGCTATTACCTGATGCCGATGCTCGACGCCTGGAGCAACGTTTTCCAATCGCCGGGCAAGAGGACGATCGGAACCGAGAAGCGCGATTTCGCGATCATCGGACCGAAGTGGAAGGGCGAGATCCCGAAGAACGCCGAGGAGATCAAGTCGCCGACCGACATGGTCTGGATCATCAGCCGCATCCAGACCAACGGCAGGGGCGACGTCGCGGCGGTGAACAAGCTACAGGATCAGTTCAAGCTGACGCACCATGCGGCGAAGGGCAAGGGCGCTCCGAAGGGCGCCGCGGCGCTGGCGGCAGCCGACACAAGAACGTCCCCGGTCGAGCAGGTCGCGAAGATGGATGCGCAAAGCTTTTTCTCGCGCGTTGCGATGCTGCTGCCCGGCAACCCGCCGGCCAAGGAAGACACCGCGATGGTCGAGCGCATGAAGAAGCTCGGCATCGTCGCGGGTCAACCGTTCGACACGAGCAAGCTCGATCCTGCGGCAGCGAAGGCGATACAGGAAGGCGCGAAATCCGGGCTCGATGCGATCATGGCCGCAGCCGCTGGCACGACCGGTGACATCCGCAACGGCTGGACCATGAACTGGGACCTCGGCCGTTACGGTAGCAATTACGGGCTGCGAGCCGTGATCGCTTATACGAACCTCGGCGCCAACGCGCCGGAGGACATACTGGCCATGCGTACGCGGCTCGACTCGGGCGGCCATCCGCTCAACGGCGCCAACAAGTACGTGCTGCACTTCGACAAAGGCAAATCACCGCCGGCGGAAGCGTTCTGGTCGCTCACCATGTACAACGAGAAGCAGTTTCTCGTCGCCAACCCGCTTGAGCGCCATGCGATCGGCGACCGCGACAAGCCGCATTCCAATCCCGACGGATCGCTCGACATCTACATCCAGCACGAGAGCCCGGGCAGGGACAAGGAAGGCAACTGGCTGCCGGCGCCGAAGGACAACTTTACCGTCATCCTGCGTATCTACTCGCCGAGGGCCGAGCTGCTTGAGCGCCGGTGGGAACCCCCGGCAATCAAGCCGCAATCCTAGAGGTGGTATTCCGTCGCATTAACGGGCGCGCCAGCGCCGGTTCAATGCGGCGAATTAGTACGTCACGTAGCGGATGACGTACTAATCAGCTTACTTCCCGGAGGTCGCGGTGGCGCCCGCCGGCTTGACCATCATGTCGTGGGCGTCCTGCGAGTTGATCGCGCCGACGCCTCTGTCCGAGCCTTGGCTTACCTTCCTCGGAATGTGGCTGCCCGTGGGGGTGTATCCCTCGTCCTCATCGGCGGCGGCAGTACCGTCCCTGGCAACCCACCCGCACGAGGAGCAGGCGAGCGCGAGGAGCGCGACGAAGGCAATGCGTGGCGAAATGGCGACGGGCATGGACTTGATCCTTCTCGGGAATGGGAAACGCGACAGCCGACTATATCAGGTCCGGTCAGATTTGTGGGTGGTGTTACACATGATTAGCGCGCCGGCCCCTGCGGCGGGTTTGCCGGCGCCATCCACCACTTCGCTTTCGGCACCACCTGCGGCGCGACCGGATCGGTCATGTAGTGCGGCGACATGATCTGCACGCCGTGCTCGTTGAACACGTCCTGAATGTTGGCGTGGAGCTCGTTCAACACGTCGATGCGCTGCGCAGCGAGCTCAGCAGTCGAGTAGGCGATGAGCCGGTACTCGACATAGAAATCCGATAGTGCAGTCTGACGCACTCGCGGAGCCGGCTCGGAGGCGATGTCCTTCGTGCGGCGTGCCGCCTCTTCCAGCATGGCGTGCACCTGGCGCCACGGCGTCGAGTAACCGATGGTCACGCCGGTGTTCACGACGAAGCCATCGCCTTCGACGATGCGCGAATAATTGCGCGTCGTGTTTTGGAGCGCATAGCTGTTGGGTAGCAGCACTTCCTCGCCGAGACCGGTGCGTATTCGCGTGGTAAACGAGCCGAGGGCGGTCACCGTGCCCTCGGTGTCGCCGACACGCACGTATTCGCCAACGCGGAATGCGCGCGTGTACATGAGAATAAGTCCGCTGACCGCCTGACCGACGATGCTCGACGCGCCGATCGACACCATCAAGCCTATCAGCACCGAGACGCCTTTGAACGCGTCGGTCTCGGCGCCGGGCAGATACGGATATGCGATCGCGATCGCGAAAGCCCAGACGGCGATCTGGAACAAACGCCGCGTCGGGACCACCGTATCGGCGTCGAGGCTACCGAGGGTCACGGTTCCGACCTGGATGCGCTTGAAGAACACATCGGCGAGCTTGATCACCGCGCGCGCCAGCACAACGATCACTACGACGATCAGCAGGCCGGGAATCGCACCGGCGATCGCCAGTGCGATCTCGCCGGCGATCGAAAAGAGGTTGCCCTCCATCTGCTCGCCCCATGGGCGCGTGTAGGGGAACTGCTTGAGCGCGAAGGCGAGCCATGTGTAGGTTGCGAAGAGCCCGAGTACCCATGCGGTCACCGCCACGAGCCGCCGCGCAATCCAGCGGATCTGGTGCGGATCGAGGAGGCTCACGCCATGCACATGGACCTTTTCCGCCCGCTCTCCCGCCGCGACCGCGATGCGGCGTCCGACCGCGCGATCGATCACGAAGAGCAAGCGCAGCAAGCCAAGATAGATCGCGCTGGCGAGCGCGGCCCAGCCGGCCGCGAATGCCATGTAGCGCGGGGTGTGCTCTTCGCGATATTCGTCGATCGCCTGCTGCAGCCGCTTTGCCGCTTCGCGAGCCACGATCTGCGTCGTCTCGCCAGCTAACGGATCAGTATCGATCCGGGTCACCATGAAGGCGAGATTGCCGCCGAGTAGGACCTTGGTGCCTTCCTCGGTGGCTTCGGTCGAAACCGCGCTTGCGTTCTTCTCCAATGCTTCTTCGATGCGGGCCTGTATGCTGGCAACGCGCTCTCGCGCCGAGTATCCTGCGATTGGTCCGCGCAACTCGATGATCGTGCGATTGGCGACGATGACCGGCGCGCTCTGCCGCGCCGGCGCGCTGGTATCGACCGCCTGCGCAACGACAGTCGGCGCGAGCGCGCCGAGGCAAAGCGCCAGGAAGGCTTGCAGCTTACTCATGATCCCCCGCGCCATTCTAACCGATGCGACGCAGTAGAATATCCGCAGGTGCGGATTCATCGACGCGTGAAATCCCCCTTCGGCGAGGAGACAAGCAATGAACGCGACGCCCACCCGCGTGGAGCGCGACAGCTTCGGCCCGATCGAGGTGCCAGCCGACCATCTCTGGGGCGCGCAGACCCAGCGCTCCCTCGGGCACTTCCGCATCTCCACGGAGAAGATGGCGCCGGCGTTGATCCGCGCGCTGCTGATCGTCAAGCGCTGCGCGGCGCTGGTGAACGAGGCGCTCGGCACGCTCGACGCCAAAAAAGCGCAGGCGATCGTCAAGGCCGCCGACGAAGCGCTCGCCGGAAAGCACGACGGCGAATTTCCGCTCGCGGTGTGGCAGACCGGCTCGGGCACGCAGACGAACATGAACGTCAACGAAGTGCTCGCCAATCGCGCTTCGGAGATCCTCGGCGGGCCCCGCGGCGAGAAGCGCCTCGTGCATCCCAACGATGACGTCAATCGCGGCCAATCATCGAACGACGTGTTTCCCACGGCGATGAACATGGCCGCCGCGGAGACGGTGATGCGCGAGCTGCTTCCTGCGCTCGATGCGCTCGCCGCCACGCTTTCCGCCAAGGCGAAGGCTTTTGCCGACATCGTCAAGATCGGACGCACGCATCTGCAGGATGCGACGCCGTTAACTCTCGGGCAGGAATTCTCCGGCTACGCGGCACAGCTCGCGCAGGCGCGCGGGCACATCGAAGCCGCGCTGCCCCACGTCCTCGAATTGGCGCAAGGCGGCACGGCGGTGGGCACGGGACTCAACACGCATCCGGAATTCGGCGCGCGCATCGCAGCCGAGATCGCTGCCTATACCAAGCTTCCGTTCGTCTCCGCGCCGAACAAGTTCGAGGCGATGGCCGCGGCCGACGCGCTCGTCAATCTTCACGGCGCACTGAAGACGCTCGCCGCGGCGCTCACGAAGATCGCCAACGACGTGCGCTGGCTCGCGAGCGGCCCGCGCTCGGGCCTCGGCGAGATCACGATTCCTGAGAACGAGCCGGGCAGCTCGATAATGCCCGGCAAAGTGAATCCGACCCAATGCGAGGCGCTGGCGATGCTGTCGGCGCAGGTGTTCGGCAACGATGTAGCGGTGAACATCGGCGGTGCGTCCGGCAGCTTCGAGCTGAATGTCTATCGGCCGCTCATCATCCACAACGTGCTGCAGAGCATTCGCATGCTCGCCGACGGCATGGCGAGCTTCGACGAGCATTGCGCGCGTGGCATCGAGCCCGACCGCGAGCGCATCGCGGAGCTCGTATCGCGCTCGCTGATGCTGGTGACCGCGCTCAACCCGCACATCGGCTACGACAAGGCCGCCGAAATCGCCAAGAAAGCGCACCGCGAGGGCACGACGCTGAAAGCCGCTGCGCTCGCGCTCGGCTACGTTACCGAGGCGCAGTTCGACGCCTGGGTGCGGCCGGAGAAGATGATCGGCCCAGGCAGCTAACGCGACGGCGGCGGCCGGGTCCAGTCCAGCACGGCCTCGCCGCTCACTGTCACCGTTACATCGCTCGTCCCGGCTTCAACCGCAACCGGTGCGGCGCCGGCCGGCGCGGCGAGCGCCTGCATGCGCGGCAACGGATAAACCCGCCCGCCCTCGGTCTGCACGGTAACGTGCCCGGGTCGCCACGCGTCGAAGCCAAGGCCTTGCGTCGCGCGCTGTGCGCGCTCCTGCCAACCCTTGATCGCCTCCTGCGTCAGACGGTCTTCGGTTTCATGGCGCGTCTTGTCGCTGAGCGAGAAGCCCATGTTCGAGAGCAGCAGGCCGCCCTCGTCCTGCAGACGGGTTATCAGCGTAGCCACCGCGGTGAAATCGGTCGATTCGAGAGAAATCGTTTGCACGACGTGCCAGCGCTGTGCGTTTGGCTTGTCGGTCACCTGATAGGTTGTATAGCCGGTCGTGGCAACCTTGATCGTGGGGACGCTCTTCGCCATCGTGAGCGCCCTGCCGATCGCGGCATTGACCTGACTCGCCGCAGCGGCGGCGCTCGCGTTCTCGGCTTCAGCGCGCATCGATGCCTGCAGGTGATCGTTGGCCACGCTGGTTGTCGCCGAAGCGGTGACGGTCACCGACGGCGGCGAGGGCGGCATCTGCGCCTCCGCGATGCTGATCGTGAGCGCGGCGCAGGCGCCGCGCATGATCGCCGAGAAAACCCTGTGAAGACTTTCAGGAATCATCCTTCGGTCCTTTCCATCATGCGTCGCGGCAGCGCTTCGATCGCCTGCCGGTTCGACCAAGAAAAGCACTTGGGTGCGGCTTCCTGCCATGGCAACCACAGATACGAAAGATGCTCCTCGCGAGCGAGTTCGACCGGCAGCGGGTGCGGCACGGGCAGCGAGAACCAGTGCTCGGTGTTATGCGTTGTCCCCGGAGGATAGCGATGCCGCCAACGCGGGAAGATTTCGAAGTCGTTGGAGTGGCGCCAGTCAACGACGCCGCCGAAGGCGTCGGCGTCGATGCCGGTTTCCTCGCGCAACTCGCGCGTCGCCGTTTCAGGGAGCGTTTCCCCTTCTTCCTGGCTTCCGGTGACCGATTGCCAGTAACCGGGGTAATCGGCGCGCTCGAGCAGCAGCACGCGAAGATCCGGAGTGTGCACCAGTACGAGCGTGGAGACGGGAAGCTTGAAAGGCATCAGCGTGCGAGCCCCACCCGGCCTCCCCGCTCACACCGGGGCGGGAGAGGCGCTATGCGACGAAGACCCAGAACGGCTTGTGCCGCTCCTGCCAGTATTCCGCCGCCTCGCCGAGGATTTCGGACAGCGTTTCCCAATCGGTGCGATAGGACTTGCCGTACTGATTCGCGTGTCGCAGCACGATCGCCATCCCGTGTCCACCCAACCAGTCGCTGTCCTCGAGACAATCGGCGAGCGCGTCCCAATTGTCGCCGAAGTGCTCCGGCAGCTTCAGTCCCTTGCCGAGTGCGGAGAGCAACTCCGTCTTGCCACCCACGCCGTTTAGATCGACCGTTGCGTATTTGAGCTTCGCCGCTGTGGCGGCAGCCTTGATCGGGTCAGGCGTTCCGTTCCATTCGCGAACGCCGGCTTCGGTCGCGGCGGTGAGATCGGGAAGCTTCATTGCCTGATCCTCCGGAACGTCTGGTAGTGATCGTCGGAATAGTAGCACTCGGAGACGGAAGTGACAGCACCGCCGCACACGATGCGCCGCGCGCCGCGCGACTTCACGCCGGGTGTGGGCACCGTGTACTCATGATAATACCCGCGCCGCTGCGAGGGAAGCAGATGCTCGTAGTTGCCGAACACGACGCCGTCGCGCGAGTAGGGGAAGGGTCCGCCGTCGTGGATATGCTGGAGAGTGGTGCGGGCTTCGGGTGGGAGCGATGCGACTGAGACGACTTCCGGCCCGGCGGTGCGGGCCGCGACATTGGAATCGCCAGTCCACAACAGGAGCATCGCGACGAGCAACAGGGCCTTGAGGCGTCGGCGCGACATGAAGGGATTCTAACGCGCCTTGCGCACAGGCATGCTAAGTTCAAAAGCTTGACGGACCCGGCGGTCAATGCTCCATCTATAGCAGCTCTGTAGCCCCAACGCCGCACCGGAGATGAGACGAGGCATCGCCTCGAGACTCGCCTTACGCCGGCTTCATCTGATCCGATTGCCGGATTCTGATATGCACGTCGCGTAGCTGCTGCTCGGTGACCGGCGCCGGGGCGCCGACGAGCAAATCCTGTCCGCGCTGCGTCTTGGGAAACGCGATCATGTCGCGGATCTGCTCGACGCCGGCCATCAGAGCGGTCATGCGATCGAAGCCGAAGGCGATGCCGCCGTGCGGTGGAGCACCGTAGGCGAGCGCGTCGAGCAGGAAGCCGAATTTCTTGCGCTGATCCTCGGGCGAGATCTTGAGCGCTGCGAATAGCTTCGCTTGTATCTCAGCGCGATGGATGCGCACCGAGCCGCCGCCGATCTCCCAGCCGTTGAGCACAACGTCGTAAGCCTTCGCGAGGGCGCGTCCCGGATCGGTCTCGAAGTACTGCTCGTGACCCTCCTTCGGCGAGGTGAATGGATGATGCGCGGCGCCCCAGGTCTTCGTCTCCTCGTTGAACTCGAAGAGCGGAAAGTCGATCACCCACAACGGGCGCCAGCCTTCCTGCGCGAACCCGCGATCGTGACCGATCTTCGCGCGCAGTGCGCCCAACGAATCATTTACGACCTTGGCCCGATCGGCGCAGAAGAAAATCAAGTCGCCGGTTTGAGCACCGCTGCGCGCGAGGATTTCGCGAAGCACGTCGGCGGAGAGAAATTTGACGATCGGCGACTGCAGGCCTTCCTCGTTCGGCTTGGATGCATCGTTGACCTTGATGTAGGCAAGACCCTTGGCGCCGTAGATGGTCACGAATGCGGTGTAATCGTCGATCTCCTTGCGCGTGAGCCTTCCACCCTTGGGGACGCGCAGCGCGGCGACGCGTCCGTTCGGCAGATCGGCGGCGGAGCGGAACACCTTGAACTCGACCGCCTTCATGAGATCGGTCAGCTCGGTGAGCTTCAGCGACACGCGCAGGTCAGGCTTGTCCGACCCGTAATCGCGCAGCGCCTCGGCGTGCGTCATGATGGGGAACGGGTTCTGCAGCTCGACGCCCAGCACGTCCTTGAACATCGCGTGCACGAGCCCTTCCACAAGCGGACGGATCTCGGCCTCGTCGAGGAAGGAAGTCTCGATGTCGATCTGCGTGAACTCCGGCTGGCGGTCCGCGCGCAGGTCCTCGTCGCGGAAGCATTTGACGATTTGATAGTAGCGGTCGAAGCCCGCGATCATCAGCATCTGCTTGAAGAGCTGAGGCGACTGCGGCAGCGCGTAGAACTGGCCGTGCAGGATGCGCGAGGGAACCAGGAATTCGCGCGCGCCTTCCGGCGTGGATTTGTAGAGGACCGGCGTCTCGATCTCGACGAAGCCGTTGTCGTAGAGATAGCGTCGCGCGGACATCGCCGCCTGATGGCGCAGCATCATGTTCTTCTGCATCGCCGGCCGGCGGAGATCGAGCACGCGGTACTCGAGGCGCACGGTTTCCGAGAGATTCTCGTCGTCGAGCTGGAACGGCGTCGGCAGCGACGGGTTGAAGATCGTCAGCTCGTGCGCGAGGATCTCGATCTCGCCGGTCGCGAGATCCGGATTGACCGTCCCCTCCGGGCGCGGGCGAACGAGACCGGTGACGCCGATGACAAACTCGTGGCGCAGCTTTTCCGCGCTGGCAAAAGTTTCCGCTCGGTCGGGATCGCAGACGACCTGCACTAGTCCCTCGCGGTCGCGCAGATCGATGAAGATGACGCCGCCATGGTCGCGTCGTCGATGCACCCAGCCGCAGACGCTGACGGTCTGGCCGAGACGTTTGCGGTCGATGCGGCCGCAGTAGTCGGTGCGTTTCACTTGCTTCTCCCTAATTCGCAACCGTGGCGCGCAGAATCGCCCCTCCCTCGCGCCGCGGGGGAGGGGCCTGAGTGTGGATCATCAATTTCGGTGCTCGAGCGCGGAGGCCGTTGCCGGCTGGTGCGCGGAGAGCTTGTTCGGCGTGAGCAGCGTGTGCGGCTTCGGTGCCACGACGCCCATCGAGATGATGTATTTCAGCGCCTCATCGACCGTCATGTCCAGCTCATGCACGCGTGCTCGCGGCAGCATCACGAAGTAGCCGGACGTCGGGTTGGGCGTGGTCGGCACGTAGACGCTGATGTGCTCGTCTTCGAGGATGGTCGCCACGCTCGCGGCCGGCGTCCCTGTGAGAAAGGCGATGGTCCAGCTTCCGGGATACGGGAATTCGACCAGCAGCGCCTTGCGAAACGCGTAGCTCGAATCGGAGAGCAGCGTGTCGCTCACCTGCTTCACGCCGTGATAGATCGACTTGACGAAAGGTATGCGTCCCAGCAGGGATTCCCACAGCGAGATCAACCGTGCGCCGGCGAAGTTCGCGGCGATCACGCCCGTGACCAGAAGAATCGCCGCGCCGAACACGACGCCGAGCCCGGGAATGTGGAATCCGAGGATCGTATCGGGTCGCACCGACTCCGGCAGAAGCAGCAGCGTCTGGTCGAGCGTATTGATCAGGAATGCCAACACCCAGATCGTGATGCCGAGAGGCACCCAGACGATCAGGCCGGCGATCAGATAGCGCTTCAACGACGCGCTTCGGGATGACGACGCCACGGGAGAGTCAGTGGCAGGAGCACTTCGAGCCGCAGCCGCCGGACGAAGCGCTGGACGCGGTCTCGGACTTCGACTCAGACTTCGATTCCGACTTCGACTCGGACTTCGCTTCGGATTTGGCGGCGCCGTCGGCCTTGGCGCCATCGCCATTCGCTTTGGCCGCCGGCTTGGCCCCGGAATTCTTGAAGTCGGTCGCGTACCAGCCGCTCCCTTTGAGCTGGAAGCCCGCGGCGGAGACGAGCTTCGACAAGCGCGCCTTGCCACAGGCCGGACAGTCTGTCAGCGGCGATTCGGACAGTTTCTGCAGCGCTTCGAGCTCGTGCCCGCAAGCGCCGCAGCGGTACTCGTAGATGGGCATGCGTTTGGTCCGGAACGCTCTG
This sequence comes from Casimicrobiaceae bacterium, assembly GCA_035543635.1. Classification (GTDB taxonomy): domain Bacteria; phylum Pseudomonadota; class Gammaproteobacteria; order Burkholderiales; family Casimicrobiaceae; genus PALSA-1003. Next base: position 11,535 of record DATKJP010000093.1, read on the forward strand.
ATGCAAAACGAGAAGTATAACGGATGTGGGGCTCTTCCGGGCGCTTCGCAAGTCCTGGCGCAGCGTTAGCGATTCATCCGCAGGCCGCCGAATTCCATTATCCTTGCCCGCCAGGAGGGGGACGAATGGCCACCTACTGGATGTGGTGGGTCGTTGCCGCTGCGCTCATCGCGGCGGAGCTTCTGAGCGGGACGTTTTATCTCCTGATGATCGGGATTGCGGTCGCCTGCGCCGGCGTCGCGGCCTGGATCGGTTGGGACCTCGCGTATCAATGGCTGACGGCGAGCGTGCTCGGCGTGATCGGCGTCCTCGCACTGGAGCGGTGGAAGCGCGGCCATGGACGCTCGCCGGCTCAGTCCGGCCTCGACATCGGCCAGATGGTCAAAGTCCAGAACTGGGGGCCGGACCTTACGGCGCGCGTGAGCTATCGCGGCTCGACCTGGGACGCGGAGCTGGCTACGCCCGAAACGCCCAAGGCGGAGTGCATGTACATCACCGCTATGCGCGGCTCGGTGCTGATCCTGTCCGATCGCCGGCCCACAAGCGCGTAGAGAGAAGTTCGGCTGCCTTTCGCGGCGGTCGAGCCACGACAAGGGGGAATTATGTTGCAGCTGCTCACCGGTTCAGTGCTGGTCGCGCTCGCAGTCTTCGTGGTCGCGATCATTCTCATCAACAAGTGGATTCGCGTCGTGCCGCAACAGCGCGCGTTCGTCGTCGAGCGCTGGGGCAAGTTCCACGAAGTGCTCGAGCCGGGCCTGCGCTTCGTGATTCCGTTCATCGACAAGATCGCCTATCGGCACGATCTGCGCGAGATTCCGCTCGACGTGCCATCGCAGATTTGCATCACCAAGGACAATACGCAGCTCCAGGTCGACGGGATCCTCTACTTCCAGGTCACCGATCCGCGGCTTGCGTCCTACGGC
>DATKJP010000094.1:0-1769 GCA_035543635.1 Casimicrobiaceae bacterium
CGTTCGGGCTCAAGCCGATGAACTGTCCGGGCCACGCGGCGCTGTACTCCGCCGGCGCGTACAGCTACCGCGAGCTGCCGCTGCGCTTCGCCGAGGCCGGTGTGCTGCATCGCGACGAGCTGGCCGGCGCGCTGCACGGGCTGCTCCGTGTGCGCATGTTCTCGCAGGACGACGCGCACGTCTTCTGCACGCCGGAGCAGATCGAGGACGAGGTGCTCGCGTGCCTCGACTTCGGCTACGCGATCTACGACCTGCTCGGCCTCGAGATGAAGGTGGAGCTCTCGACGCGACCCGACAACAAGCTGGGCACCGACGAGGAGTGGGACGCCGCCGAGGACGCTCTCTCGAAGGCGCTCGAACGGCGCGGGCTCGAGTACGTCGTCAACGAGGGCGACGGTGCGTTCTACGGGCCGAAGATCGACTTTGCGGTCACCGATGCGCTTGGCCGCAAGTGGCAGTGCGCGACGATTCAGCTCGACTATCAACTGCCGCAGCAGTTCGCGCTGAAATACATCGGCGCCGACAACACCGAGCATCGGCCGATCGTGATCCACCGTGCGATCTTCGGCAGCTTCGAGCGGTTCATCGCGCTCCTCATCGAGCATTACGCCGGAGCGTTCCCGCTGTGGCTGGCGCCCGTGCAAGTCATCGTGCTGCCCATCGCGGACCGGCACGCCGGCTACGCGGCATCGGTGCGCGATGATCTCGCGGCAGCCGGCTTGCGGGTGGAGCTCGACGCCCGGCAGGAGAAGATCGGTTTCAAGATCCGCGAGGCGCAGCTTCAGAAGATCCCCTACATGCTGGTCGCAGGGGATCGGGAAGCGGCCGAAGGGACGATCTCGGTGCGTAGCCGGACGGGCGGCGACCTGGGCGCGCGCCGGATCGACGAGTTCGTACGCGACGCCCGGGCGGAAATCGCGTCGAAAGGAAAGCCGGTCGACGGGTTGGCAGCAGCAAGCTAGGGATGCAGGAGATCGCGTGGCCAGGAGCATATTTGTTTACTCCTGAATTCCCGATCTCCTGTTATGGTCTTTCGACAGCCACTAGGAGGTTCTATCGCTTTTGACAGAGGGCCGCGGCGGGACGATCGCACGCGGGTCAACGAACGCATTCGGGTCCGGGAAGTCCGCGTCATCGACGAGGACGGCTCACAGCTCGGGATCATGCCGCCGCCGCAGGCGCTGGCCATAGCGCGACAAAAAGGGCTCGACCTCGTCGAGATTGCCGCGACCGCCAATCCTCCGGTGTGTCGCATCATGGACTTCGGGCGCTATCAGTATCAGGAGCAGAAGCGCGCGCGGTCCGCGAAAAAGCACCAGAAGGTAATCGAGGTCAAGGAGATCAAGTTCCGCCCGAAGGTGGACGAGCACGATTACCAGTTCAAGAAGAAGCACATCGAGCGCTTCCTCTCCGACGGAGACAAGGTGAAGGCGACGATCTTCTTCCGCGGCCGCGAGATGGCGCACCCCGAAATCGGGCGGCGCATTCTCGAGCGGCTGATCGACGAGCTGGCCGACGTGGCGGTCGCCGAGACGACGCCGCGCCAGGAGGGCAACCAGATGCACACGATCCTCTCGCAGAAGACGGGAGCCAAACGGCCGACGCCCGCAAAGGCGAAGGCGGAGATAGAGAATGCCTAAGTTGAAGAGCCATCGGGGCGCGGCCAAGCGCTTCAAGAAGACCGCGACCGGCAAGTTCAAGCGCGGAAGCGCGTTCAAGGCGCATATCCTCACCAGCAAGGAACGCAGCCGCAAACGCAAGCTGAAGGG
>DATKJP010000095.1:0-17534 GCA_035543635.1 Casimicrobiaceae bacterium
ATTCTGCGGCACGTACATGCCGCGCTCCGTGGCGATCGCGAACGGGCTGTCGTCGACGAGCGAGGCTGCGGTGAGCAGGCGTTGGTCGATCGCGAGTGCGTAGAGGAACGGCTTGAGCGTCGAACCGGCCTGGCGCTTCGCCGTGACACCGTCGACCTGCGCCGCCGCCGACAGCTCTCCGCTGCTGCCGACGTAGGCGAGCACTTCTCCGCTCGCGTTGTCGAGGACGACAAGTGCGCCGTCGCCCACGCCACGCGACGCGAGCTCGGCGAGATGCTCGCGCAGCGTGGCGGCCGCGAAACGTTGCAGGTCGGCGTCGAGCGTACTCCGCAGGCGCTCCCCCGGTTTGGTCAAGAGCTTTCCCGCTACATGCGGCGCGTCGTTCCAGCGCGGCCGCAGATACGGCCCGGCAAGTGCGATGCTGGTCATCGCCCGCACTTCCTCGCAGCTCGCACCGGGCTCGGATTGCAGGGCGACCACGCAGGCACGCTGCGCTACCGCAGCCGGCGGTGCACTGGGTGCACGGAGAAGCGCGACGAGGATCGCCGCTTCGCGCGCATCGATCCCTGAGGCTGTTTTGCCGAAGAGCGCGTGCGCCGCGGCATCCAGCCCCACGATCTCGCCGCGATACGATGCGAGGTTGAGATAGGCCTCGAGGATCTGAGGCTTGGTCCATTTCCTTTCGATCGCGAGCGCCGCTTCGAGCTGATCCCATTTCTGCCCAAGCGAGCGCGCATTGGCATTCGCCGCGAGCGAGGGATCGAGAAAGGCTGCGAGCTGCATCGTTATGGTCGACCCGCCGCGCGGGCGTCTTCCGTCGACGCTGCGCCACAGGCTGTCCCACGCTGCGCCGGCGAGGCCCGGCCAGTCGACGCCGCGGTGGTCGTAGAAGCGCTTGTCTTCTGCAGCGACGAGCGTGGCCGCGAGCGCGGTCGAGATGTCCTCGAGCGCGACCCAGTCGAGTCGGCGCGCGTGCGTGTCGGCTCGGATTTCCGAGAGCGGAGTGCCGTGACGGTCGAGCAGGATGGCTTCCGAAGTCGTGAACGAGGCCTTGACGTCGGCGAACGAGGGCGCTTCGGCTCGCGCTGATGCGCAAGCGAGCAGGGCGACGAACGCCAGGGCTCTCATGGCGCCACCGCCCAGTCCGGATTCGGATACTCGCCCAGCATCTCCGGCGCATACATCGCCTCGACGTGCGTCGCGGGCAGGTGGAAGGTCCCGGGATTGTTGAGCCGCACCGTGTACTCGACGATGAATTTTCCTTTCGGCACGAAGCGGTAGTAGGCGCGGAAGCCTTCGAAGGTTCGTTCCTCGTACGCGGGCCACACCGTGCCCTGCTTCTTTTCGCCCTGAGCGAGCAGCGTTGAATCCCCGCCGAGCCCGCGGCCGAGCACGGTGCTGCCGGCAGGGATCGGGTCGTCGACCACGACCCAGGTCATGTCCGACTGCGCCTCGACTTCGAGATGCACGCGCGCGACATCGCCGCGGCTCCATTTGCCTTTCACCTGTTGCTGCACCGGGGTCACTTCGCGCACGAGCTTGTAGCCGGAAGAAAAAGGCTCCTTCAGCGGCAGCGCGGCAATGCTCTGCAGCGTCACCCACGGCTTGCCGGCTCCTTCCTGCCGAACGGAGAGCGTTTCGCGCTGTGGCGGCCACGGCAGCTTCTTCTCGAATAGCTTGATCTCGTCGTCGGGCCGCCAGGCGTGTGCGAAGCGCTCCGCGGCGAGTGTAGCCGTCGTCGTGCCTGCGACCGGCGTCGATTCGAATGCCTCCGAGAATCTTTCCATTGCCAGCACGCCCCAGGCGTTGGCCACCGTATTGTTCCAGCGGCCGCGCTGCATCCGTCCCAGCGCGCCGCGAACCATGCGCGGCATGTCCTCGCGCCACTTCGGCTCGTCTATCAGCGCGAGCACGAGCCGGTTCGCGTTTCGATCGGCGGAGATCATCAGCCACCACAACGCGTCGGCCTTCTCGGTGGAGAAGCCCATCGATGTGCCCTGGAAGTTCAATCGCGAGCGCAGGATTTGCTCGGCTTCGCTCAAGCGCTCATCGCGCTTGGCGAGCTTCGGCGTGCGCTTCAGGATGAGATACCAGTCGATCACCGCCGAGGTGGGCCAGAGGTTGGGCTCGATAGCGATGCTGTCCAGCCAGCGAGCATCGATCGGCTGCTTGCGTCGCGAAAGCGCTTCCAGCGCGGCGACCTTCCGGATCGAGAGATCGGCGGTCGGCAGCGCCGAATAGCGCACGACCCGTCCCTCAACGAAACCGACCAGCGCTCGCTCCATGCGTGCCCGGAGATCTTCCGGGATGGTCCACTCGGTTTCGTCGGCGATCGTGAGCACGTATGCAGTGAGCGTGTCGTCGCCGTAGCGCAGGATCGGCCAGAACTTGACCAGGCCGTCGGCGTCGAGATATTCGGGCAGCGTGCCCATCGTGACGTCCCACATGAAGCGGTCCCGCAAGCCGACCGCGACCGAGACGCGCTGCTCGTAGCAGGTGTACGGATAACGGGAGAGGTATTCGCGCACGCCTGGGAGGTCGCCGGCGAGCTTCGCCTGCATGCGCACGTTGACGCCGCCGCGTCCAGGAATCGCGTCTGAGGGGCGCTGCAAGGGCGTGTCCTGCGAGGCTTCGAGCTGGAAGATCGTCGCCTGGAAAGTGCGCTCGGGAACGGCGGGAACGACTTTCTGCGCGATCTTCAGCAAGTCGTGCGCGGCGTCGGCGCCTTCGGAACGTTCAGCAGCCTCGATCTGCCAATCGAGCTTCACGACATCGATTGGAACGCCGAGCTCCCACGCGATCTCGCGCGCCTCGCCGGGCGCGAGCGTGACTTGCCTCGCTTCGAGCCCGGGGAAGGGTTTGCCCGACGTCGACACGCGCGCCGAGAGCGTCGCTTCGATCTTCCGCTCCGACGCGTTGCGCAGCGTGAAGATCGCGCGGAACTTGTCGCCTTCGCGCACCAGCGGCGGTAGTCCCGAGAGCAGCATCAAGTCCTGCGTGGAGCGCAGCGAAGCGCTACCCGTGCCGAAGAGCGCCGCGCCGCCGCTCGCCACCGCGACGATGCGAAAGCTGGTCAGCGAATCGTTGAGTGGGACTTCAACGCTAGCGTTGCCTTCAGTGTCGAGCGCAACGCGCGCCTTCCAAAGCAGCAGCGTGTCGAACAATTCGCGCGCGGAAGAACGCCCGCCGCCACCGCCGGCGGCGATCGCCTTGCGACCGAAGTGGCGCTTGCCGATCACCTGCATCTGCGCGGTCGAGGTCTCCACTTCCTCTCCGCGCCGCGTCATCATCGCTTCGAGCAGGTTCCAGGTGTCGTTCGGCAGCAGTTCAAGCAGTCCCTCATCGACGGCAGCGAGCGCGATCTCGCTCCCGGCGGGCGGCGCGCTGCCGTCCGCCCTGCGCACCGCGATCTCGACCTTCGCCTTCTGGCGGACGCGATAGGCTTCGCGCTCCGGTGTGACTTTCACCTTCAATTCGTGCGCCGACCAGCCGACGCGAAGCTCGGCGAGCCCCATCTTGAACGAAGGCTTTGCGAGATCGACGAGCGCGGTCGGCGCGGCGCCCGCGATGCGCCCGCGCACCAGCAGCGCGGAAACGAAAACGTTCGGTGCATAGTTGCCCTTGATCGGGACTTCGATCACCGGCTCGTTGCGATTCACCGGCACGACGAAGGATTCGAGCACGCCTTCGCGCTCGACCGTCACCAGCGCTGTCGCCTCCTTGAACGGCGTGCGCACCTGGAAGCGCGCAGTCTCGCCGGGCTCGTATCGCTTTTTCTCCGGCAGCAGATCGATGCGATCGTTGTCGGACGCCGGATACCACCAGTCGTCGCCGGTTGCGACCCACGCGTCCGCGCGCGTGACTGAGCGATTGCCGTCGGAATCGTTGGTCTTGGCACGCAGGATCACGTTGCCGGACGCGGGCGGCGTCACCTCGCAGATCAAGAGACCGTGCGAATCCGTTTCGCCGGCGCAAAGCTCGCCGACGCGGGTGGTCTCGCTGCCGTGCTCGTAGGCGTAGAAGCCGCCGATCAAACGCCGCCGATGCGAGTAGGTTTCGCGTTTGAACGCGTCCGTCCGCAGCTTGATCCCCGCGAGCGGCTGTCCGCGCAGATCGAGCGCGATGACCGTGAACTTGAGCTTGTCTTTCGCGGCGACCCACGAGTCCGGCTTGATGCCGAGCACGACCTTCGACGGCCAGACTGCGACGCGCGTCGCCGCCGTCAGCGTTTCGCCGTTTGGATCGCGGTACTCCAGCTCGGCGACGAGATCGCGGGCTTGCTCGCTTGGTCCGATGTCCTTCACCGTCGCGCGCGCACCCCCGGCGGCGTCGAGCGCGAGCGGCAGCTCGCTCGCTCCTTTATGCGCCGGCTTGGGTGCGGCGTCCTCATCCTCGGCATCGAAGTCCGCGTCGGCGAAGACATAATCGCCGAAGCGCATCGCGTAATCTCCCTGCTCATCCTTCCCTTCCTTCACGTCGCCCGCGGCGAAGACGACGTCGTCGTAGTCTGGAAACGAGACCGTCTTGCTCTGCAATTGCGTGCGCAGCTTCACAGGCAATCCGCCCGCCCCGCCGCCGGAGAGATAGCTGACCTGCAGATCGATGCGCACGTCAGCGGGATTCACGAGCGGCGTGCCGACCGGTTGCAGCCGCGCACGCATGAGCGGGACGCGGAACTGCTCGACACGGAAACTGCCCAGCATGCGCGTGTTGCTATGGCGCGAATGCGAAGGTAGCGAGTCCTGCATGGTGATCTGATAGCTGCCGAGCGGCGCGTCTTTCGGGATGACGAAGCTCGCTTCTCCGCTCGCCGCGGACCACTTGACCGGTGTCGCATATTCGCGCTCCGATCCCTGGTGCGTGATCGTGAGTGTGTCGCCCAGCGCGGCGCTCGAGACGTTCGCGAATCCGGTGCCAGCCTGCTTGCGTACGAAAAGCTTCATCGACACGGTTTCGCCGGCACGGAAGAGCGGTCGGTCGAGCACCGCGTGCGCGACGTAGGGTCCGCTGTAGCTCCCGGTCGGAACGTTGAATCGCCACGGGCTGATGCCTTCGCCCCAGTCGGAGAAGGCGAAGGTCACGTCGTCGCCTACGCGCGCCGTGACGAAATACTCACGGCGCCCGTCGCGCCGCCAGCTGCATGAGGGAAGTCCTTCGCGGTCGGGCAGCTCGGCGTCGACGCGCGCGATGCCCGAAGCATCGCTGCGGCCCTGCCAGTAGACGTTGCCGTCGCAATCGCGCACGGCCACGCGCGCGTTCGCGACCGGCTTGCCGTTGTCGAGCCGCGTCACCCAGACGAGCGAAGACTCGCGGCCAAGCTTGAAATGCGCTGAGAGATTGGTGACCAGCGTCGCGGTGCGCACGTAGTAGGTTCCGCGCTGGCCGAAGAGCGCTGCGCCGAGCTTCGGGCTTGCCAGCTCCACGGTGTAGAAGCCAGGCCCCTCGAGCGGAATGCCGACGACCTCGAACGCCTTGCGCCCGCTGGGCTTCGGAACCGAGATCGCCTGGTGCGCGTCGCCAGCGCTGAAGATCGACTGCGCGTGGCCGTCGTACTTGGTGATCCAGCGCTCGGTCTTCTGATCGTACTCGCGCCTCACCTCTTCACCTTTTTCGAGGCGCATAAACCACTCGATGATCTTCATATCGTCGCCGGACGCGACGCGCGCGAGCTGGCCGGGGATGGCCGTGTCGTGACCGTCACGGGGCGTCAGCTTTCCGATCGTCCCCACTTCGCCGGCAACGAGCGCCTCAACATTGCGCATTGTCACCGGCAGCAGCGGCGTCGACTTACCGGGTAGAAAGCGCTCCAGAATCCCGAAGCCTGCCGGAAATTTCGCGAGCGGAGGATTCTCGTCGGTGCGCACTCGCAGCGGAAAACTCGACGCATTGGCGAGCGGTCGGCCGGCGTCGTCCTTCAGCCCCTCTGGCAGTTCGATGCGGAAGCTGTGCTGCTCCGGCAACCCGGGTCCGAAGGTCACGCTCATGATCGTGTCGTCGTCGGACGATTTGGGAATCTTCGCCGCATAGCTCTTGCCGTTCGCGCCGACAAGCCTGATTCGAGCCGCATCGCGCGGTGCGATCGGCGCGCTGAACGAAAGCGTGAGCGGCAGGATCGGAATGCATTGCGCCTCCTTGTTCACACGCTCGCAGGAGAACGAAGCACGAAATGTCGGCCGCACTCTCCAGGCGAGCGCCTGATCGGCGGTCGTAGCCACACCGCTCGTCGATTCGACACCCTTGCCCCAGACGAGCTTTGTCTCGACATCGGAGGGGAATGTCCGCGCACAGGCGAGCGTCACGAGCGGCGAGTCGGGCGCGTCGCGCAGCCGCGCGAATTTCTCGTCGTCGCTTCCGGTCACCGGCAGGCGGAAAAGAAAGCTGCCGAGCGTGCGTCCCTGTCCCGAGTCGATGAAGATGAAGCGCAGGTAGCTCGCAGCGAAGGACTTGCGGCTGTCGAGAATCGTTTTGCGCTCTTCGCCGGTTACCAGCCGCACGCCTATGCGCTCGTTCACTCCGCTGGCGACGCAGTACGCGTGCTGCGTGATCGTCTCAGGTTTTGCCGGAGCGTCGAGCCCCAGGATGAAGATCTGGTTCTCGTCGATCTGCGCTCCTTCGTAGGGAAGGCTGCGCACGATCGCCGGCCCGCCGGTGCTGAACTCGAATCGCTGCCCGCCTTCAAGCGGCTTGCCGTCGAGCGTGGCCAGTCCCGGGTTGACCGTGAAACTGCAGTGCACGCCGGCCGGCAGATCGCGATCGAAGTCGTACACCCAGTTCTTCGAGTCGGCCCAACGGCCCTTGCCCTTCTCGATGCATTCGACCGCGAAAGGATCGACCTCGCGCGGATCGCCGAACGGCACCATCGGTGCGGAGAAGCGCGCAGTGACTTGTCGCACGCCCTTGACCGTTCCCTGCGGAGAAAAGAATTCGACGGTTTGCGCCGAGACGCCCGCGGCGTGAAATGCGAAAGCGAGCGCTGCAACGCGGGCGATGAAGCGATTCAGCAGGGGCATGGACTCTTCTTCTTCCTCTCTCAAGGGAGTCGAGGCTTGGTGAGCGGCGCTGCAAATTACACCAGGCCACGAGCCGCAGCAATGTGCTGTGGATCCGGCGCAGCCGGGGCAAATCGTGGCAGAAGCGAGGCAGGAGATCGACGGCGCGTTACGCCCGATCGGCGGCGAGCGCCAAGGAGAAAAACTGACCTGTCTCGGGGTGAGACTTTACGCGGCCGAGACCCGCGCCAGCCACGCGAGGGCCTCGGCGTCGCCGGGGAACACGTTCGCCGTGAGGCCGAAATCGTGAGCGACCTTGACTCCGAATTTCTCCGGATGGATGTACTGCGGCTGCACGACGAGGACCATGACGATCACTCCGCCCGCCTCGTGCGCCCATTCTTCGACCATAAGGAAGCGGTCGATGAGCGAGGGGATGGGAACTCCGGTGAGGGCCGTCCCATCGACGAGCAGCTTTGCGATCGCTCGTTCACGGCAGTAGGCAAGAGCTTTTCTCACCAGCTCGGTCGCCTCGACCAGATCGCATTCGCCGCGGAAGCGGAAACGGCAGATGCCGTTGCTCTCCTCGACGAATTGTTCGATGCGCATTTTCGCTCGCCCGGCGCGGTCAGTCCCGCCGCTCGATTAAACGCTTCGACGCCGTCGATGGCAAGCGTTCCGTGCAGCCCGTTGACGCAACGCAGCGCGGCGAAGGGACCGCCTCGCGTTGACTCGCGAAGAATCGCAACACAGAATAGCGCGCCATGCACTCCGTCGATGCCGATATCAGCATCGCGTCCACGATCGAAAGCGCGTTTTATCGCGACGAGGAAGTCTTTGCACTCGCGCGCGAACGCATCTTCGCCCGGAGCTGGCAGTGGATCGGCGATCTCGCAGAGGTGACGGAGCCCGGCTCGCTCTCGCCGCGCGCGCTGCTGCCCGGACTGATCGACGAGCCGCTCCTCCTCGCGCGCGATCTCGCGGGAACGCTGCGCTGCCTGTCCAATGTATGCACGCACCGCGGCAACATCCTGGTGCGCGAGCCGCGAAAGGACGTGGAGCAGATCCGCTGCGGCTACCACTCGCGGCGCTTCGATCTCGCCGGACGCATGACCTTCATGCCGGAATTCGCGCAGGCGAAGAACTTTCCCTCGCAGAACGACCATCTGCCGAAGGTTCCGTTCGCTACGTGGGCGGGGCACGGCTTTACCGCGATCGATCCGGCGGCGCCGCTCGACGCATTCATCGGTGACATCAAGCAGCGCCTGGCCTGGCTGGAGATTGATCGCTTCGTGCCGGATGCAGCGTCATCGCGCGATTACACAGTGCACGCGCATTGGGCGCTCTACGTCGAGAATTTCCTCGAGGAACTGCACATCCCGTTCGTGCATCCGGGACTTTCGAAAGTCGTCGACTGCGTGACCTACGAGCACGAGCTCTTCCGCTATTCGAGCCTGCAGCTCGCGCTCGCCAGAGAGAACGAGGTTGCGTTCGATCCGCCGCCAGGGGCGCTCGATCACGGCCGCCGTGTCGCAGCGTATTACTGGTGGATCTTTCCGAACCTGATGCTCAACTTCTATCCGTGGGGGCTGTCGCTCAATCGCGTCGTGCCGGAAGCGATCGATCGGACGCGGGTCGAGTTTCGCGCTTACGTGCTCGATGAGGCGAAACGCGGACAGGGCGCCGGCGGGGCGCTGCATGAGGTCGAGTTGGAAGACGAAGCGGTGGTCGAAGCCGTGCAGCGCGGAGTACGCTCGCGTTTCTACCGGCGCGGACGCTACTCACCCACGCGCGAGCGCGGCACGCATCACTTTCACCGGTTGTTGTGCGAGTTTCTCGGCTAAGGGCGAGGCCTCGCACTGGCGCTTAAGCCGGTCCGAAGCCGTTGCACGCCTTCGATGAGCCGCTCCTCGCTCGCCGCGAAACACCAGCGCACGAAACCCTGACCTTCAGGACCAAAGGCGCTCCCTGGCGCGAGGCCGAGCCGCGCTTCGCGCACCAGGCGCTTGCAGAAATCGAGACTGTCGCCGACGCCGGCGACGCGGAAAAAGACGTACATCGCGCCGCGAGGCGAGGCGATCTCGATGCCCTCGATCGCTCGCAGCTCCCGCACCAGCAGGTCGCGTGCCGAGCGGAAGCGTGCGAGGGTATGCGCGACCGTCGCTTCGCCCTGCGTGATCGCGACCACGCCTGCACGCTGCACGAATACCGGCGAGCACGAAGTGTTGTACTCGATCAGCTTGCCGAGATCGGGCATCAGCTCCGGCGGCGCCACGATCCACCCGAGGCGCCAGCCGGTCATCAGCCAGGCCTTGGAGAAGCTGTTGGTGCTGACCAGGCGATCATTCGGCGCGGCGAGATCGAGAAACGAAGGAGCGCATTTCATTTTCCTGCCGCCGTCGTAGTACAGCCGCTCGTACACGTCATCGGCGACGATCCAGATCCCGTGCCGGCGGCAATGCGCAAGGATCGCGGCCTGCGCTTCGCGCTCGAGAGTCCAGCCGGTCGGATTGTTCGGCGAATTCACGATGAGCGCCCGGGTTCCCGGAACGAGGGCGTCGAGTAATCGATCGAGGTCGAGCGCCCAGCCGGCGGGACCGAATCGAAGGGCGACGCGAACGACTTCCGCGCCGAGAATCTTCGGAATCTCGGTGAGGTTCGGCCACAACGGTGTCACGCACACCACGCGATCGCCGGGATTGACCAGCGCCTCGACCGTCAGCATCAGCGCGGACATGCCCGATGCGGTGACCGCGACCTTCTTGTCGTCGATCGGACGGTGCAGCGTGGAGACGTATTGCGCGATCGCCTCGCGCAGCTCGGGGATACCGAAGTTGAGGGTGTAGAACGTCTCGCCGGCGGCGAGCGACGCGGCGGCCGCGTCGCGGATATACGCCGGCGTTACCTCGTCCGGCTCGCCGAACCAGAAGGCGAGGATGTCGGGCTCGCCCAATCCCGCGTTGGCGACTTCGCGGATCTGCGAGGCGACGAGCGCCCGTACCGCGTTGCGAGCGTGAAGGTCCGGCATCGCCGGCGCGCGATCGTTCATCGTCGATAGGATAGCAAAGGACCCGACTCCTCCTGCCTTCAAGGGGGGGTGGAGTTGGGTTTGCTAAACGCCGTCGACAGGGGAAGACTCGGCCGGAGCTCAGGGGAGCGGGCGAAGCGGGTGGAGCGCTAGCTCGCTCGTTCCGGCCGAAAGTCCTCCCCTCTCGGCGGCGGAGGACCTTAACGCACGACTGCAAACACCGCGAGCGCGAACATGGTGCTCGCGACCACGCCGATCGCGAGGCCCTCCGCCGCGAGCAGCGCGAGGTCGCGCCAGACGCGTAAACCGAGCGTGGTCACGGCAAGTTGATCGACGGGTTGCATGCTGCCCTCCCTTGAGGAGAACCGCCGCCCATGCGGCGCGCTATCGCATTTGAAATCCGCGGCGTGGCCGCGCGAGGGATGCGAATCGGGCAAACAGCCGAAGAATTGTGGCGGAAAAGTGGCAGCGCACCTGAGGCGCCACGCCTGAGCTATAGTCCGCTCAGCATCCCGCGCAGCAAGACGCTGACATGAGCCGCCGCATCGCCATCGTCGAGGACGAGCCCGCTATCCGGGCCAATTACTCCGACGTGCTTCGCAAGCAGGGCTACGAGGTTGCGGCTTACGACAATCGGCCGGATGCGCTTGCCGCGTTTCGCACGCGCCTGCCGGATCTCGCGCTCATCGACATCGGGCTCGGCGAGGACATCGACGGCGGCTTCGCGCTTTGCCGCGAGCTGCGCGCGCTCTCGCCCACCGTGCCGATCATCTTTCTGTCCGCGCGCGATTCGGACTTCGACATCGTCGCGGGATTGCGCCTCGGAGCCGACGACTATGTCACCAAGGACGTGAGCCTGCCGCATCTAACGGCGCGAATCGCGGCACTCTTCCGTCGCAGCGATCTCGCCACCGCGCCGAAGGCGTCGGAGGAAACGCTGCAGCGCGGCGCGCTCGCGCTCGATCTCAAGCGCCTCTCCGCGCACTGGAAAGACAAGCAAGTGGAGCTCACGCTTACTGAATTCTGGATGGTGCACGCGCTCGCGCGCTTCCCCGGTCACGTCAAGGATCGCGACAGTCTGATGCGCGACGCAAAGATCGTCGTCGACGACAGCACGATCACTTCGCACATCAAGCGCATCCGCAAGAAGTTTCTCGCGCTCGATCCGGACTTCGACTGCATCGCCACCGTGTACGGGATGGGGTATCGCTGGAACGCCGAGGAGCGATGAGCCGGCCGCGCGTTACGCTCGGCATTCGCGCGCAGCTGCTGCTGGTGCTGACGGTTTTCCTGGCGATTCCCTGGCTTGGCTACGAGTACGTGCGCGAGCTCGAACGCTTCCTGCGCGACGCGCAGGAGCGCACGCTCGCCGGGACCGCGCAGGCCGTGGCCACCGCGCTGCACGATCGTCCGCGCCTGTTTCAGGAAGGGGCGCTCTCGCCCGAGATCGAGCAGATCATCCGCGGCCTTTCACGGACGACGGCGCGCATCTCGGTGGTCGATCGCGAGCAGAATGTGGTGGCGCGCGCCGGGAGCCTCAAGCGCGCTGATCCGCAGCCCGTCGATGCGGGCATCGCAGGCGACTCGAGAGTGGCACGCGGATGGGCTTGGCTCGAGCGCGTTGCGCTGCAGCCCCTCTACGCGCGGGTCCTGCCGCCGCCGAGCGAAGACTTCAGCGAAGAACCGAACATGCCGGCTGGTCGCGAGGTCGACGGTGCTCTCGCAGGCATTCTCAGCATCGATCGCCGCCCGACCGCCGACGGCAAGGCGATCATCGTCGCAGCGGCGAATCCCATCTGGGTCGGCGACGAGGTTAAGGGCGCGGTCGTCGTCGAGCAGACGACCAACGCGGTGCTCGCCGAGCGCAACCGCGCTTTTGCGCGGCTCTTCACGATCGTTCTCGCCGCGCTGCTCATCGGTTCGGTTGCGCTTACGTTGTATGCCTCGTGGCTATCGACGCGCATCCGTCGCTTGCGCGACGAGGCGGAGGCCGCGATCGACGCGCACGGGCGCGTGCGCGGCGTACTGGCGGGATCGCAAGCCGGCGACGAGATCGGCGATCTCTCGCGGAGCTTCTCCAGCGCGCTCGCGCGGCTCGCGCAATACGCGAGTCATCAGGAGGCGATGGCGAGTCGCCTGTCGCATGAGCTGCGCACGCCGATCGCGGTCGTGCGCTCCTCGCTCGACAATCTCGCGCTGCAGAATCTCACCGAGGAGGCGCGAGTGGTGATGGGGCGCGCGCAGGAAGGGCTCGATCGCCTGGCGCACATCATCACGCGAATGACGGAAGCGACGCGGCTCGAGTCAAGCTTGGCCGAGGCCGAGCCGGAGCGCTTCGACCTTGCGCAGGTCGTCGCCGGCTGCGTCGAAGGCTATCGCGCAGCGTACCCGCAGCAGAAGATCGAGCTCGAATCGCCTTCGGGGTCAGTGCCCTTCGACGGCGCGCCCGAGTTGATCGCGCAGATGTTCGACAAGCTCATCGCCAACGCCGTCGAGTTCGCTCGACCCGGCACGGCGATCGAAGTCAAGCTGGAGCGCGAGGTTGCTTCCGTGCGGCTCGCGGTGTCGAACGAAGGACCGCGCCTGCCGGCCGGGATGGAAGCGCGGCTCTTCGACTCGATGGTGTCGGTGCGCGAGGAGCGAAGCGCCGCCACGCCGCACCTGGGCCTTGGTCTTTACATCGTCCGGCTCATCGCCGAGCACCACGGCGGGCGCGCGCTTGCCGCGAACCGCGCCGACGCCGAGGGCGTAACGGTCAGCGTCGTGCTACCGCTGGTGCGCGCGCTGCGCTAGTCGAAGCGCTTCATCCCGAGCTGATCGACGAGGAACGAGTAGACGTCAGTCTCTTCCTCGATGCGCGTCGACAGCGCGGTGCCGATGCCGTGTCCTGCGGCGGCTTCGGTGCGCAGCAGGATAGGATTGGCCGACGCAGAGGCGGCCTGCAGGCGCGCAGTCATCTTGCGCGATTCGTAGGGTGCGACGCGGCCGTCGTTGTCGCCGGTCGTGAACAGGACCGACGGATAGGCCACACCATCGCGCGCGTTGTTGTACGGCGAATAGGCGTACATGGCGCGAAACTGCTCAGGATCCTTGACCGAGCCGAATTCGGTCGTGTTGAACTCGCCGTTGGGCTGCAGCTCCCAGCGCAGCGGATCATAAATGCCGACTTCGCTCACCACCGCGCGCACGAGCTGCGGATGCTGTACCAGCGTGGCGCCCATGGTGAGCCCGCCGTTGCTGCCGCCCATGATCGCGACGCGCTCGGCCCTGGTGATCTTGCGCGCGACGAGCATCTCGAGCGCCGCGGCAAAATCGTCGAACACGTTCTGCTTCTTCGTGAGATTCCCGGCGAGATGCCACGGCTCGCCGTATTCCCCGCCGCCGCGCACGTTGGCGACCGCGTACACGCCGCCGTAGTCCAGCCACAGCCGCATGAGCGGGGAGAACCACGGCGCCATGCTGAGGCCGTAGCCGCCGTAGCCGTAGAGCAGCGTCGGATTGTTGCCGTCGGGCTTCATGTCTTTGCGATGAACGATGCTCACCGGCACGCGCGTGCCGTCCTTCGAAACCGCGAAGGCGCGCTCAACCACGGCGTCGTCGAGGTTGAACGGGTAGCGTCCGTTCAGTTGAGTCGCCACGAGCCGGTTGGCGCGAGCATCAAAGCGCGACACCGTGCGCGGCTCAACGTAGCTCATCGTCGTGACCAGCACGTCATCGCGTTCGAGTCGCGTCGAAACGGAAACCTCGGACACCGGAGGCGTCGGAAGCCCGCCGAGCGGCTTGCCGGCGAGCGTGAATGTCTTTACGACCGAAGGACCGCCGTCGCGATAAGTCACATACAGGCGCGATCGCGCAGGCTGCACATTCTCGGCGACAATCTTCGTCTCCGCCACGATCACGTGTGCATTGGCGAGCGACGGCTGGAGGACAGGGATCGCGATGATGCGGCCCAGCGGAGCGTCCTTGATGCTCATGCCGTAGAGCCTGCCGTCGTCGCCGAATGCGAGATGCTTGAGCCCGTCCTTGAAGCCCGCGACTTCGCGCCATTTGCCGTCGGGGCCGCGCAAGTGATAACCGATCTCGCCGCCATCGCCGTTGCGCACCAGCGCGAGAAGATAAGTGCCATTGCGATTGCCCTTGAGCTCGATCTCCGCGATGCGCGGAAACGACTTGCCGATGACGTAGGTGTCCTTCGCGACCGGCTTGCCGAGGCGATGAAAATAAACCTGCTGGAAGAAGTGACGGTCCTCGGCGGGACGCTCGTTGCCCTGCGGATAGTGCGTGTAGTAGAAACCGCGGCCGTCGGGCGCCCATTCCACGCTGCCGCCTGCAGTCGGGTAGGTCACGCCGGGAATCTCATCCGCGAGGCGTTTCCCCGTCGCCACATCGTAGACGTACGCCGTGCCGGCCTCGCTGCCGTTCTTGGAGAGCGACACGATGACGCGCTTGCCGTTGTACGACGGGACGTAGAAGTCGATCGCGGTGCGCCCCGACGGATCGAGCGTGTTGAGGTCGATGATGACCTGCTCAGCGCGCACGTCGCCCGAAGACGGCAGCACGACGAGCAGCGGCTGGTTCTTCGGCGGCTGCAGCTTCATCGCGAAGAGCCGTCCGCCCCGATAGTGGAAGTCGTAGCGGCGCACGGGCGCGGTGCGCAGGAGCTCACCGACCTCCTTCGCGATCGCCGGGCGCTCGCGCACCGCGTCGAGATAGCGGCGCGAGAACGCGTTCTGCTCGGTGACCCAGCGCTTGACCTCGGAACTGGCGTCGTCTTCCAGCCAGCGGTAGTCGTCGGTCACGGTGACGCCGTGATACGTGTCTTTCACCGGCTGCTTCGGCGTCGGCGGATAGTCCAATCCGGCGGCGATGCTAGACATGCTCGCCGCGGCGAGTGCGAGACGGCAAAGGCAAAGCACGGGTGCAATCGAGGTCCTGAGCATGGGATCCTTCGGGGATTTCGCTGCGGCGGAGCGGCGCATTCTACACGCTATGCTTGCGGCTGCCGAGGCTCGGCGCCGCGCCTCGGGTGATCGGCGATAATAGCGGCCGCCGCCGCTCCTCCTCCCACCGTGACTGCCCCGCGCTTCGTTCCGCTCTATCTCTGCTTCGCCGCGGGCTATCTGCTTTCGTATGTGTACCGCACGGTCAATGCAGTGATCTCGCCCGAGCTTTCCACGAGCCTCGGCGTGAGCGCCTCGTCGCTCGGCCTCCTGACGAGCGCCTACTTCGTCGCCTTCGCCGCGATGCAGCTGCCCGCCGGCATCTTGCTTGATCGTTTCGGCCCACGCCGCGTCGAACCCGTTCTTCTGACGATCGCCGGGTGCGGCGCGCTCGCCTTCGCCGCGAGCGAGCATCTGAGCGGATTGGTCGTCGCGCGTGCGCTGATCGGCCTGGGCGTCTCTGTCTGTCTGATGGCGCCCCTCAAGGGCATCGCGAGCTGGTATCCGCCCGAGCGTCAGGCCTCGCTCTCGGGCTGGATGATGGTGGCGGGCGGCATTGGGGCGCTCGCGTCGACCGCGCCGCTCGCGGCGGCGTTGTCGGTCGTATCGTGGCGCGCGATCTTTGTCATGCTCTCTGCGGCGACCTTCGCCGCGGCGCTGGCGATCTTTCTGATCGTGCCCGACACGCAGGCGCGGCCGGGAAGCTTCGCGGAACAATGGGCGGGAGTGATGAGCGTCTTTCGCAACGCGCGCTTCTGGTGGATCACACCGATCGGCGCGATAAGCGCCGGCTCGTTCATGGCGATCCAGGGCCTCTGGTCCGTGCCGTGGCTGATGGAAGTGAACGGCTACAGCCGCGGGATCGCCGCTGAGCATCTGCTGCTTGCCGGGATCGTGATCCTCATCGGCTATTTCGGGCTGGGCTTTTTCGCCACGTCGCTCGGCCGGCGCGGGATCGGTGCCCGGCACATCTATGCCGCAGGCTTCGCTCTGCACCTCGTGATGCTGATACTGATCATCGCCGATGCGCTGCCTTCGACTCGACTCGCCTGGACGCTGTACGGGCTCGGCTCGGCGGTGAACGTACTTGGATTCACGCTGCTCGGACAGGGTTTTCCTCGCGAGCTGACGGCGCGCGCCAACACTGCGCTCAACCTCATCCTGTTCACAACGAGCTTCGCGCTGCAGTGGGGCATTGGCGTCGTCGCCGATCTGTCGAGGGCTTGGTTGGGCATCGACTCCGCTGGCGGTTTGCGCATCGCGTTCATCCTGGTGGCGGTACTGCAGGTGCTCGCTTACACGTGGTTCGTGCTCGGATGGCGGCGATACGCAACGCGCGCCGCGATGGCGGGGGTCGCAGCATGACGGACGTCGACGAGGCAAGTGCGCTTTTCGAGCACGCTGTTGCACTCGATCAGCTGCTTCGCTGGCCCGAGGCAATCCCGCCGCTCGAGCGCGCCCGCCTGCTTGCGCCGGAGGACGAGCGGATCTGGCTGGCACTGCGCAGCCACTTGCTGATGTTCCGCCGCTACGAAGAAGCGTTCGAGGATTTTCGTGCTTTCGAAGCTCGCGCCAAGTTGTCGCCGGCAGTCGTGGCGGCAGGGCTCATGTCGGCGCGCATCGCACCGGGCAGTGAATACGAGGACAAGTATCTGCCGCTCGCGATCGATTGGCCGTACGGCAAACGCGAGGGGCGTTACGCCGGCAGCACGCTGTCTCTGGCCGAGTATTTCGACGTGCCGCGCGCGGCGCTATATCGTCTGCACCGCAGCTACAATGCGCTGCGCCAGGAGGAGCGTTTGAATGCGCCTGATCTGGCGGCGCGCCGCGGGCTGGCCTCGACGCCAGTGCGCATCGGATATCTCTCCGCCAATTTTCGCGATCACGTCATGGGACGGTTGATGCTCGAAGTTCTGTCCCGGCACGATCGCGACCGGTTCGCCGTACACGCCTACTCGCTCTCAAAACAGCAGCTGGAGGATTCGCTGTCGGAGGCGTTTCGCAGCCATTGCGATTCCTTCGCGCGACTGGACGAGCTGGACAACGCTGCGGCCGCGCAGAGAATCGCCGAGGACGGGATCGACCTGCTGATCGATCTCATGAGCCGCTCCGGGTCGTCGCGCCCCGGGATCCTGCTGCACAAGCCCGCGCCCGTGATCATCACGCATCTCGGGTCGCACGGACCGGTGGGCCTCCAGCAGGTCGACTTCAAGCTCTCCGACAACCAGGTCGATCTCGACGACGCGGCTCGCTATCAAATCGAGCGTCCGCTGCAGCTCGCGACTTGCGTGCTGCCCGTGCGCCGGGTGGCGCCGAGTGCGAAATCGCCCTCGCGCGAAGAACTGGGCATCGATCGCGCGGCGGTGGTTTTCGGCGTGTTCGTGAGCCTCGTCAAGCTCTCGCCGCGCTGTCTGAAATTGTGGCGGGAGATTCTCGATCGCGTGCCGCAGAGCGTTCTCGCCTTCTCGCCGCACCGCGTGCGCGAGCGCCCACTGTATGTCCGGCGACTCGAGAGCTTCGGCATCCCGGCGGAGCGGATCGTGTTCATTCCATGCACGCGTAAAGACGCCAATGATC
>DATKJP010000096.1:0-2653 GCA_035543635.1 Casimicrobiaceae bacterium
GCCCGAGGACCGCGAACGGTTGGCCGATTTCCATCACGAAGAAGCCGCGCGGCGTGAAGCGATTGGCAATCGGCAGCACATGGGCGCCGGTCTCGAGCGCGAGCTCGGCGAATCCCAGGGCAAGCTGACGCTGCCGCCCGAAGAACTCCACCGTGCGCGCACTGTCGAGGTTCCCGCGGGCGTCGGGAACGTTGTAGACGATGCCGCCACGCTTGAGCACTTGCTTGGCCGCGTGCATCTGCCGCGCGAACTCGAAGCGCTTGGCCATCGGCGAGTGAATGCCGTGCCGCTTGAGCTTGTCGTCCTTGGTGCCAAGCTCGAAGCCGTGGTGGCCGCGATGGCGAAAGTATTGCTGGAAGAGCCGCGCGAATATGCCGTGCGTCGGCAGCACGATGAGTCCGGCCCCGTCCATGCAGCGCTCGAAATGCTCCCAGCCCTCGACTTGCGTGTGCTCGGCGATGAGCGCCGGCGGTGCCCTGTGAAGATCCCACAGAGACCAGACCGTCCACACGCGTCCCAGCAGACTCAAGGCGACGAACTTCCGCGTCTCGTCGGGCGCGAGCCCGAAGGCCGTGGCGAAACGGCGCAGGAACGCGGTCTCCTCGGAGTAGACATCTCTCTGCACCGCCGGCTGACTGCAGAGGAATTTGAGCCAGCGCGCGTGCATGCGATAACCGGCGGTGCCGCCGCGGTTGACGACGCTGTCGACGAAGCGCTTGGCGCGGTCGAAGCGCTGTCGATCCTTGTCCGAGGCGAGATTGCGTCTCGCGTGCCGCTCCATCGGTCGAATAAGGTATAACACGGGCTCTCAGGCGGAATGCAGGGTGCTCAAGCGGAACGCTGAACGGATTCCAGCGAGAAAGGCGCTGCTGCGACCGCCTCGACCTCGTCGCCTTCATCCGCGCCATCAGGCAGGTCGCAATAATAACGGAGCTGGTTCCACTGAATGTTCCAGGGATAGCGGCGCCACTCGTTGCGCAAGAAGCGAGCGTACTGATTGACCAGCGAGTCGATACGCTCCTCGCGCGGCGCTTGCGGCCCGAGATCTGCGAACGGCTCGCCGATCTCCATCACGAAGAAGCCGCGCGGCGTAAAGCGATTGGCGATCGGCAGCAGGCGGGCTCCGGTCTCGAGCGCGAGCTCGGCGAAGCCCAGGCCGATCTGGCGCTCCCGTCCGAAGAACTCCACCGTGCGCGCGTTGTCGAGGTTGCGCCGGGTGTCGGGCACGTTGTAGACGATGCCGCCACGACTGAGTAGACGCTTGGCCTCGAGCAGCTGCCGCGCGAGTTCGAAACGCTTGCCCACCGGCGTGGGAATGTCCTTCTTGTCGAATTGCTCGTTCGTTGTTCCGAGCTCGAGGCCCTCGTAGCCGCGATGGCGAAAGTATTGCTGGAAGAGTCGTGCGAATCTGCTGTGCGTCGGCAGCATGATGAGGCCCGCGCGATCCCGGAGACCGTGCTCGAAATGCTCCCAGCCAGCGACCGCCGTGAGCTCCGTAACGAGTTGCATTGGCGGACGGGCAAGCTCCTGCTGCCACCACGCCGCCCATACCCGTCCCAGCAAACTCAAGGCGATGAACTTCCGCGCCTCCTTGGGCGCGAGCCCGAAGGCCGTGGCGAAACGGCGCAGGAACGAAGTCTCCTCAGAGTAGACATCTCTCTGCACCGCCGGCTGACTGCAGAGGAACCGGAGCCAGCGCGCGTGCATGCGATAGGCGGCTGCGCCGCCGCGGTTGACGACGCCGTCGACGAAGCGCTTGGCGCGATCGAAGCGCCGTCGATCCTTGTCCGAGGCGAGATTGCGCCTGGCGTGCCGCTCCATCGGTCGGAGGAGGTACAGCACGGACGCTACTCGGGCGGAATGTTGAGCGGATGCAGCCGCTCGGTGGCAGCCCGATGCGCGTCGGGGCTGTTGGCCATTGAATCGAAGTTGCGGGAGCGATCGGTCAGCATCGACGCGGCGTACATGAGCGCCTGAGCCTGCGTGCTCGAGAACGCCATCGCTTCGCGCGCCTTCGCGTGGCCGCTACCGTGCTCCTGGTAATAGGGTAGGGCAAGCGACCGGGAAAGCTCGATCCGCGACTGCATCTGCGCGGAGAAGATCGATCGATGATGATCGCGCCGCGACGGTTGGGCGAGGCAGCGATCGATCGTGTGCGCCGCGGCATAGGCCGAATACATGGCAAACACCACGCCTACCGAGAAGATCGGATCGACGAAACCCGCAGCGTCGCCGAGCAGCAGGAACCCCGGCCCGGCGATGCGCGTGGATTTGTAGGAGTAGTTGCGCACCAGCCGCACCGAGCCGGGGCAGAAGCTCGCTTCGGAGAGCAGCCGCTGCAGCAGCGGGATGGCCGCACACTGGCGCAGGAACCAGGCCTCCCAGGATTCGCTCGCGGTCCTCGTCTCCTGCGCCCAGGCGATCGGAATCACCAGCCCGATGCTCGTCGTCTTGCGCAGCATGATGTGCCAGAGCCACGCCCATCCATCGCCCTGAGGCAGTGCGCTGACGTACGTGGTCGGCGGTTTGTCGAACACCGACGACGCGGGATGGATCATTCCGTCGGCAGCGAGGTACTTCGAGTCGTCGAAGTAGCCCCACACGCTCATGAAGCGAAAGCCTTCGTCGAACACGCGCAAGCCGAGCTGCCTGC
>DATKJP010000097.1:0-2904 GCA_035543635.1 Casimicrobiaceae bacterium
CTTTCGGAATCTGGGCAACGGGCGGTTCGAAGACGTCACGAGCCGAGCGGGTCCGGCGTTCGCGCGGGCCGAGGTCAGCCGCGGCGCCGCGTTCGGCGACATCGACAACGACGGCGACACCGACCTCGTCGTCGGCAATGCGAGCGGTCCGGTGCGGGTGCTGCTCAACGAGATCGGGCGGCGCCATCACTGGATCGGGTTGCGCCTCGTCGGCAGCGACGGCCGCCGGGACATGCTTGGCGCGCGCGTGGCAGTGATTCGCGCCGACGGCCGCACATTGTGGCGTCGAGTTCGCGCCGACGGCAGCTACGCCTCAGCCAACGATCCGCGCGTGCTCGCCGGGCTCGGAGACTCGAGCGGTCCCGTGACCGTTCGCGTGATCTGGCCAGACGGGCGGAGCGAGACGCGGCCGGGTCTCGCGATCGACCGCTACATGACGATCCGCGAAGGTACCGGGCGGTGATCGGGATCAATCGACGCGCGGCACTTGTGCTGCTGCTGACAGTCGCGTGCCACGGACCGGCGAGACCTGCGCTGCGCGCTGTGTCGCTGCCCGATCTCGGACGCGCCGCGGAATCCGTCCAGGCGCAGCTTCGCGAACGCTACGCCGCGCTGACGCGCGCGACTTCGGATCCACGGTTGTCGACCAGCGAGCTGGCTGACGCCTACGGTGCGATGGGCATGCTGCTGATGGCCGCGGAGTATCGCGAAGAGGCCGAAACGTGCCTGCTCAACGCCGAAGCTCTCGCCCCCGACGTCCTCAAGTGGCCGTACTACCTTGCGCATCTGTATAAAACCGCCGGCGACACCGCGAAATCCGAGGCGGCGTTCGAACGGGTGCTGCGGTTGCAGCCAGCTCACGTCAGTGCGCTGGTGTGGCTCGGGAACGAGTTTCTCGATGAGGGACGTCCCGAGGCGGCGGAGCCGCTGTTCGAACTCGCGATCGCCGGACAGTCACAGTCGATCGCCGCCCTTGTCGGGCTCGGTCGCGTCGCGCTCGCGCGATCCGATTACGCCGCCGCCGCCGAGCGTCTCGAGCGCGCGCTCGCGATCGATCCGCGCGAGGCGTCGATTCACTATCCGCTCGCCATGGCCTACCGCGGTCTCGGCCAGCAGGACAAAGCCGACGCGCACCTGCGGCTCCGCGCTCCGGGCGAAATCCGACCGCCGGATCCGCTGATGTTCGAGCTGGAGACCATCCTGGAAAGCCCGGTTGCGTACGAGGTGCGCGGCGCGAAAGCCCTCGATGCTCGCGACTTCACCGCCGCCGCCGCGTACTTTCGCAGGGGCATCGGTCTGGCGCCCGGCGAGCCGTCGCTACATCACAAGCTGGGCACGGCGTTGTACTTGTCCGGCGACCCTGGGGGTGCCGCGAACGAATTCGCGGAGGCGCTGCGGCTCTCGCCTGCGTTCGCCAAGGCACATTACAGCCTCGGCGTGCTGCTCGCGAGCGACGGCCGGACTGCGGACGCCCTCGCGCATCTGAATGCAGCCGTGCGTGCGGATCCAGCGTATGCCGAAGCGCGTGTTCGTCTGGCCGACGTTCTCCGCCGAAGCGGGCGCGCCGCCGAGTCGCTGGCACATTACAGGGAGGCCGCCTCGCTCGACCCGCGCGCGACCGATGCTCCACTTGGCTACGCGCTGGCGCTCGTCGATCTGCATCGTTACGGCGAAGCGCGCGATCGGCTGCGGGAAGATGTTCAGCAGTATCCCGATCGCCCGGCGTTCGTTCATGCGCTGGTCCGGCTGCTGACGTCGGCGCCCGATGCGGCGGTACGAGACGGACAGGAAGCGCTCGCGCTGATGCGCACGGTGCTCGCGCGTGAGCCGCGAGGCGTCGAAGTCGGCGAGATGATGGCGATGACGCAGGCCGAGCTCGGACAGTACAGCGAGGCGGTAACGTGGCAGCGCGACGCGCTAAGGGCCGCTAGGCAGCTGTCGCGGCCCGACCTCGTTCGCCGCCTCACCGAAACGCTCACACAGTATGAGCACCGCCAGCCGTGCCGCATCCTCGCGCTTGACGAAGAAGCGGCACAGTAGACCTCGTTGATTGGCTCGACGGCACGCCTCGTCTCAAAGCGCTCTGACGTCTTTGCGCGGGCGTGGCGGACCTTACCGAGCTGGTGCGATCTCAACTACGCCGTGACGAGTCTGCACGGGATTTCGGTATCCTCGCTCAGAGCGTAGATAGCGCACACGCGATGATATCCATCTGCAATGATTAAAGGCTGTCCGACGACCAGCAGCACAGGCGAGAGCTGTTTCCCGGCTTTCACCTTTTCTATATCGTTATGCACATGAACGCTGTCCTGTTGCCTCAAGAGGGGCAACGCAGAGGCACGAAGGACGTCCTTCGCCTTCTTCGAGACGGTTCGAGCTGTTCGAAGCCGGGCGACGACGGCTTTGGCCCTGGCTGTGGGCAGGAGCAACTCCAGGTAGTCCTCAGCCGCAGGGAAATCATGCTCCTCAGGTTCTTTCAGCCAGATCTTCTCATTCATACAATGGCTCCCAGCGAGTTGCACACTCAAATCCCTTACTCCGCGGCCGACAGACACGTTGTCTTTTCGTGATCATCTTCGCCGGAGTATTACAGCCGCAAGGAGCGACCACATGCCAGCTACATTGACGCTGAAGGGCAAGGTTACCGACGCCGCCTTGGGAACCGCGGTTCCCGATGCTACCGTGAAAATTGTCGGGGGCGAAGGGACGAATTTCGGGAAGACCGCCGTTACCGACAAGCAAGGGAAGTACGTGATCACGGGGCTGAATCCGGGCCGGATCCTTGTCGAAGCCTCGCTCGCGTACACTCCTCAAGAAAAGGACGACACGGTCGCCGGCAACTCGACGCTCAATTTTCAGCTCACCAAGGCCTGACCGACTGGCAACCAGAGGCCCATTCGAGCC
>DATKJP010000098.1:0-3321 GCA_035543635.1 Casimicrobiaceae bacterium
TCGCCATTCCCGGCCGCGCTCGCGGCCTTGCCTTTAAGTCTCGAAAGGAATCCTCGTGAACAAGTCCGACATGATCGATGCCATCGCGCTCCACGCCGACATTTCGAAAGCCGCGGCGGGACGTGCGCTCGACGCCACCGTGAGCGCCATCAAGACCACGCTGAAAAGAGGCGACGCTGTCACCCTGGTGGGCTTCGGATCGTTCTACGTCGGCAAGCGCAGCCCGCGCGCCGGACGCAACCCGCGCACCGGCGCGACGATTCGCATCCAGGGTGGGAAGGTGCCGAAGTTCCGTGCTGGCAAGGCCTTGAAGGATGAGCTAAACTAGCAGGCTTGGGTCAACTTTCGATTGTCGCGGTGGGCGTTGCGCGCTCCGCGGCCATCGGGGTGCTTAGCTCAGCTGGTAGAGCGTCGCCCTTACAAGGCGAATGTCGGCGGTTCGAGCCCGTCAGCACCCACCAACCGCCTGACTGCGCGGTTCGCAATCGATTCAGGAGTGGTAGTTCAGTTGGTTAGAATACCGGCCTGTCACGCCGGGGGTCGCGGGTTCGAGTCCCGTCCACTCCGCCAAGCATCGCGATTCGCCGTTCTGACGGCGAGACGAAGAAGGGGCGAACTTCAACGGTTCGCCCTTTTTTTGAAGCGGCTCGAATGGCCGA
Organism: Casimicrobiaceae bacterium; assembly: GCA_035543635.1. Classification (GTDB taxonomy): domain Bacteria; phylum Pseudomonadota; class Gammaproteobacteria; order Burkholderiales; family Casimicrobiaceae; genus PALSA-1003. The sequence continues at coordinate 660 of DATKJP010000098.1, forward strand.
TTGCGGAAGGCGCTTGGCGGCCCTGATCACGAGGCCTCAGACTTTTCATCGCCCACCATGTTCGATCTCGTCACCAAGCACAAGCGCATCGCTCAGGTCGTCTTCGCCCTGGTTGCGCTGCCGTTCGCATTCTTCGGTGTGGACTACTACTTCCGCGGTGCCGGCGGGCCGCAGTCACTGGCGACGATCGGCGGCGATCGCATCACGCAGGAGGAATACGATCGCCGGCTGCGGGAGCAGCAGGACCGGATGCGCGAGCAACTCGGCCGCAACTACGACCCGTCGATGTTCGACAGCCCCGAAGTGCGCTACGCGCTCCTCGATCAGCTCGTGAACGAACGCCTGCTCGAGCGGCGTGCGCGCTCTGACAACCTCCGGGTATCGGATGCGCAGCTCGCCCAGTTCATCCAGGACCTGCCTCCGTTCCAGGACAACGGCAAGTTCTCGAAGGAGAAATACACGCAGCTCCTCGCGTCGCGCAACATGACGCCGCTCGGATTCGAGCAGCGCGTGCGTCAGGACCTGACGCTCGCGCCGCTGCAGGAGCCCGTGGCCGCGGCGAACATCAACGCCAAGTCGTCGGTCGAGCGCTTTCTCGCGCTCGTCGAGCAGCAGCGCGACGTCGCCGTCGCCGCGATCGATCCCGCACCGTTTGCAAAGGACGTCAAGGTCGACGATGCGCAGGTCAAGGCGTTCTACGAGCAGACGCCGATGGCATTTCAGTCCCCCGAGGAAGCGAAGATCGAGTACGTCATCCTCACGCAGGAGGCGCTGATCGGACAGGTAAAGGTCGATCCCGAGGACGTGCGGCGGCAATACGAGAGCAACATCAGCCAATACTCGACGAAGGAGCAGCGCCGCGCGTCGCATATCCTGATCGCGGTCAAGCCCGACGCCAAGGACGCCGAGAAGGCGGAGGCGAAGAAGAAGGCCGAGGCGCTGCTCGCGCAGGTCAAGGCGAACCCCGCGAAATTCGCTGATCTCGCCAAGGCGAACTCGCAGGATCCGGGATCCGCGCAGCAAGGCGGCGATCTCGGAACGTTCGCGCGCGGCTCCATGGTGAAGCCGTTCGAGGATGCGGTTTTCGCCGCGAAACTGGGCGACATCGTCGGGCCCGTGCAATCGGATTTCGGCTACCACGTCATCAAGGTCACGGGCATTACCCCCGAGCGCATCCAGCCGCTGGAAGAGGTGAGAGCGCAGATCGACGCGGACATGAAGCGCCAGAAGGCAAGTCAGAAGTTCGCGGCGAGCGCGGAACAGTTCCAGAATCTCGTGTACGAGCAGGCGGACTCGCTGGCGCCGGCGGCGAAGCAGCTTGACCTCAAGGTCGAGACGACGCCGCTCATCACGCGCGCGCAGGCCCAGCAGATCGCCCTTGGCAACGCTAAGTTCGTCGAGGCGTTGTTCTCGCCGGAATCGGTGCATGGCAAGCGCAATACCGACGCGATGGAGATCGCGCCGAATGTGCTGATGGCGGCGCGCGTGATCGAGTACAAGCCGGCGGCGCTGCGGCCGCTCGCCGATGTGCAGGACCAGATTCGCCAGCAACTCGTTCGCAAGGCGGCGTCCGAGGCCGCTCAGCAGGCAGGGCGCGATAAGTTGAAGCTGCTCCAGGACGGGAAGTCGGACAAGGAGGCGGGCGTCACGTTCACGAAGACACTTCTCGTCAATCGGAACGCGATACAGCCTGGGTTCTCCCCCGACGCGTTGAAGAGCATCTTTCAGCTGAGCTCGGCGAAGCTGCCGGCGTATACGGGTGCGCCCAACGAGCGCGGGGGCTTCTCGATCTACAAGGTCGAGAAAGTCGTCGATCCGCCGCTGCCCGATGCCGCCAAGCTCAACACCGCAGGATCGCGGATGGCGGAGCAGGTCGGGCGCGAGCTCATGACCGCGTACCTCGCGAGCCTGCGCGCCGGCACCGACGTAAAGATCAACCAGGCGGGACTGGAGAAGAAGTAAGCGACGCTAGCCGGCCGGGCAGCGGTTCTGCCGGAGCCAGAGCTCGAGGTCCTGCTTTTCCTTGGCGCGTGCCGCGTCGTCCATCACCGCCATCTCGCCCTTGTCGTTCGGGCGCAGGATCTGCGCGTTTGCGTAGCCCAGCTGCGTGATTCTTCCGCGCGCCTGCATGCACGCCTCGTTCTTGCGGACGAGCTGTTCGCGATCGTCGCGCGCTTTCTGCTGCGCTTCGGCGCGATCGACTTGCTGCTTCTTGTACTCGAGCTCCTTGTTCGCGAGGTCCTTGGCGGCGTTCGGATTCGACGGCGCCGCCGGAGCGTTGACGACCTCGGTCTTCACGTTGCCGGTCGGCGGCTGGTCGGAGTAGACGACCCGGCCGTTCGCGTCGACCCACTTGTACAGGGTTGCTTGCGCGGCGGGCGCCAAAGCGAAAGCCGCGCCGAACGCGAGCGCAACCATGGCGATGGAAAAGGGCGGGCGGAGTGCAGGCATTGGGTCAACCTACTCCTCCCCTGTCCCGGGCGTCAACGCCAGCATGACGGACGGCCGCCCCTGCGTCGCAAACGTGTGGCGCCGGCACCGCCGGTTGGGGACGCCGCTGCCGACCTGTATAATCCATTTTTGCGCATAGGAGATTTCGATGCGTGTCGTCCGCAAGGCGCTCACCTTTGACGACGTTCTTCTCGTTCCCGCGCATTCCCAG
>DATKJP010000099.1:0-2361 GCA_035543635.1 Casimicrobiaceae bacterium
GTTCTACGCCGATTCGCTGGGCCTTTACAACGTCGTGCGCAGCATGCACCGCTTCGCTGCAAATCCGCACGGCGATCCGGGGTTCTGGCAGCCGGCGCCGCTGCTCGCGAAGCTCGCGGCCGAAAGCAGGACCTTCAACGAGTAGAAAAATCATGACCGACGCTGTCATCGTCTCCACCGCGCGCACAGGGCTCGCCAAGTCCTGGCGCGGCGCCTTCAATATGACTCACGGAGCGAGCCTTGGCGGCCACGTGGTGAAGAACGCGATCGATCGCGCGCGCATCGAGCCCTCCGAGGTCGAGGACGTGCTCATCGGCTGCGCCTTTCCCGAGGGAGCGACGGGACACAACATCGCGCGGCAGATCGCGCTTCGCGCGGGCTGCCCGGTGAGCGTGCCGGGAGCGACCGTCAACCGCTTTTGTTCTTCAGGATTGCAGACCATCGCGATCGCCGCGCAGCGCATCATCTCGGGCGAGGGCGATGTCTTCGTTGCCGGCGGCGTCGAGTCGATCTCGTGCGTGCAGAACGAATCGAACAAGCACATGCTGCGCGAGCACTGGCTCATCGAGCACAAACCCGAGATCTACTGGACGATGCTGCAGACTGCGGAGACGGTGTCGAAGCGCTACTCGATTTCGCGCGAGAAGCAGGATGAATACGGCGCACGCAGCCAGCAGCGGGCCGCCGCTGCGGCTGCAGCACACAAATTCGACGACGAGATCGTGCCGATGACCGTCACGATGGGCGTGGCGGACAAGGACTCGGCGCAATTGCTTACCAAGCAAGTGACGATCGGCGCGGATGAGGGCATCCGCGCAGACACGACCTACGAGGGTGTCTCGAAGATCAAGCCGGCGCTGCCTGGCGGCGTGATCGCGGCCGGCAACGCGAGCCAGTTCTCCGACGGCGCCGCAGCCTGCGTCGTGATGAGCGATCGCGCCGCGGCGAAGCGGGGATTGAAGCCGCTCGGGATTTTCCGCGGCTTCGCGGTCGCCGGCTGCGAGCCAGACGAGATGGGCATCGGTCCTGCTTTTGCGGTGCCGAAACTTCTCGCCCGTACCGGCAAAAAGATCGGAGACATCGGCTTGTGGGAGCTGAACGAAGCCTTCGCGGTGCAGGTGATCTACTGCCGGGATAAGCTCGGCATTCCAGATGACCGTCTCAACGTCGACGGCGGCGCAATCGCGGTCGGACATCCCTACGGCGTTTCGGGAACGCGCCTCACGGCGCACGCGCTGATCGAAGGCAAGCGCCGCGAAGAGAAATTCGTCGTGGTGACGATGTGCATCGGCGGCGGCATGGGCGCGGCGGGACTGTTCGAAATCGTCTGAGCGTCGATATGCAGACGACACCCCACGGCTGGAAAATCTTCGATGCGCGCACGCCGATCCTCGTGTACGAATACAACTGCGGCCCTGGCACGGCCAACGCGCTCGCGGTCGGCGGCAAGGACGGGCTCATGGTGGTGAGTCCACCGTGCCGGATCACGCCCGACGTGTACGAGGATCTCTCACAGTACGGTCCGGTGCGTGCGCTGGTGGCCTCGAACGCGTTTCACCATTTGGGCCTTCCCGAATGGAAGACGCGGTTTCCGGACGCGGCGATCTTCGCGCCGGCGCAGTCGATCAAGCGCGTGAAAAAACAGTCGAAGCTCTCCGGAATCCGGCCGCTCGCCGACGCCGCGCAAGTTGCCGGCCCGCGGGTCGAGCTAAAGGACATGCCGCACTACAAGACCGGCGAAGTGCTGGTAAGGATCAAGACCGATCGAGGGCTTGTGTGGTACGTCACCGACGTGATCATGAATCTGCCCGAGCTGCCGCGGCAACCGCTCTTCAGGACCCTGTTTCGGCTCTCGGGCAGCGGTCCCGGATTGAAGTTCAACAACATCGCGCCGCTGTTCATGGTGAGAAACAAGCGAGCGCTCCGGCGCTGGATTGCGAATGAGTTTCGTACCGCGCCGCCGAGCTGGCTGATCGCCGCGCACGGCGATGTCGTCGATTTCAAAGCGAACCCAGATGCCGGGCACGCTTTGTTCGCGAACGTGCCGAGCTAGGCGAGCCGCACGAGCTGCTTGCCGAAGTTCTCGCCCTTCAACAGCGCGATCAGCCCGCGCGGCGCGTTGTCGAGACCTTCGACGATCGATTCGCGATACTTGAGTTTGCCCGCGGCGAGATAGCCGGCGAGTGATTTGATCGCCTCATCATAGCGATCTGCAAAGTCGAACACGAGCATTCCTTGCACGCGGATCCGATTGACCAGGATCGAGCGCAGTTTTTTGTAACCGTACGGCTCGCCCGCGTTGTATTCGGCGACGAGTCCACAGATCACGATGCGCGAGAAGCGGTTCATCATCGGCAACAG
>DATKJP010000100.1:0-2032 GCA_035543635.1 Casimicrobiaceae bacterium
CGACGAGACCGGCTCGCCGGTCGCCATCAAGGAATACCTGCCGTCATCGCTCGTGTTGCGCACGGAAGGCGACATCGTGCGCGCGAGCTCGGCGGAGAACCTGACGTCGTTTCGCTACGGCATGAAGTGCTTCTTCGAGGAAGGACGCGCGCTCGCGAAGATCAACCACCCGAACGTCGTGCGCGTGTTGAACTTCTTCCGCGCGAACGAGACCGTGTACATGGTGATGCGCTACGAGCGTGGGCGCACGCTGCAGCAGCAGATCCAGATGCGGCAGGACCAGATGTCGGAGCGCTTCGTCCGGCACGTGTTCATGCATCTGCTGAACGGCTTGCGTGAGGTGCACACGCACAAGCTCCTGCACCTCGACATCAAGCCCGCGAACATCTACCTCCGCACCGACGGCACGCCGGTGCTGCTCGACTTCGGCGCGGCGCGGCAGACGCTAACGTCGAATCGCCCGAAGCTCGCGCCGATGTACACGCCGGGATTCGCCGCGCCGGAGCAGTATCGTGAACCGGATCGGCTGGGGCCCTGGACCGATGTCTATGGCGCAGGCGCCTCGATGTTCGCCTGCCTCGCGGCGTTCGCGCCGCAGGCGGCGGACGCGCGCATCCAGGAAGACCATCTCGTTTCGGCGAAGAAGATCTGGTCGGGGCAGTACTCCGACAACATCCTCGAGGTGATCGACTGGTGCCTGCGACTGGATCCGCTGGAGCGGCCGCAGAGCGTGTTCGCGCTGCAGCGCGCGATCCGCGACATCCCGCCGAAAAAGCGCAAGCTAACGTTCATGGGAACGATCAAGCGCGCGCTGTTTTCGGAGATCGGAGCGTAATTGAACGGCGCAAAGTTGCGCGAGCTGAGGCTCGCACGATACTTTGCGCCGAATGTGAGTTAGCGCTGTCGCCTTGGGAGCGGCCCTGCGGCGACAGCGGCAGAAAACACGAGAAAGAAACGAGCAGCATCCGGGGGGACGACGCGAGCTCCTAAAGTCTCGCGCGATGGACGATTCCGATGCGGTTCACGATCTTCCAGGAATCCCGCAAGGGGACGCGCAAGGTCAACCAGGACCGCGTGGCGTACACCTACAGCCGGGACACTCTGTTGATGGTCGTCGCCGACGGCATGGGCGGGCACGCGGGCGGCGAGATCGCCGCGCAGATCGCCGTGCGCCTGTTCATCGAGCGGTTCCAGCAGGAAGCGAAGCCGATCCTCAAGAATCCTCTGAAGTTCCTGCAGGACACGATGCTGCGCGGGCACGCCGCGCTTGGCTCGTACGCCAACCAGTTCTCGATGCTGGAAACGCCGCGCACGACGTGTGTTGCGGTCATCGTGCAGGCGAACCACGCATACTGGGCGCACGTCGGCGACTCACGCTTCTACCTGTTCCGCCAGGGCGGCCTGATCGGCACGACCAAGGATCACTCGAAGGTCCAGTATCTGGTCGATCAGGGGCTGATCGGGGCGCACGAGGTCGCCGAGCATCCGGACCGCAACAAGATCTTCAGCTGCCTGGGCGGGCTCGTCGACCCGGTGATCGACCTGTCGAAGCGCACGCCGCTCCGCAACGGGGACATCATGGTGCTTTGCACCGACGGCCTGTGGAGCGTACTGCCGCAGAACGATATGGCGACCTGGCTCACCTCGACGCCGATTCTCAAGACCGGCCCACAGATGATGCGCGAGGCCGAATCGCGCGGTGGACCGGACGGCGACAACCTGTCGTCGATCATCGTGCGCTGGGGACCGGAAACGCTGACCGACGAGTCACCGACGACGACGGAAGCGTTGGGGTTGGGCGAGTTCCAGACCGAGATCGATCGCACGGTGACGCTCACGGACCGCAAGGGCCAGCAGCGCGATCTGACGGACGACGAAATCGAGCGGGCGATCACCGAGATCCAGTCGACGATCCAGAAGTACAGGCGGTAGCATTTGCGTGACAATTCAGCATGTTGAGTCGTGCGCGCGTTGTGCGTCCGACGTACGAAACTTGTTAGAACGGACGCGGCGCGCGAGAATGACAGGATGT
>DATKJP010000101.1:0-8812 GCA_035543635.1 Casimicrobiaceae bacterium
GTATGACTCCTCGAGGATCATGGCGCGCTCGTTTCCCGAGAAGACCGAAACCGAGCGCGCCATGATCCTCGAGGAGTCATACCGGAACATGGCCGAAGTGGTGATGGAGATCGCCTGGGGCTGGCGCGCGAGCGCCGAAGAGATCAAGGATCATGTAGTGATCGAGAACGTCGATCTCGTGCGGCGTTTCGTGGCCGAGCGGCGCTCGGTCATCCTGCTCACTGCGCACGTCTGCAACTGGGAGTGGCTGCTGCCGGGCGGCGGCGCGCACTTCGGCATTCCGATCGACGCGGTGTACAAACCGCTGCGAGTGGCGAGCCTCGACGCCTACATGCGCGACGCGCGCAGCCGCTTCGGCGGCAAGCCGATTCCGATCAAGGAATTTGCCTACGAGCTCCTGCGCCGCGCCGGACAGCCGCACGCCTACGGCATGGTCGCAGACCAGACGCCGCTCAAGGGGATGGACAAGCACTGGACCACCTTCCTGCATCAGGACACCGCTTTCTTCGTGGGCGCGGTGAAGATCGCCCGCTTCCTCGAAGCGGCGGTGGTCTATGTCGCGATGCGGCGCTTGAGCCGCGGCCGTTATGCGGTGCAGCTCCACGTGCTCGCCGAGCCGCCGTACGACGATCGCGAAGGCGACTGGATCATCGAAGCCTACGCGCGCCGGCTCGAGCAGGAGATCCGTGCCAGTCCGGCGGACTGGTTATGGGTGCACAATAAATGGAAGTATCCGAAGCCGGCGGACGCCGCTCCCCATTCCAGCCCTCCCGTAGAGCGCGAGGGAGCGTGAACGATAATCGCCCACAATTGCGATAATCGCCCTTGACGCTAGGAAACGGCCGCCGATAGACTGTGTTCGTTAGCCGCACATATGTGCGATAAACGCACAGAAGGGCGAGGAGGAGCAACAGTGATTCGCGGGACGACGACGATCATCGCGCACATCGGCGACCCCATTGCGCCGGTGAAGTCGCCGATGATCTACAACCCCTATTTCGAGAGCGCCGGCATCGACGCCGTGGTCGTGCCGATGGGCGTGCGCGCGGCGGACTATCCCGATGTGCTCAAGGCGGTCTTCCGCTTCACCAACATCCGCGGCGCGCTGATCACCATGCCGCACAAGGTGACCACCGTCGGACTGATCGACGAGGCGAGCACCGCGGTGAAGATCGCGCAGTCGTGCAATGCGGTGTTGCGCCGGCCGGATGGCACGCTGCTGGGCGATCTCTTCGACGGCGCCGGTTTTGTGCGCGGGCTCGAGCGCAACGGCTTCGATGTTTCTGGTGCGCGTTGTCTCGTTGTGGGCACCGGCGGTGTCGGCTCCGCCATTGCCGCCGCACTCGCTGCTGCGAACGCTGGCGCAATCGCGCTCTACGACAGCTATGCGGCCAGCTCCACGGGGCTCGCCGGCCGCCTGAAGCAGCATTATCCAAAGCTGGAAGTCTCCACCGGCTCCAAGGATCCCGCCGGCTACGATCTGGTCGTCAACGCCACTCCGCTCGGCATGAATCCAGGCGATCCGCTGCCCCTCGACGTGAAGCGACTCGCGGCGACTACCTTCGTCGGCGAAGTCGTGATGAAGCAGGAGGTCACGCCGCTGCTGCGCGCCGCGCGCGAGAAGGGTTGCCGCACGCAGGTCGGCACCGAGATGCTGTTCGAGCAGATTCCTCTCTACCTCGATTTCTTCGGCTTCGGCAAGGTGACCGCCGACGAATTGCGCGCCGTGGCTACATTCGCCTGATCCAAGTCATGCTCGATCTGCAACGCTTCGCGATGAACTCGAATACCCTCGCCGGAACGCTCGAAGAGAAGCTGCGCGCCGTGAAGGGCGCGGGCTTCGGCGCAATGGTGCTTTCCGGCGGCGACCTCGTAGGCCACCCCGACGGCGTGGACATCGCGGTCGAGCTGATCGGCGAGAGCGGGCTCAAGGTGAGTGCGTTCCAGATGCTGCACGACTTCGAGGGCCTCTCGGGCCACATGCTCGACTACAAGATCGACATTGCACGCTCGCTATTCGACATGATGCGATCGGTTGACGCGCCGCTCCTGATTGTCGCTTCGACGACTTCGCCGCACGCGAGCGGTGATTCCGCGAAGATCGCCGAAGACCTGGCGATGCTCGGCACGATCGCGGCGCCGCCCGGCATCCGCATCGCGTACGGAGCACTGGCATGGGGACGCTGGATCAGCGAATACACCGCGGCGTGGGAAGCAGTCAGACGCGCCAACCATCCCAACGTTGGACTCGCGATCGACAGCTTCCACGTGCTCGCGCGCGGTACTTCCCGCGATGGTTTCGACGCCATACCCGGCGAGCGCATCTTTCTCGTGCAGCTCGCCGACTATCTGTGGGATCTCGACGACCTCATCGAGACGGCGCGCCACCGCCGCGTGTTTCCGTCGGAGGGCAATCACAGCGCGGCGCTCCTCGACGTCGTCGAGCGCATCGAGCGCGCGGGCTATCGCGGCGATTACTCCTTCGACGTGGTCAACGACGACTACGCCAATCTTCCGGCCACGGCGGTCGCCGCGCGCGGCAGGAAGGCTGCCACCTGGCTCGCGGCACAGATCGGCGGGACGAGGCATCGAACGTGAGCGCGAATATTACCGTGGCTCTCTCCACGCACGCGGGGAGAGAGAATTTCTTGATTGCCGAGCGCAGCGAGCGTCGCGTCTACACACGGCGCGCTGCGAAGCAGTGGAACGGCCGCCGGCTCGGCGGCGGAGCCTGATCGCTGTCCAACTCCATAGGAGGAAGCCATGAAGCATGTATTGCGCAACACCTTCGCCGCGCTCGCGGTGGCGGCATCGACGACCGTGCTCGCGCAGCAGGGGCCGGTCAAGATCATCGGCCTGATGGAGCTTTCAGGCACGGGAGCGACGGCGGGAACCAATTTCGACAACGGCGTCAAGCTCGCGGTCAAGGAGATCAACGCCGCCGGCGGCATTCTCGGCCGCAAGGTCGACTACCAGTCCTGGGATACGCAGACCGCTCCGCAGACGGCGAAAGCTCTTGCGCAGAAGGCGGTGGACGAGGGCGCCTACGTTGTGATGGGGCCGGTGTTCTCCGGCTCGATCATCGTCAGCATGGCCGAGACCAAGCGCGCCGAGATCCCCAACTTCACAGGCGGCGAGGCGGCGAACATCACGCAGCAGGGCAATCCTTACATCTTCCGCACTTCGTTCACGCAATCGACTGCGATGCCCAAAATCGCGCGCTACATCAAGAACGACGTCAAGGCGAAGACAGTGTCGGTGATCTGGGTCAACAACGACTTCGGCAAGGGAGGCCGTGACGCGATCGTGAAGGCGCTCGAAGCCGAAGGCATCAAGGTCGCGGCCGACATCTCCACCGATCCGGGTCAGGTCGATTTCTCCGGGCCCGTGCTCAAGGCGAAGCAATCGAACGCCGACGCGCTCTTCGTCTACACCAACGAGGAGGAGTCGGCGCGGGCGCTGCGAGAGCTGAAGAAGCAGGGCTATAACAAGCCGATCGTTGGGGAGACGACGCTGACCGGGCAGAAAGTGATCGAGCTGGCGGGCGACGCCGCGAACGGCGCGGTCGCGCACGTCGGCCTCACCGTCGACGCGCCGCAGCCCGGCATCAAGGCGTTCGACGAGAAGTTCCAGAAGGAATACAAGTATAAGAGCGATCACAACGGCATGAAGGGTTACACCGGCATGTACGTGGTGAAGGCGCTTACGGAACGGATCAAGAAATTTGACGCCAAGGAGTTCGCCAAGGCGATGCACGGCGCGACGATCCTCGTGAAAGACACTCCGGGGGTGCTGCTCGACGTGCACTTCGACAACAACGGCGACCTCGACCGGGAGAGCTTCCTGACGAAGGTGGTGAACGGCAAGCAAGTCGTGACCGCGACGCTGCCGCCGCTCAGTCCTATTAAGTGACGCGATAGATCTTCCTGTCCGCGCGCTGCGCGTTTCGGCGCGCGGACAGCTACCGGCAACCAGTCATTCTAAGGGAAGGCCATGGCCGATTTTTTGCAACTCATCATCTCGGGGACCGCGACCGGCGCGATCTACGCGCTCGCGGCACTGGGGTTCACGCTGCTGTGGCAGGCGTCGAACACGATCAACTTTGCCCAGGGCGAGTTCGTGATGATCCCGGCCTTCGTGATGCTCTTCTTCATTACCACGCTGGGCATGCCGCTGTGGCTCGCGTTCCTGTTCACCTGCGCGGTGGCCATGGTGCTGCTCGGCTACACCTTCAAGGTCGCGATCGTGAATCCACTGATTCGCCACGGCGTTATTCCGCTGGTCATTGCCACGCTCGGGCTCTCGATCGGGGTCAAGCAACTGACGAAGGTCTACACCGCGCAGGCGCTTTCGTTCCCGAACCCATTCCCGGACGGACTGCTCTCCCTCGGCAAGTTCGCGGTCTCGTACGCCGACGTCGGCACCCTGATCGTCGCCGGCGCGATCGTCATCGGCCTGCAGATGTTCCTCAATCGTACCGTCACCGGCCGCGCGATGCAGGCGGTGGCGCAGAACACCGATGCCGCGCGAGTGCTGGGCATCAACGTCACGCGAATGGTGCTCTACACCTTCCTCATCAACGCCGTGCTCGCGGTGGTCGCGGCTCTGTTGGTGACTCCAACCTATCTCGCCAAGTTCGACATGGGCGAATCGATCGGTTTGAAGGCGTTCTACGCGGCTATCATAGGAGGCTTCAACCAGACGCGCGGCGCACTGCTGGGCGGCGTACTGGTCGGCGTTCTCGAAAATCTTACCGGCGCGTACGTTTCTCCGGCGTACAAGGAAGGCGTTGCACTGCTCTTGTTCCTGGTCGTCATCATCTTCCGACCCGAGGGGCTGTTGGGCAAGGTCGAGGAGCGCAAGGTATGAGCGCGGCGCGCGAAGTTAAGGCGCGAAGCGCTCGGCGCCGCGCGAATACCATTGCGGCCGACCCGCGACGCGGTAATTGGCACGAGGTGTACAAGGAGGCCGTGTGAACGCAAAGACGAAGACTCTCATCCTAGTGGCCGTGCTGGCGGCCATTGCGGTGGTGGCCGCTTTTCTCAAGCGAAGCGATGTCTATTTGCTCACGCTTTGCTGCGTCTATCTCATGGCGACTTTCGGCCTGAATCTCATCGTCGGCTACGCCGGGCAGATGTCGATCGGGCAGGCGGCTTTCTGGGGCATCGGCGCCTACATCGCGGGATTGCTGATGACCAAGATGGGCATCTCGTTCTGGGCGGTGTTGCCACTCGCGGCGCTCACCTGTTTCGTCATCGGGCTGGCGCTGGGTTTCCCGGCACTGCGGGTGCAGCACCACTACTTAGCGTTCGCGACGCTGGGCTTCAACGTTCTGGTTTATCTCGTCATGCGCAACGAGGAGCAGTTGACAGGCGGCACCTTCGGCGTGCAGAACATACCGCGTCCATCGCTCTTCGGATTTTCGCTCGACGGCGACAAGGCCTTCTTCTATTTCTGCTATATCTCGGTGATCCTGCTCGCGCTGGTCCTCTGGTGGCTGCTCCGCTCGCCGTGGGGACGCGCCTTCGCCGCGTTGCGCGACAACCCGATCCGCGCCGAGAGCACGGGCGTGAACATCACCGCCTACACGCTGCTTGCCTTCGCGATCGGCGCCGCCTGCGCGGGTATCGGCGGCGTTTATCTCGCCTCTCTCGTCAACTTCATCGAGCCAGGGCAGTTCCAGGTCTCGGTGTCGCTGATGATGCTGCTCGCGGTAATTGTCGGCGGTTCCGGCCGTTTCTTCGGCCCGGTGCTCGGAACGATCGTCGTGATCCTGCTGCCTGAATTGCTGCGCTTCATGCAGAACTGGTATCTCGCCATCTTCGGCTTCTCCGTCATCGTGATGATGGTGTTCCTGCCTGGCGGATTGCTGTCGCTCGCCGACCGCTTCAAGACGAGCGGAGGCGCCAAATGACGACGCGTCCCAGCTTTCTCGAAGTGAAGGACGTGCGCAAGCACTACGGCGCGATCAAGGCGGTCGATGGCGTGAGCCTGTCCGTTGGACCGGGCGAGATCGTCGGCGTGATCGGGCCCAACGGCTCGGGCAAGACGACGCTCTTCAACAGCATCCTCGGCCAGATCAAGCCCACGGCTGGGAGCGTCGAATTCTGCGGCGAGGACATCACCGGCATGTCGCCGCTCGAGCTTTCGCGCCGCGGAGTAGGGCGCACGTTCCAGACGCTACAGGTTTTCGTCAAGCTTTCAGTGCGCGACAACCTGATCGCCGCAGCGCAGGAGTTCAAGGGCACGATGCCCGGACGGATGTTCGCCGAGCCCGATTGCGGGCTCGGTCACCACGCGGACGAGATGATCGAACTGTTCCGCCTGAAGCACGTCGCGAATCTGCCCGCGGGCAGCCTTTCCTACGGGCAGCAAAAGCTGATCGACATCGCGATGGCGTTCATGCCGGCGCCCCGGCTGGTGCTTCTCGATGAGCCTTGCGCTGGGGTCAACCCGAGCCTGGTCGATGAATTGCACGATCGTCTCGTCGAGCTCAACAAGACGCAGGGCGGAAGTTTCGTGGTAATCGAGCACAACATGGACTTCATCATGAAGCTCTGCCCGCACGTCGTGTGCATGGTCGAAGGCAAGGTGCTTGCGGAGGGTCCGCCGAAAGAAGTGCAGTCGAACCGGCAAGTCCTCGAGGCATACCTGGGGAACTGAGCCATGAGCGAAAAGATCATCGAATTCGAAAAGGTTGTCGCCGGCTATTCGCCGAGCCTCACCATCCTCAACGAGACGACGCTCGACGCGCGCAAGGCGGAGATCACGCTGCTGATCGGTCCCAACGGCGCCGGCAAGTCGACCGTATTGAAGACGTTGTTCGGCATGTTGGTGCCGCGCTCGGGCGAGATCCGCTTCGAGGGCAAGCGAATTAACGGCAAGAGTCCGCGCGAGCTGCTCGCCGAAGGGATCGCATTCGTTCCGCAAGGACGCAATCTCTTCGGATCGTTGTCGGTGCAGCACAACCTCGAGCTGGGAGGCATCACGCTGCCGCGCGGCGAGCTCGCCGGCCGCATCGACGAAGTGCTGGCGCGTTTCCCGCGCATCAAGGAGCGCATCGACAACCAGGCTTCGACCATGTCCGGCGGTGAGCAGAAGCAGCTCGAGATCGGCCGCGCGCTGCTGCTGCGCCCGCGCGTGATCCTGATCGACGAGCCTTCGATCGGCCTGTCGCCTAAGCTGGTGCAGGAAGTGATGAGCCTGCTGCGGGGGCTCGCCGACGGTGGCACGACGGTGCTGATGGTCGAGCAGAACGTACGCACGGCGCTTAAGTACTCGAACCGCGCGCTAGTGCTGGAAATGGGCCGGCTTGCGCTCGACCGCCCCGCATCGACGCTGCTCGACGATCCCGATCTCAACCGCCTTTTCCTCGGCGGCCATGTGCCGGAGAAGAAGCTCGCGTGAGCAGGGTGCGGATCGCAGTCATCGGCGCCGGAGCCTTCGGCCAGCGGCACATTGCGTACCTCGAGCGCGAGCCGTTGTGCGAGATCGCCGCGATCGCAGACCCGGGCGCCGCAGCGGCTGAACACGCGAAGGCGCACGGATTCCGCTACTTCGCCGACTACCGCGCGATGCTCGACGAAGTGAAACCCGAAGGCGCGATCATCGCCTCGCCCAACGCGCTGCACGTGCCGATGGGCCTCGCGTGCTCGGAGCGGAAGGTGCACATGCTGGTCGAGAAACCGCTGGCCGACACCGTTGCAGCGGCGCGCGAGCTGTCCGCGGCGGCAGAGCGGGCCGGCGTTGCGCTGCTGGTCGGACATCATCGCCGCCACAACCCGATGCTGGAGAAGGCGCGCGAGCTGGTGCAGGGTGGCGCGATCGGCAAGCTCACCGCGACGAGCGCATTGTGGCTCATTCGCAAGCCCGACGATTATTTCAACGTGGCATGGCGGCGCGAGCAGGGCGGCGGGCCGGTCCTCATCAACCTGATCCACGACATCGACGATCTGCGATTCGTCTGCGGCGAGATCGAAAGCGTTCAGGCGATGGTCTCGAACAACACGCACGGCTTTCCGGTGGAGGACACCGCTGCCATCACGCTTCGGTTCACGAACGGGGCCCTCGGAACGGTAATGCTTTCGGACGCGGTGCCGTCGCCGTGGAGCTGGGAGCTCACGACAGGCGAGAGCCCGATCTATCCGCAGCGCTCCGAGAACTGCTACCTGTTCGCGGGGACCAAGGGCTCGCTCACCGTGCCGAAGCTCGAACTGTGGCGCTATAGCGGCGAGCAAAGCTGGACCGCGCCGCTTGAAAAGGAAACGATCGAAGTCGCAGTGGAGGATCCGCTGACCCGGCAGCTGCGCCATTTCGCACGCGTCATCCGCGGCGAGGAGGCGCCGCGGATCACCGGCGCCGACGCGACGCGCACGCTCGCGGCCACGCTTGCCGTGACCGAGTCCGCCACATGCGGACGCGCGGTTGCGCTGCATTGAGGGGCAGCGATGCGTCCGATGTCGCTCGCTGCGCTCTCGGTGATCGAACTGTCGCCGCCGGAACAGGTCACTTGCGCGGCGATGGCAGGCTACAGTCATGTGAGCCTGCGCCTCCTTCCCGTGACACCGCACGAGCCGCGCTACGAGATTCTCGGCGACACGAAGATGCGCCGCGAGCTGATTGCGCGACTGGCAGACACCGGGTTGAAAGTCCTTGACGTCGAGTTCATCCGGCTGGACGCCGATGCGATTGCGAGCGATTTCCTGCCGCTGATGGAGACCGCCGCTCTGCTTGGCGCCAAGGAGCTTCTCGTCGCCGGTTATGACTCCGACGAAGCGCGCTTCGTGCATCGCTTCGCCGAGCTGTGCGATCA
>DATKJP010000102.1:0-7023 GCA_035543635.1 Casimicrobiaceae bacterium
TACCCCGTTCTCCAGCACAGCGTGTCGTTGACGCCTGGCGTGCCACCGTAGGAGCCGCTTCGCCAGATGTTCGCGTTGGGCTGGCCATAGCCGAACAGCACATAGCCGCTGTTCTGCGGGTTGGCTTGGCCGAACGCCGAGGAATACAGGGTGGCCGCAGCCGCACCAGCCACCATGGTCGCGATCAGACGAAGTTTCATCAGTTTTACCCCTTTGGCGTTAGTTATCGTGCTTTACCGGCTTCTTTTGACCTGGAACAGCAACTTATGCGCACGCGGAGCAACGGCGCTTTGTGCTGGACTATAGCATAGGGTTTATTTGCACTGCAAAGAATCCAGCTACAGAACGTCGTGCGTTGTCGCGTGGATACAACGGTCATGTTAAAATTTGCTTTTTTCTGCCTTCGTCAAGCCAGCGGTCGAATAGGGTGTCCCGGGCGAATCCAAAGCCCAAGTCCCGAAGCGATCGGCCGCGTGGCAATTTTTACCATTTTTACCGCTGAAGGGCCGTCTCCCCGATGGAGCAGTTCGCCAAAGAAACCCTGCCTGTAAGCTTGGAAGCCGAAATGCGGCATTCCTACCTCGATTACGCCATGAGCGTGATCGTGGGGAGAGCCCTGCCGGACGTGCGCGATGGGCTCAAGCCGGTGCATCGGCGGGTGCTTTACGCCATGTACGAGGCGAACATTGTGTGGAACCGTCCGTACGTGAAATGTGCGCGGGTCGTCGGCGACGTGATGGGGAAATATCACCCCCACGGCGATCTCGCCATCTACGACACGCTGGTGCGCATGGCGCAGACATTCTCGCTGCGCTACCCGCTGATCGACGGCCAGGGCAACTTCGGCTCGGTCGACGGCGACAATCCGGCGGCAATGCGCTACACCGAGTGCCGACTGGCGCGCATCACCAACGAGCTCATCGTCGATATCGACAAGGAAACCGTCGACTTCGTCCCGAACTACGACGGCAAGGAGCAAGAGCCCGCGGTGCTGCCGTCACGCGTTCCCAACCTGCTCGTCAACGGTTCGGCGGGCATCGCAGTGGGCATGGCGACAAACATTCCGCCGCACAACCTCTCCGAGATCGTGACTGCGTGCCTCGCGCTGCTCGACAACGCCGAGATCACCGTCGATGAGCTGATCGAGCACGTGCCGGCCCCCGACTTTCCGACGGCCGGCATCATCTATGGCACCGAGGGCGTGCGGGAGGGCTATCGCACCGGCCGCGGCCGCGTGGTGATTCGCGCACGCACGCACGTCGAGGATCTGGAGAAGGGCAATCGCCAGGCGATCATCGTCGACGAGCTCCCCTATCAGGTCGGGGGCGATCAGCTTCTGAAGCGCATCGGCGAGCTCGTAAATGAGAAGAAACTCGAGGGCATCTCCGAGCTGCGCAACGAAAGCGACAAGAAGGGCGTGCGGCTGGTCATCGAGTTGAAGCGCGGCGAAATCACCGACATCATCCTCAACAACCTGTTCAAGCTCACGCAGTTGCAGGACAGCTTCGGCATGAACATGGTAGCGCTTGTCGAGGGGCAGCCGCGACTGCTCAGCTTGAAGCAGCTGCTCGAGCACTTCCTGGTGCATCGTCGCGAAGTCGTGGTTCGGAGGACGCGCTACGAGCTCACCAAGGCCCGCGAGCGCGGGCACATCCTCGAAGGGCTGGCCGTCGCTCTGTCGAACGTCGACGAAGTGATCAGCCTGATCAAGGCTGCGCCGACGCCGGCGGACGCGAAGAACACGCTGATGGGGCGAATCTGGCGCTCGGCACTGGTCGAAGACATGTTGAAGCGTGCCGCGGCCGAGGCCGCGAGACCGACCGGACTTGCGCCAGAGTTCGGCTGGCAGGCTTCGGGCAAGCCGCCTGGCTATCGGCTGTCCGACGCGCAGGCGCAGCGCATCCTCGAGATGCGTCTGCAAAGCCTCACTGCGCTGGAGCAGGACAAGATCACTATCGAATACAAGGATGTCATGGCGCAGATCGCCGATCTGCTCGACATCTTGGCGAAGCCGACGCGTGTCACAACCATCATGCGCGACGAGCTGAAATCCATCCGCGACCAGTTCGGCGACAAGCGCCGTTCGGAAGTGGTCGCACAGGGGATCGATCTTTCCATCGAGGACCTGATCGCCCCCGAGGACATGGTCGTGACGCTCTCGCATGGCGGTTACATGAAGGCGCAGCCCGTGGCCGAGTACCGCGCGCAGCGCCGCGGCGGGCGCGGCCGGCAGGCCGCGGCGACGAAGGAAGATGACTTCATCGATCATCTCTTCATCGCCAACACGCACGATCACATCCTGTGCTTCTCGAACCGCGGGCGAGTCTACTGGCTCAAGGTTTACAACGTGCCGCAGGGGAGCCGTGTCTCGCGTGGCAAGCCGATCGTGAACCTGGTGCCGCTGCTCGAGCACGAGAAGATCACCGCGATCCTGCCGGTGAAGGAATTCGTGCATGATCGCTTCGTGTTCATGGCGACCGCGCAAGGCACGGTGAAGAAGACGCCGCTCTCCGAATTCTCGCGCCCGCGTCCCTCCGGAATCATCGCGGTCGATCTCGACGACGGCGACTTCCTCGTCGACGCTGCGCTCACCGACGGCAAGCACGACGCGATGCTGTTCAGCTCGGGTGGCAAGGCGGTGCGCTTCGAGGAAAGCGACGTGCGGCCGATGGGCCGCGGCGCACACGGCGTGCGTGGGATGCTGCTCGACAAGGGACAGCGCGTGATCAGCATGCTGGTCGCCGAAGACGAGCAGCAATCGGTGCTGACCGCAACCGAGAACGGCTTCGGCAAGCGCACGCCGATCGTCGAGCACACGCGGCATGCGCGGGGCACCAAGGGCATGATCGCCATCCAGCAGAGCGAGCGCAATGGCCAGGTCGTCGCTGCCGCGCTGGTGCGCGAGGATGACGAGGTCATGCTGATCTCGACCGGCGGCGTGCTCATTCGCACCCAGGTCAAGTCGATCCGCGAGATGGGTCGCTCCACGCAAGGTGTTACGCTGATCAATCTTGGCGAAGGGGAAAAGCTCGCGGGACTCGAGCGCGTCGTCGAGACCGAAGAGGAAAACGGCGAGCAGTCTTAGCAGCGCGAGGCGGCAGGACGAATGGCCAATGACGACAACCGCGAGGAGGGCGCCGCGCTTGGCAGCCATCGCGCCGCGATCGACGCGATCGACCGCGATCTGCTGCGGCTGCTCAACGAGCGCGCGGCGCACGCGAAGGCGATCGGTGCGCTGAAGACCGGCGCGGCGTATCGTCCCGAGCGCGAAGCGCAGGTTCTGCGCGGGCTGCGCGACGAGAATCCCGGGCCGCTCTCGGGTGAAGCGGTGGCCGGCATCTTCCGCGAGATCATGTCGGCCTGTCTGGCGCTCGAGCAGAAGCTCTCGGTGGCCTACCTCGGTCCTCCGGGTACCTTCAGCCACAGCGCGGTGACGCAGCACTTCGGCAGTTTCATTGCCTCCGAGCCCTGCGCTTCGATCGACGAAGTGTTCCGCGCCGCCGAATCGGGGCGCTGCGACCATGCCGTTGTTCCGGTGGAAAATTCGACCGAGGGCGCAGTGGGACGCACGCTCGATCTCATGAGCCAGACGCCGCTCACGATCGTCGGCGAGATCAAGCTGCGTGTGCAGCAGCAGCTTCTCGCGAAAGCCGCTGCGCTCGAAGCGGTGACGAAGGTATACGCGCACGCGCAATCGCTGGCGCAGTGCGTGCAGTGGCTCGCACGGCATCTTCCCCGGGCGGACCGAGTGCCGGTGGCCAGCAACGCTGAGGCGGCGAGGCTCGCCGCTGCGGAACCGGGTGCAGCGGCAATTGCCGGCGAAGCGGCAGCCGCGCTCTACCAGCTCGACGTGCTCGCGGCGCATATCGAGGACGAGCCCAACAATACGACACGCTTCTGGGTGTTGGGGCGGCAGGCGTCAGCCCGCTCCGGCAAGGACGAGACGTCGCTCATCATGTCGGCGCAGAATCGTCCAGGCGCCGTGCACGCTCTGCTCGAGCCGTTCGCGAAGCACGGCGTGAGCATGAGCAGGCTCGAGTCGCGGCCCTCGCGCACCGGGCTGTGGGAGTATCTCTTCTTCGTCGACCTGGAGGGCCACCAGGACGATCCGGCCGTTGCCGCGGCGCTTGCCGAGCTGGGCAAGCGCGCGCCGTTCCTCAAGCTGCTCGGCTCGTACCCCGCGGCGATCCTATGAACGCTTCCCCAGCATCGTCCGCAGCCGCGCTCGCGCCGGAGTACGTGCGCAGCATCGCCCCCTACGTTCCGGGAAAGCCCATCGAGGAACTCGCGCGGGAGTACGGACTCGCCGAAGCCTCGATCATCAAGCTTGCTTCGAATGAGAATCCGCGCGGACCGAGCCCAAAAGCGCGGGCAGCGATCGCCGAGGCGGCTGCCGAGGTCACGCGCTACCCGGATGGCAACGGCTTCGCGTTGAAGGAAGCGCTCGCGGCACGCTTCCGCGTGCGCAAGGACCAGCTCGTGCTCGGCAACGGCTCCAACGACGTGCTGGAGCTCGCCACCCAGGCGCTCCTTCGTCCCGCTGATCATGCCGTGTACGCGCAGCATGCTTTCGCGGTCTATCCGCTGGCGACTCAGGCACGCGGCGCGACTGGGATCGAGGTGCCGGCAAAACACTTCGCGCACGACCTCGCGGCGATGGCGCGCGCGATCACGGCGCGCACGCGTATCGTCTTCATCGCCAATCCCAACAATCCGACCGGGACCTGGATTCCTCCCGCCGAGGTCAAGGCGTTTCTCGCCGAGCTGCCGCGCGAAGTGGTCGTGGTGCTGGACGAAGCCTACGACGAATACCTGGAGCCTGCGCAGCGCTCGCCGAGCGCGTCGTGGATCGCGGAGCATCCGAACCTGATCGTCTCGCGCACTTTCTCGAAGGCCTACGGGCTCGCGGGACTGCGCGTGGGATTCGGCATCATGGATGCCGTGCTCGCGGACCTGCTCAATCGCGTGCGCCAGCCGTTCAATGTGAACTCGGTGGCGCAGGCTGCCGCGCTCGCGGCGCTGGCGGACAGCGATTACGTCGCCGAGTCGGCCGCGCTCAATCGCGGGGGGCTGTCGACGCTGATGGGTGGGCTCGATGCGATGCGCGTGGGCTACATTCCCTCGAACGGCAACTTCATCCTGATCCATGTCGGCGCGGCGGCGGCAGTGTACGAAAAGCTTCTGCGCCAGGGCATCATCGTGCGGCCCGTCGCGAATTACGGTTTGCCCGAGCACCTGCGTGTGACGGTCGGCCTGCCTGAGGAGAACGCTCGCTTCCTGGAAGCGCTCAAGGCAGCGCTCGGCCGGTGATGGGGACGTCCGACGCGGCATTGCGGAAGCTCGTCGTCGTCGGCGTGGGCCTGATCGGCGGTTCGTTCGCGCTGGCGCTCAAGGAGTCAGGCGCGGCACGGCGCGTTGTCGGCGTGGGACGGAGGCGGAGCAATCTCGATGCTGCGCTCAGGCTCGGTATCGTCGACGCGGCCTACGCGATCGAAGAGCCGTGGACCGCGGAGCTGACCGACGCAGATCTCGTTCTGCTCTCGACGCCGGTCGGTCAGATGACCGGACTTTTCGCGGCCATGGCGAATTCGCTCGGACCGTCTACCGTCGTGACCGATGCCGGCTCGACCAAGCAGGACGTGATCGCGGCGGCACGGGCGCACCTCGGCGCAGCGCTGCCGCGTTTCGTTCCTGCGCATCCGATCGCTGGCACCGAACAGTCTGGGGCGAGCGCTGCTTTCGCCGCATTATTTCGTAAACGCAGGGTGGTCTTGACCCCGCTTCCTGAAACCTCGACCCATGCGCTCGAGCGGGTGCGCCGCTGCTGGTCGCGCTGCGGGGCCGATGTGCACGAGCTCGAGCCGTCCCGCCACGACGCGATCCTCGCTGCCGTCAGTCACCTGCCGCACTTGCTTGCCTATGCATTCATGGCCGAGGTCGCGGGCCGCGGCGACAGCGCCGAGCTGCTCGACCATGCCGGGACCGGGTTTCGCGATTTCACTCGATTGGCCGGCAGTCACCCGGCGATGTGGCGCGACGTTTGTCTCGCGAATCGCGGCGCGCTGCGCCGGGAGCTCGCCATCTACCGCGACGAGCTGGAGCGCGTGGAGGCGCTCATCGCGCAGGGCGACGGCGATGCGCTGCAGGCGCTCTTCGAGCGCGCGAGCACGGCGCGCGAGAGCTGGCGCGCCCGTTCGACAGGCGAACCGGACTGAGCGCACACGCTCGCGGACGATGGAGCATCTCGATCTCGCTCCTGTCGCGCGCATGGCTGGCACCGTGCGCTTGCCCGGATCCAAAAGCATTTCCAACCGGACGCTGCTGCTCGCCGCACTCGCGCACGGGACGACCGAGCTCAAGGAACTGCTCGACGCCGAGGATGTCGAGTGCATGCGCGAGGCGTTGGGCACGCTGGGCGTGCACGTCACCCGCCGGAGCAACACAGGCCATTGGAAGGTGGAGGGCGTCGCTGGTCGATTTCCTGTCAAGCGCGCTTCGCTCTTCCTCGGTAACGCAGGCACGGCATTTCGCCCGCTGACTGCGGCGCTCGCGTTGGCCGGCGGCGACTATGAGCTTTCTGGCGTCGCCCGGATGAACGAGCGGCCGATCGGCGATCTCGTCGATGCGTTGCGCTCGCTCGGCGCTGAGATTCGTTACCTGGGCAACGAGGGCTATCCGCCGCTGGCGATCGCTCCCGGCAGGATCCGGCATGGCGGCGCGGTCTCGATTCGCGGCGAAGTGTCGAGCCAGTTCACGAGCGCGCTGTTGATGTCGCTGCCGGTCGCCGGTGGAGGCGCGACGATCGACATCGTCGGCGAGTTGATCTCCAAGCCCTATGTGGAAATGACGCTCAAGCTCATGGAGCGATTCGGTGTCGCGGCCAAGCGCGAGCAATGGCGGCGCGTCCGCATTCCCGCAGACGCGGCATATTCGAGCCCGGGGACGATCGTGGTCGAGGGCGACGCCTCTTCGGCATCGTATTTTCTGGCGGCGGGCGCGATCGGCGGCGGCCCGGTGCGCGTC
>DATKJP010000103.1:0-20572 GCA_035543635.1 Casimicrobiaceae bacterium
ACTTCGATCGCTCGCGCTCGACCTTCGAGGATCTCGACGCCCTGCCGCGCGAGTGGCTGCGCTACGTCCAGCTCTGCGATGCGCCTGCCGAGCGACCGCCGGACACTGACGGTCTCATCCACCAGGCGCGCGCCGAGCGGCTGTTCCCGGGCGAAGGCGGGCTCGATCTGATCGGCTTGCTGCGCCGGATGCCGCGCGACATCCCGATCGGGCTCGAGACGCCGAAGCGCGGTCTCGCGCTCACCGTCGGTCCGGTCGAGCGTGCGCGGCGCGCGCTGGAAGCCACGCGCCAATTGCTCGCGCGCCTCGATGCCTGAAACCACGACGCGTCCGATCGGCCTCGCGGCACTGACCGTGCTGGAGCTCACCCCACCCGAGATGGTGAGCTGCGCCTCGGAAGCGGGCTACGACACGATAGGTTTGCGCATCGTCGCCGCCACGCCGGAGGAAGTGCAGCATCCGATCATCGGCGACACTCCGATGCGGCGCGAGACGATTCGCCGCATCAAAGATGGGGGCATCCACGTCCTCGACGTCGAAATTTTTCGCCTCAAGCCGGAGACCGACGTCGCGGAATTCGAGCCCGCGCTCGAGACAGGCGCGGCGCTCGGGGCAACCGAGGCGCTCGTCGCGGGACACATTCCTGACGAAGCACGGCTTGCAGACCGCTTCGCCGATTTCTGCGATCTCGCCGCGAGGTACGGCATGGGTGCGAGCCTAGAGCCGATGCCGTGGACAGAAGCGAAAGATTTTGCACAGGGCGCGCGCATCGTCGCGGCGGCGGGGCGAGCGAACGGCGGTATCCTCATCGACCCGATTCACTTCGACCGCGGCGGCAGCCACGCCGAGGAAATCGCGAGCGTTCCTCAAGCGCGGCTGCGTTACGCGCAGCTCTGCGACGCACCGGCCGAGCGGCCGCGCGACCGTGAGACGCTGCTGCTCCAAGCGCGCGCCGAGCGCCTGATGCCCGGCGATGGAGGCCTCGACCTGATGGGCATTTTGCGAGCGCTGCCGCGCGACATTCCGCTCTCGCTCGAGATCCCGATGAAGGCGCTCGCGAAGAGCATGCCCGCGCTCGAGCGTGCCCGGCGCATGCTCGCCAAAACGCGCGCGGTGCT
Organism: Casimicrobiaceae bacterium; assembly: GCA_035543635.1. Lineage (GTDB taxonomy): Bacteria > Pseudomonadota > Gammaproteobacteria > Burkholderiales > Casimicrobiaceae > PALSA-1003. The sequence goes on from DATKJP010000103.1 coordinate 1,119, forward strand.
GCAGAAGCTATGAATCGGGCCTGGTGGCGATGACCGATCTCTACGCGGTGATCGGCAGCCCGATCGCGCACAGCAAGTCGCCGCGCATTCATGCCGAATTCGCACAGCAGACTGGCGAAGATCTGTGCTACGAAGCGATCTTCGCGGCACGCGACGGATTTGCCGAGGCGGTCGCGAAGTTTCGTGCCGCCGGCGGGCGCGGCCTCAACGTCACTGTGCCGTTCAAGCTCGACGCCTTCGCGCTCGCCACCGAGCGCACCGAACGCGCCGAGCAGGCGGGCGCCGTCAACACTCTGAAATTCGACGATGCATCCGCGCTCGGCGACAACACGGATGGCGCGGGGCTCGTCGCCGATCTCACGGGGCGTCTTGGTTTTGCCATTCGTGGCAAACGCGTATTGATCATGGGCGCGGGCGGCGCTGCGCGCGGCGTCATGTTGCCGCTACTCCGGCAGCAGCCCGCGTCAGTCACGATCGCCAATCGCACGATTGAAAGAGCGCGGGCCCTCGAGCGTCGGTTTGGGCCATTCGGCCTCGTGACCAGCGGCGGTTACGCCAAGCTGGCGGGCAGCAGCTTCGATCTCGTGATCAATGCGACATCGGCCGCGCTCACCGGCGAGCTGCCGCCGCTGCCTTCCGGGATCTTCGCGCCGGGCGCTTTCGCATATGACATGATCTACGGTGCGGACCACGCGCGCTTCGAAGCGCATGCGAGAAGCGACGGCGCGGCGCGCGTGAGCGATGGGCTTGGAATGCTGGTTGCGCAGGCCGCCGAGTCGTTCTTTCTATGGCGCGGCGTGCGTCCCGACACGCGACCGATAATCGAGCTGCTGCGCAGGAGTTAGGATCAGCGAAAAATGAGGAGTGTCAGATGATCGACTCGGCTCGCGGATTGCGCGTTCTCGTCACTGCCGGCGCGGCGGGCATCGGCAAGGCATTCGCGGAAACCTTCGCAGATGCTGGAGCGAAGGTCTTCATTTGCGACGTCGACAAGGCGGCGCTCGATCAATTTCGCAAGGCGCGACCCGAGATCGGAAGCGGCATCACCGACGTCGCCGATGCGCGTCAGGTGGACGGCTTGTTCGATGCCGCGCTCAGCTTCCTGGGCGGGCTCGACGTGCTCATCAACAACGCGGGCATTGCCGGTCCGACGGCGCAAGTCGAAGACATCGCGATCGCCGACTGGGAACGCACCATAGCCGTCGATCTGAACGGCATGTTCTACTGCACTCGCAAGGCGGTGCCGCTGCTCAAGGCTGCAGGCGGCGGGAGCATCATCAACCTTTCGTCGGTGGCCGGACGGCTGGGTTTCCCTCTGCGCGCGCCATACTCGGCGGCAAAATGGGCAGTGGTCGGCTTCACCAAGAGTCTCGCGATGGAGCTCGGTCCGTTCAACATCCGCGTCAACGCGATTCAGCCGGGCACGGTCGAAGGCGATCGAATCAATCGCGTGATCTCCGCCAAGTCGAAGGCGCTCGGAGTAAGCTTCGACGAGTTCAAGGAACAGCTTTTGTCCAGGGTATCGCTGCGCCGCATGGTGAGCCCGCAGGACATCGCCAACATGGCGCTCTTTCTCGCCACCGACACCGGCCACAACATTTCCGGACAGGCGCTTTCGGTGTGCGGCAACGTCGAATCACTGGTCTAGGAGAGATGCATGGCAGCTCCTCGCGACAAGGTCATCATCACCTGCGCCGTCACTGGCGCGATCCATACGCCGACGATGACGCCACATTTGCCAATCACGCCGGCCGAAATCGCCGAAGGCGCGATCGGTGCCTGGAAGGCAGGGGCGGCCGTCATCCATCTGCATGCGCGCGATCCGAAGGACGGACGTCCCACGCCCGATCCAAAGGTCTTCATGCAGTTCCTCCCGGTGATCAAGGCCGAGACCGATGCGATCATCAACATCACTACCGGCGGCGGACACAACATGACGGTGCAGCAGCGGCTCGAAGCGCCGCTCGCAGCCAAGCCCGAGATGTGCTCGCTCAACATGGGCTCGATGAACTTCGGGCTGTTCCATCTGGTGTCGAAGTACAGGGAGTGGAAGTTCGACTGGGAGCCGCAGTACCTCGAGAACACGCGCGACTTCATCTTCCGCAACACCTACAAGGACATCGAGTTCTCGCTCAAGCACCTCGGCGAGGAGTGCGGGACCAAGTTCGAGTTCGAGTGCTACGACGTCGGACACCTCTACAATCTCGCGCACTTCGTCGACCGCGGATTGGTGAAGCCGCCCATGCTGATCCAGACCATTTTCGGAATCCTGGGCGGCATCGGACCCCAGGCCGAGAACCTGATGCACATGCGGCGCATCGCCGATCAGCTCTTCGGCGACGATTACCACTGGTCGATCCTTGGCGCCGGCCGCAATCAGATGGGATTGATCGCCATGGGCGCGATCATGGGCGGACATTGCCGCGTCGGTATCGAAGACAGCATCTACCTTCGCAAGGGTCAGCTCGCGAAGAGCAACGCCGAGCAGGTCGCCAAGATCCGCACGATCCTCAACGAGCTGTCGCTCGAGATCGCGACGCCGGACGAGGCGCGGAAGATGCTCGCCTGTAAAGGCCGCAATAACGTCGCCTTCTGATAAGGGACGTGCGGCGCAGCGGCGAGGCGCGATGTGGCGCAGTCGTCGCTAAGCGGGTGATTTGTGCGCGGCGACTTGTGCGTGCGTCGCCGCCGCAAGTCGGGACCCGCTCGACGACCGAATTGCACCACGGCGCCGAAGCGCTTCGCCGGGCGGCCCTTGCATGAGACCTAGTCCAGCTCGCGCAGCACGCCGTGGCGCACGACGCGAATCGCGACGAGCTGTGTCTCCTGACCGGTCACGCCTTTGCGGAAAGTGGAAACAGCGGCCCGCGGATCTTGTCCGCTATCGAGCACGAAGGAGAACGCCGGCGGCGAGGTCGATGTCCGCAGCGAACCCACCTGCACGCCGCGGACCTTGGACGCGACGGCGGTGACTTGCGCGACAACCTTGCTCGCGCTCACCGGTCCCTCGATCGCGACGAACACGACCTGGCGATGCGACGCGACGGCGCGGTCGATGACGGCCTGATCGTAGGTCGCCGCCACCTTGTCCTCAATGCACGCCCCGCAGGCCCACACCCCCGGGGCAAGCGCCCCGAGCGCGGCGGCAATGGCGATCAGCAACGGCCTCATGCTCACTTTCCTTTCGCGTCCTGCGCGGCTTGCTGGGCCGATGGGGCGAGGTTCGAATCGGCCCACTTGAAGTACGCCTCGAACTCGCGAATCTCTTCTTCAGACAGATTCTGATTCGGCATCGGCACCTTGTACTTCCCGAGCATCGACTTGGCATCGGCGTCGCTTTGCAGCATCTGTTCCGGTGACTTCAGCCACTTCGTCAGCCAGGCTTCGCTGCGGCGCTTGGTCACGCCATAGAGATCGGGACCGAGCTTGTCGCCGCCACCGATGGAGTGGCAAGCGAGGCACTTCGATTCGAACGAAAGCTTGCCCTTCACTGCGGCCGGATCGCTTGGGGCGCTCGTCGCCGGGATGTTGTGATGCTCCGTTTCGCCGGCGCCCTTCGTGGGAGCGCCTGCGCCGATGAGGCCGATCGCGCCCTGCGAGGCGTTGGCGAAATGATGGTCGACCATCACGTAGTTGCCCGCCTCGGGAACGATGAATTCGACGATGGCGCTGTTGCTCGATCCGAGCAGCACGGTCTGGGCGGCGCGCAACTGATTGTCCGGATTGCCTTCCAGCCACACCCGGTCGAAGATCGTGCCGACCACATGAAAGCTCGAGGTGTTCGACGGACCGACGTTGAGTACGTAGAGACGCACGCGCTCGCCGGGTTTGGCCGGCAGCGGCTTCTCGACGAATCCGTTGTAGCGGCCGTTAAACACTGTGTAGGTCGGAGCCTTGGTGCGGACGCGATCGCCGTCGAGCACGTACAACGGCGCGCCGTCCACCTTGCGCTTCTGCGGATCGAGCTTGGTGTAGAACTCGCTTTGCACGACGGCATACTCGCGATCGACCTTGGTCGGATAGCCGCCGCGCGGCTCGACGATCATCATGCCGTACATGCCGGACGCTATGTGTTCGAGCACCATCGGCGTGCCGCAGTGGTACATGTACACGCCCGGATAGTTGGCGGTGAACTCGAAGCTGATCGTTTGTCCGGGAGCGACCGAGCGGTACTTGTCCTGCGGCGAGACCATCGCCGAGTGAAAGTCCATCGAGTGCATCATCGGGGCGGCGGTCACCTTGAGGCCCGGTGCTGGCTCGTCGCTGCGATTGGTCATCGAGAACTTGACGCGGTCGCCGACGCGCACGCGCACGACCGGTCCGGGGACCTGATCGCCGAAAGTCCAGGCGCTGAACTTCACGCCAGGCGCGATCTCGATCACCTTGTGCGTCGTGTCGAGGCGGATTTCCTTCATTGCCTCGGGCCCGGTGGGCTTGAGAACGGCGTCCATGTTGAGCGCGCTGCCCGAGGCGAACGCTCCGGTGTGACGCTCCGAAGTGATCGTGGCCGGTCCCGGCTTGAAATCCATCCCTTCCATGTCGTAGGCGTCGGCTACCGGCGCCGGTCTTGGCGCTGCGACCTTGCTCGCCGGCGTTTCAATGGATTTGCTGCAGCCTGCAGCGAGGAGCAAGGAAACTGCCAGCATGGTCAGGCAGGCGCCGGCGGCAAGGCTGTGCGGGCGAGTCCGGGTCTCCCTCATGTTCATGTGTTTTCTTTTCATGTTTCGTCTGATGATCACGATGTCGGGTCCATTGCCTGCGCGCTGCCGAGGCCAATCGGCTCGGGTGCGATACAAACGATCTTTCTGAATAGGTTCTCGTATTTGGCCCCGGCTTCGGTGCCGAGGAGCGGGTCGCTGTGACCCGCGAAGGCGGCGTCGATCGCCTCCCAGTCTGCGGCGGTCAAATGTTTCTCCGCGAGCGGAAGAACTTCCTTTTCCTCGCAGCGCATGTGGTCCCAGTGAAACGCCGCGTACGCCTCGACTGCGGCGGCGAAGTCGGAGAACTCCGCTGCGCCGCCGTGCTCGTACCGGGCCAGGGCCTGTTCCAGGATCCTGATCTTTTCCGCGCCGGCCCGATGTTCCTTCTCGAGCCTGTCGAGTACCGGCCGAGCGGCGGCACAGCGCGCGCGCAGCAGCGCGAACAGATACCGGTCCTCCTTCGGATGATGGAAGCGCTCCGGAAACGCGTCGATGTAATAGACCATCGCGCCGAGCACCCTGAAGTCGGGCTTTTTTCCCCGGCTCCGGATGTCGTTGACGAGGTAGAGCATGCCGTGCAACACCGCCGCCAGAGCGCGGTGCTCGTCGTGAATGATGCGAATGGCGTTCAAATTGCCTCCACTTAGTTCCGCTACTGATCCAAACACCGAGCGGATCGGATGTCATCTTAGGGCAGCGGTTACCCCACGGCATTGACGCAGATCAAGGCCGACGCTGACGAAGCGCTGTCGCACGTCTGACGACGCAGAGCGCTTTCGTTGATCTGAATCAATGCATTGATTAGCACACGCTGTACGGTGTCCGCATGCCAGGTGATTCGCCAAGTCACGATACCGACACCGAAATGACATCGATGCGAGGAGTCAAACGATGTTCGCTCACAAAGTAGCGAAAATTCTCAGCGTTGCGGCCGTAGTGGCGCTCGTCGGCACATGGACGATCGAGACAAATGCAGTTCCATCCTATGCACGGCAAACAGGCCAGGAGTGCGTAGCCTGCCATGTGAGCTTTCCGGAGCTGACACCCTACGGGCGCTACTTCAAGCTAACTGGCTACACGATAGGTAAGACGGCGATTACTTCCGAGGGAGTCAACTACATCCCTGGCGCAGTGATGGCGCAGGCCTCCATCACCAATACGCGCAATAACCATGAGATCGATCCCAACACCGGCGAAACAGTCACGATCACTCAGCGCAACGACAGCCTCGTGTTCACCGGGGCGAGCTTTTTCCTCGCCAGCAAGCTCAACGACTACGTCGGTGGGTTCATTCAATGGACCTACAACAACCTGGCTACGACAGCGGACGGAACGCTCGGCGGACACAGCGGCATCGACAATACGGATATCCGTGTCGTCGGAAAGTACAGCGCGCCGGGTTCCGCTGAGCCCGATCTGATCTACGGCTTCACCTTGAACAACAATCCGACGGTGCAGGATGTGTGGAACAGCACGCCGGCGTTCGGTTTCCCTTTCACGACCGCGCCGCTCGCCAATACACCAGCCGCGGCCACTCAGATCGACGGCAGCCTCGCACAACAGCTCGCCGGCCTCGGCGGTTACGTCTTCTGGCAGAAGACGCTCTACGGCGAACTGTCGTTCTACCGGACCGCAGACGGAGCGTTTTCCTTCCTTCGCCAAGGGCAGGACATCCACACCGACGGTGGCGTGGCGGCGCTCAAGGGCTATAACCCTTACTGGCGCCTCGCGCTCAGCCATGATTGGGGCGCGAATTCGATCATGGTCGGAACCTACGGCATGGTCATCGACCGCTACCCAAGCAATTTCGACACTTCGACTCCGACCGACCGCTATCGCGACATCGCCTTCGACGCGCAGTATCAGTACATAACCGACCCGCACACGTTTACCGCGCAGGCGACCTACATTCACGAGAAGCAATCCTACGACGCCAGCTTTCCGGTTACCGCGGCCACGGGCGCCGGCATCGGCGCAGGGCCCACGCCGGCCAACCCGACCGACACCTTGCGCACGTTCAAGGCCAAGGCGACCTACTACCACGATCGAAAATACGGGGGCACGATCGCGTATTTCTCGACGACCGGCAGTGCCGATGGCGGACTCTACGGCACGGACGCAAACGGAAACGCCCTGACGCCGGACAGCAGCGGATGGATCGGCGAGCTCGACTATCTGCCGATCCAGAACATCCGCCTGATGCTGCAGTACACGGCGTACAACAAGTTCAACGGCGCTTCGACGAATTACGATGGAAACGGGCGCAACGCGAAAGACAACAACACGCTCTTCTTCAACGTGTGGGTTGCCTTCTGACGTTCCATCGAAGCGGCGAATCGCCCAGAACCATCACCGGAGCCGAACCATGAACCGAATCGGTGCAGCCACTCTTGCCGTGATCGTCTCAGGCGTTGCAGGTATCGCGGGCGCCCAAACGAATGCGGAAGTTTCACCGGAGGCGCGGAAGGCTGGCGAGGAGAGAGCGGTCAACCTCTGCTCAACCTGCCACGGGCCCCGCGGTGTGAGCACGTCGCCCGAGTTCCCGATCCTGGCGGCGCAGCGCCCGGGCTATTTGGTAAACCAGATCAACAATTTCCGCAGCAAGGCGCGCGCGGAGAAGGATGCGCACGACTTCATGTGGGGGATCGCCGGCAATCTCGACGAGTCGATCATCGGCGGGATTGCTGCTTACTATGCTGGACAGCCGCCTGCACCGGGCCGGACAGCGGACACGGCGCTTGTCGCAAGGGGCAAAGAGCTATTCGACAAAGGATCGCCCAGCCGCGGAATTCCCGCCTGCGGCGCGTGTCATGGTGAAAATGCCGAAGGCATGGCCGATTTTCCGCGCCTTGCCGGGCAGCACGCAAAGTACGTCATCAAGCAGATCAACTACATTCAAACGCTTGTTCGTGCCGCGCCAGTGATGCACGGCATCGTCAAGGATCTCACGCCAGAAGAGATCCAGGCAGTTGCGAGCTACGTCCAATCCAAATAGCGTCGCGTTGCGGCGCGGAACTGTGGCCGGTCAGAGTCTGATGCTGCCGAACGCTTCTGCAGCGGAGATCGAGCTTCACGAGATCCGCAGGAAGATCTATCCGCGCGCGGTGCACGGTGCTTTCGCCCGCGCTCGATGGGGCATGGTGCTGCTCACGCAGGCTGTGTTCTACTGTCTGCCGTGGTTGTTCTGGAATGGGAAGCCATGCGTCTTGCTCGATCTTCCGGCGCGCAGGCTCGACCTCTTCGGCTCTGTCTTCGGGCCTCAGGACGTCCTGTATCTCGGTCTGTTGCTGGCCATCGCGGCCTTATCGCTCTTCGCCTTCACGGCGATCGCAGGAAGGCTTTGGTGCGGCTACGCCTGCCCGCAAACCGTCTATTCGGAAATCTTTCTGTGGGTCGAGCGTGCCATGGAGGGCGATCGGTTTGCTCGCATCCGACTCGACGCGGCGCCATGGTCGCTCCGGAAATTCCGCGTCAAGGCGCTGAAGCACGGCGCATGGCTCATCATCGCCTTGTGGACGGCTTATAGCTTCGTCGGATATTTCACTCCTATCCGCGAGCTTGGCACGCGTGCTGTCACGCTGCAGCTCGGCGCTGCGGAGACCTTCTGGATTCTCTTTTACGCTTTCGCGACCTATGGCAACGCGGGCTTCGTTCGCGAACAATGGTGCAAGCGCCTTTGCCCGTACGCCCGCATGCAGAGCCTGATGTTCAACCGGCACACGCTGATCGTCGCCTACGACCGGCGGCGCGGTGAGCCTCGAGCCTTGGAGTCGAGCCCGGCCGGCAAACGCGATCCGCGTCTCGGCGACTGCGTCGACTGCTCGATCTGCGTGCAGGTCTGCCCGACGCAGATCGACATCCGCAACGGGCTTCAAACCGAATGCATAGGTTGCGCGGCATGCATCGATGGATGCAATCAGGTGATGGACAAGTTGGGCTATCCGCGAGGACTCATCGGGTATACAACCGCGAGCTCGCTGCAAGGCAAGCGTCGCGCACGCCCGTGACGTGCGCAAGCATGGCCGCTTGGCCGGAGGAAACGCCTTGAATTACCTCAGCAGCTCTGACCGGCGAGCTGCCTCAAGGCCTGGATGTCGAGGAGCTTCACGGAGCGACCGCGAACCTGCAGCAGGCCCTCGGTCTGGAAGCGCGACAACAGGCGGCTCACTGTTTCCAGTTTGAGGCCCAGATAGCTTCCGATCTCCTCGCGGGTCATGCGCAGGACGAACTCGCTGGCCGAATAACCGTGCTGGCGATACCGATCGGAAAGGCCGAGAAGAAATACCGCGAGCCGCTCCTCGGCCCGCATGCTGCCGAGGAGCAGCATCACTCGCTGGTCGCGGCCGATCTCACGCGACAGAAATTGATGCAGGTTGCGTTGCAACGCTGGAAAGCGCCGGGCGAGAGTTTCGAGTTGCTCGAATGGAATGACGCAGGCTTCAGTGTCCTCGAGCGCGACCGCGTCGCAGGCGTGGCGCTCGTCGGCGATGCCGTCGAGCCCGATGATGTCGCCGAGCATGTGATAACCGGCGATCTGTTCCCGCCCGTCCTCGGCCATCACCGCCGTCTTGCAGGAGCCGACCCGCACGGCGTAGAGCGCCGAGAACGGCTCGCCGGCACGATAGATCGATGTGCCGCTCTTGAAACGAGCCCGTTTCGTCACCACGCCGTCGAGCTCCTTTAGGGCCGCGGCGTCGAGCCCGCCGGGCAGGCAGAGCTCGCGCATGCTGCAGCCGCTGCAACGGGTCTTCAGGTCGCGAATGGAGATCACCGGAGCGGCTGCCCCGGCGGCGGAAAGATCGGGATTTGCGGGACTCGCCATGTCGGATGACGGCGCGATCGTACCTGGATTAGACGGGTAGAGCGCTACTTCAGCGGCTGCAGGTAGTTCTGGACCGTGTACTCGGCGATCTGGCGGCCCATGGTCGTGCCGACCTCGGTCGAGAAGCGGTAGTGGATGCCCGACCAGATGCGCGCGTTCGACGGCTCTTCTATGTAGTCCTGCAAGCGCGTCCACCGGTGCGTCACGCCCGGAGCCGTTGGCGTCGTCAAGCTGAATTCGGACAGTGATCCGGTGCCAAAGACGGCCTGCATCACCGTCCCAGCCGAACCGGCGACGATGCAGTGCGCGCATGGATATTCTGGATGCATCGGCGTGGGTCCGAGGGGCTCCCAGGTCGCGTCGCGCTCGGTGTCGGGGTTATCGTCCTGGTCGCCGTTGCGGATGGCGGTGACGGGTCGCCAGAATTCGTAGAAATACTTCGCATCGAAGACGGCGATCATGGCATCGGCCGTCGCCATCGCTTCCAGGGCAAAGAGACGCGCGTTCTCGCTGACGCTGAGACCTTTGGCAGTCGAGAGCTGCACGGTCAACGGAAAGAAGGTCGCTGGCCCCGTATAAAGCCACAGCCGACCCGTCTCCGTCTGCAGGGCCGTGCGCTTCGTGCTGTTCTTCCCTCCGATTTCCTTGATCTCGTTGTAGTTAGCGGCCCATTCGCGGCTGGTCAGGGCGATCGGGGGACCGGGTCGGAACTGCGACGGGCTCTTCATGGCGAAGGGCGTCACGCTGCCCCACATCGGAACGACGACCGGGCCGGTAGGAACGTAGCGACCCGGGGTCGTCCTCGGCCTGTAGCTGTCCGGCGCATTCGCACCGTCATTCGCCCGCATTTCCAGGATGCTGTCCGCGACTTGTTCCCCCAGGGCGATCCCCACCGCCTTCGCAGGGCCCTCCGGAATCTGCGCCAGATACTGCTTTAGCTCGGGGTCCGTTTTGGGCGCCGCGTCCGGGTGCAACTTCGACATGATGCGAGCCGCCGCGACCGCTGCCGCCGCCTCCTTCGATGTGGTCGGCGAAGCGTCGTACTTGACCTTGTAAGGCTGATAGCGCGGCTCGATGGCGTTGATGCAGCCGAACATCGCCAGGTGCACCATCGCCATGTCGCGATAAGCAGGGGCGCTCAGGCTGTACGCGGTCACGATCGGGATAGCCTTCTGATTCCAGTCGGTGATCACGTCGGCGAGGATCGACCCGGACGCGAGCGCGAGTGCGGCAAACAATAAGGATTGCGGAGCTGCTGAACGCACGCGAGGACGACGCATTGGAGCCTCCCCTGGAGAGAACGAGAGATCGCGGCAAACGCAGCTTACGCATGGGCAAACAGGCCTGCGACCCGAGGAAAGGATAGTGCCGTTTCCAGAAGGAGTACAGAGGGAACGAGGGCGGGCTGGTGCCGGGGTGCGCCAATGCGCCGAGTCGTGCCCTTGTTGCGTTACACCCCTTCAACTCGCTCTCGGTTTCTGCTAGAATCGCACCTCGATAAGTAAGAGAAATGGGCTCGACAGCCCATTTTTTTTTGGCACTGGGGTTTTTGGTGGCACCGTGAAGCTGGGCGAGTTGCTTGAAAGAACGCTGCCCCCGATGGGGTACGAGCTGGTCGACTGCGAGACATCGCCCGGCGGACGGCTCGTGCGCGTCTTCATCGACAAGCCCGGCGGTGTCGATGTCGAGGATTGCGCGAGCGTGAGCAACCATCTAATGCATCTGTTCGCGGTCGAGGGTGTGGTCTACGAGCGGCTGGAAGTCTCGTCACCCGGGCTGGACCGCGCGCTGAAGAAAGAGGCGGATTACATCCGCTTCAGCGGTGAAGAAGCGCAGCTCAAGCTCCGCGAGCCGATCGGCAACGCGCGCCGCCTGAAGGGCGTGCTGCGCGGAGTCGACGCGGGCGTGCTGCAGTTCGAGACCGCCGAAGGCACCCACGCGATACCGCTCGCCAACATCGACAAGGCGCGCCTGGTGCCCAGGATCGAATGGAGAAAACACTAGATGAACCGCGAACTATTGCTGCTCGTCGACGCGCTGGCGCGCGAGAAGAACGTGCCGAAGGAGATCGTCTTCTCGGCGCTCGAGGCCGCACTCGCCTCGGCGACCAAGAAGAAGTACGCCGACAACATCGACGCGCGCGTGTCGATCGACCGCGAGACCGGCGACTACGAATCGTTCCGCCGTTGGACCGTCGTGCCTGACGAGGAGCACGAGGAGCCGGCTCATCAGATCGCGATCACCGATGCGGCGGAGCGCGATCCGGAGCTCAAGCTGGGCGACGTGGTCGAGGAACCGCTCGAGCCGGTGGAGTTCGGCCGCATCGGCGCGCAGGCCGCGAAGCAGGTGATCCTGCAGAAGATCCGCGACGCCGAGCGCGAGCAGATCCTGAACGATTTTCTGGAGCGGCAGGACAACCTCCTCACCGGAACGGTCAAGCGCATCGAGCGCGGCAACGTGATTGTCGAGTCCGGTCGCATCGAAGGCATGATCCCGCGCGACCAGCTCATTCCGAAGGAGAATTTGCGAGTCGGAGACCGCGTTCGCGCCTACGTCACCACGATCGAAACGCAGACGCGCGGGCCACAATTAATCCTTTCGCGCGTCGTGCCCGAGCTTCTGGTGCGGCTCTTCGAGCTGGAAGTGCCCGAGATCGAGGAGGGACTGATCGAGATCAAGGCTGCCGCACGCGACCCTGGCATCCGCGCCAAGATCGCGGTGAAGTCGAACGACCCGCGTCTCGACCCGCAGGGTACCTGCATCGGCATGCGCGGCTCGCGCGTCACCGCAGTGACCAACGAGCTTGCGGGCGAGCGGGTCGATATCGTGCTCTACTCCGACGATCCCGCGAAGTTCGTCGTCAACGCGCTTTCGCCCGCAGAGATCTCCAGCATCTTGGTCGACGAGGAGAAGCATGCGATGGACGTCGTCGTCGACGAGGAGAACCTCGCCATGGCGATCGGGCGCAGCGGACAGAACGTGCGCCTTGCCTCCGAGCTCACCGGTTGGGAGATCAACCTGATGGGCGTCGAGGAGTCGCAGCAGAAGCAGCAGGCGGAAAGCGAGAAGATCCGCGCGCTCTTCATGGATCGGCTCGACGTCGACCAGGAAGTGGCGGATATCCTTATCCAGGAAGGCTTCTCGACGCTGGAGGAGATCGCCTACGTGCCGCTGAACGAGATGCTCGAGATCGAGGCCTTCGACGAGGAAACGGTGAACGAGCTGCGCAGCCGCGCGCGCAACGCGCTCCTGACCGAGGCGATTGTGCGCGAAGAAGGCGTGGAAAACGTCTCTGAGGATCTGTTGAGTCTCGATGGAATGGACAGCGAGACGGCGGGGCTCCTCGCGGAGAAGGGAATCACCAACCGCGACGCGCTGGCCGACCTCGCCGTCGATGAGCTGACCGAGCTGACGGGCATGACGGGCGAGCGTGCGCAGGACCTTATCATGAAGGCGCGCGCGCATTGGTTCGCAGCCGAAGCGGAGAGCGCGCAAGCGGAGAAGACGCAGTAACGAGATCAGGCTCCGGCGGGAGAGGACCATGGCCCAGACGACGATCGAACAATTCGCGACCGAGCTGAAGATGCCCTCGGGGGCGCTGCTCGAGCAGCTCGCCAAGGCAGGTGTTGCCGGCAAGAAAGCCGGCGACAAGCTCTCGGAGACCGACAAGACTCGGCTCCTCGATTACCTTCGCAAGTCGCACGGCGGGCAGGATCACAAGAAGAAGATCACGCTCACACGCAAGCAGACTTCCGAGATCAAGGCGTCCGACAGCACCGGACGCGCACGCACGATTCAGGTCGAAGTGCGCAAGAAGCGCGTGTTCGTCAAACGCGACGGAGCCGAGGCCGCCCCCGCGCCTGAGGAAACTGCGCCGCCGCAACCGGTCGTCTCCGCGGAAGAAGTCGCTGCACGCGAGGAAGAGGCGCGCAAGGCCGCCGCGCTCATCGCCAAGCAGCAGGAAGAGATCCAGCAGAAGCACGAGCAGGCGAAGAAGCGCAAGACCAAGAAGGAGAAGGAAGCCGAGGAAGCGGCGGCGAAGGCCGCTGCTGAAGCCGCGGCCAAGGCAGCCGATGCGGCGGCGCAACCTGCCGCAGAAGCGAAGCCTGCCGCCAAGAAGACGACCGAGGGCACACTGCACCGGCCCGCGGCGAAGCCCGGCGCGAAGAAGGAGAAGGCTGCGCGCAAGCCCTCCGCAACGGCCTTCCAGGAAGAAGCGGCGCGGCGGCGCGCGCTGAAGTTGCGCGGCGACGTGACCGGCGGCGTCACGACGACGACGGCCTGGAAACAGCCAAAGACCGGACGCCACCGTCACGAGGACGGCGAGGAAGCCGCCGAAGCGACGCGCATCGCTCCGCCCGAGCCGATCGTCCGCGAAATCTCGGTGTCGGAGACGATCACCGTCGCCGATCTCGCGCACAAGATGTCGGTGAAGGCCGCCGAAGTCATCAAGGCGGCGATGAAGCTCGGCACCATGGTCACCATCAACCAGGTGCTCGATCAGGAAACGGCGATGATCCTGGTCGAGGAGATGGGGCACAAAGCGCTCGCAGCGAAGCTGACCGACCCTGACGCGCTGTTGGCCGAATCCGAGCAACCGACCACAGCGGAAGTCCTGCCGCGGCCGCCGGTCGTCACGGTCATGGGTCACGTCGATCACGGCAAGACTTCGCTTCTCGACTACATTCGCCGCACGCGGGTCGCGAGCGGCGAGGCGGGCGGCATCACGCAGCACATCGGGGCCTATCATGTCGAAACGCCGAAGGGCGTGATCACCTTCCTCGACACGCCGGGCCACGAGGCTTTCACCGCGATGCGCGCTCGCGGCGCGAAGGTCACCGACATCGTCGTGCTGGTCGTTGCCGCCGACGACGGCGTGATGCCGCAGACCAAGGAAGCGATCGCGCATGCGAAAGCCGGCAACGTTCCCATCGTGGTCGCGATCAACAAGATCGACAAGCCGGAAGCAAATCCTTCGCGCGTGAAGCAGGAGCTCGTGACCGAGGGCGTGCTGCCGGAGGAATACGGAGGCGAGGCGCAGTTCGTCGAGGTCTCCGCCAAGACCGGCAAGGGCATCGACAATCTCCTCGACGCGATCCTCCTGCAGGCAGAAGTTCTGGAATTGAAAGCTCCCAAGGACGCACTCGCCAAAGGCATCGTGATCGAATCGCGGCTCGACAAGGGCAAGGGTCCGGTTGCCACCGTGCTCGTGCAGTCGGGGACGCTCAAGCGCGGCGACGTCGTGCTCGCCGGCGCGGTGTTCGGCCGCGTGCGCGCGATGACCGACGAGAACGGCAGGAGCATCCAGGGCGCAGGCCCCGCGATTCCGGCGGAAATCCAGGGACTGTCGGATGTTCCGCTTGCGGGCGAGGACGTGCTCGTACTGGGTGATGAGCGCAAGGCGCGCGAGATCGCGCTCTTCCGTCAAGGCAAGTTCCGCGACGTGAAGCTCGCCAAGCAGCAGGCGGCGAAGCTTGAAGGCATGTTCACCGAAGGCGGCGAGACCGAGATCAAGAGGCTAGCGCTCATCATCAAGGCCGACGTCCAGGGGAGTTACGAGGCGTTGTCCACCGCGCTGTCGAAGCTCTCGACCGAGGAGGTCAAGGTCAACATCGTGCACGCGGCGGTCGGCGGCATCACCGAGTCGGACGTCAATCTCGCGCTTGCCTCCAAAGCGGTCATCATCGGTTTCAACACGCGTGCGGATGCCGCGGCGCGCAAGCTCGCCGAGCATTCCGGCGTCGACATCCGCTACTACAACATCATTTACGAGGCCGTCGACGAAGTGAAGGCCGCGCTCTCGGGCATGCTGGCTCCTGAGAAGAAGGAGACTCAGCTCGGGTTGGTCGAGGTGCGCGAGGTGTACAAGATCTCGAAGGTCGGGACGGTCGCGGGCTGCTACGTCCTCGAAGGAGTGGTGCGCCGCGGCGCGAAGATCCGCGTGCTGCGCGACAACGTCGTCATCCACGACGGCGAGCTCGAGTCGCTCAAGCGCTTCAAGGATGACGTGCGCGAGGTCAAGGCCGGATTCGAGTGTGGGCTGTCGATTCGCGGCTACAACGACGTGCAGAAGGGCGATCAGCTCGAGGTGTACGAGATCGTCGAAGTATCGCGGACACTTTGACGTCGTTCCCGCTACAGCGGGGAGCGCGAACCGTGAAAAGACACTCCCCGCGTCCGCAGCGCGTCGGCGACCAGATCCAGCGCGAGCTGGCCGAGCTGCTGCGGCTGCAGGTCAAGGATCCGCGCATCGGCATGGTCACCGTCACGGCGGTGGACGTCGCGCCTGACCTTTCGCACGCGAAAATCTTCGTTACGCATCTGGGTGGCAACGAGCAAGCTGCTGCGGTCGTCTCGGCGCTCCAGCACACGGCTGGTTATCTGCGTCGCGAGCTCTCGCACCGACTCAAGCTCTACAGCGTGCCGGAGCTTCGCTTCTACTACGACGATTCGATCGAGTCGGGCATCAAGCTCTCGCAGCTGATCGACGAGGCGCTGGCCGAAGATCGCAAACACTCTTCCTGAGATGACTTCGGCGCCGGCCTTTCGCTGCTGGGCAAGACCAGGCCGCGCGCGGACATCCCGCTCGATCCGCATTCTGTCCCAATGGACTCGAAGCTGACCTTCACCGGCGAGCGCTTCCTGCCCGGCTGCACCGGCGAGATCGCCTACGAGCATTGGCATCGTTACGCCTTCGCCCGGCGCTTCGCTGCGGGGCGGCGCGTTCTCGACGCCGCCTGCGGCGAAGGCTATGGCACCGCGTTTCTCGGGGCCGTCGCCGAGAGCACGGTCGGAGTCGACATCGACATCGCAACCATCGAGCACGCGCGCGCGACCTACGGCGAGAGCGCTCATCTGCGTTTCATCGCCGCTTCGTGCACAGGTTTCCCCTTGCCGAGCGCGTCAATCGATCTCGTGGTCTCTTTCGAGACGATCGAGCACCTTTCCGCCAAGGAGCAGCAGCAGATGCTCTCGGAGTTCGCGCGGGTGATGCGGCCCGAGGCTCTGCTGATCCTGTCTTCGCCCAACAAGAAGCTCTACAGCGATGCGCGCAACTTCGAGAACCAGTATCACCTCCAGGAGCTGGATCGCGATGCCCTGACACGGCTTCTGGCGCGTCATTTCCCTGCGCAGCGCTGGCTCGCGCAACGGCTCGCGTGCTGGTCGGCGTTGTGGAAGGAAGGCGACAGAAAGGCGGCCGAGACCTTGCGCGCCGAGGCGCTGCTCGGCAACGCGGCCGAAGTCGCACCATGCGCGACGCCCGAAGCGATGTATTTCGTCGTTGTCGCCGCGCGCAGCGAAGCTGCGCTGCCCCAGCTCGATACCGAGCTTTCGTTGTTTGCCGACGCCGACGAGAGCGCGCTCAAGCGCGCCGAGGAGAACGCGGCTGAAGTGCTGCGCCTCGACAGGCTACTGAAGGAGCGCGACAGCTCGATCGCCAAACAGGCCGCGCATGTGCTGCATCTCGAGAGACTCGTTGCCGAGCGCGAGCGCGTGGTCGAAGAGCGCGATCGCCAGGTCGCCGAATTGAACCGGGCTCGCGAAGAGCGCGAGCGCGTTATCGCGGAGCGAAATCGGCAGATTGCCGAAGTCAACGCCGCGCGCGAGCGCATGATCGCCGAGTGCGATGACGAGCTGGCCCTTCGCGCCCAGGCGATCGCGATGCAGCAGAAAAAGCTCGGCATGCTGGAGGCCGAGCGCGCACGCCAAGAGGCCGCACTGGCGGCGCAGGAGCGCGCGATCGCCTATCTGCAGAGCGTTCGTGGCTGGCTCACCTGGCCGTCTCGGCAGTTGCGGCAACGGCTCGGCAAGCGCTGAAGCGCAATGTTGCCCGCGTTCGATATCTTCCCCACGCACCGCAAGCATTCTCCCTGAAATGACTGCGTCACGTGACGTCCGCCGGCGCCGGCGAATCGACGGCGTGCTTCTGCTCGACAAGCCGGTAGGGCTTTCGTCCAACGCCGCTCTGCAAAGCGCGAAGAGGCTTTATCGCGCGGAGAAGGCCGGGCATACGGGCACGCTCGATCCGCTGGCGAGCGGGTTGCTGCCCATTTGCTTCGGCGAGGCCACCAAGTTCGCGCAGTCGCTGCTCGACGCGGACAAGGCCTACCTGGCGACGCTGCGTTTCGGGATCACGACGACTACCGGCGACCGTGACGGCGAGGTGCTCGCGACGCGCCCGGTGCAGCTCGAGCAGCGCGATCTCGAAGCCGTCCTGCCGCGCTTCGCAGGACGCATCGAGCAGGTGCCGCCGCGCCACGCGGCCCTCAGGCACCAGGGACGCAGGTACTACGAATACGCGCGTCGTGGCATCGAAATTCCGCGTGCGCCGCGCGCCGTCGAGATTCGCGAGCTGACGCTTTGCTCGTGGCGCGCGCCACAGCTCGCGCTATTCGTCCGCTGCAGCAAAGGGACCTACATCCGGGCGCTTGCCGAGGACATCGGTATCGCGGTCCAATGCGGCGCGCATCTCGAAGCGCTGCGCCGCGTCGCGACCGGCGGCTTCGCGCTCGACGACGCGCTGACGCTGGAGGCGCTCGAGGCGATGTCCGAGACGGAGCGCGATGCCGCCCTGCGGCCTGCCGAAATGCTGGTCGCGCAGTTGCCCCGACTGGACCTCGAGGGTCTCGAAGCTTACCGCTTCGTCCAGGGGCAGGCGCTGGCGCGCGCCGCGCTCGCAGACGGGCTGGTGCGGGTCTACGCGGACGGGTGCTTTGCCGGCATCGCCGAGCTTGCCGAAGGCGTTCTCCGGGCACGCCGGCTCGTGAGCGTGCAGCCAGCCTCGCGAGCTATCGAGACGGTTGAATCCTAGGCATTTTGCAGGTTAAAATCTCACTCTTTTCGCGAGCTTCGGAGCAACAAAGCATGGCAGTTACCGTGCAAGAGAAGGCCAAGGTCATCGCCGAGCATCAGCGGGGCCGCGGCGATACCGGGTCCCCGGAGGTCCAGATCGCGCTGTTGACGGCGCGCATCAATGGGCTCAACGACCATTTCAAGGTCAACGTCAAGGATCATCATTCCCGGCGTGGCCTGCTGCGCATGGTTTCGCGCCGCAGGAAGCTCCTCGATTACCTCAAGGGAGCGAACGTCGACACCTATCGCGAGCTGATCGAGAAGCTGGGGTTGCGCAAATAACGCCCGGTGCCGCTCGTCCGCGGCAACCAGCCGGCTTCCTCATGCCAGCGCTGCATTCCATGAACAATCGGTCGATGGCCGTGCTCTAGCCGAGCGCGGCCATCGCCGCTTTCAGAATCCAAGGATCCAACGTGCCCACCGCAATCAAGAAATCGATTCCGTACGGCCGCCACACGCTGACGCTGGAAACGGGCGAGATCGCCCGCCAGGCGGGAGGCGCGGTGCTGGTGAGCCTCGACGACAGCGTGGTGTTGGTCACCGTCGTCGCCGCCAAGCAGGCGAAGCCGGGACAGGACTTCTTCCCGCTCACTGTCGACTATCAGGAGAAGACCTACGCCGCGGGCCGCATCCCCGGCGGCTTTTTCAAGCGCGAAGGGCGGCCCTCCGAAAAGGAAACGCTGACCTCGCGCCTGATCGACCGGCCGATCCGGCCGCTCTTTCCGGATGGCTTCTACAACGAAGTGCAGGTGATCGCGACCGTGATGTCGGTGGACCCCGAGATCGATCCGGACGTTCCGGCGATGATCGGCGCGTCGGCGGCGATCGCGCTCTCCGGCATTCCGTTCAACGGCCCGATCGGCTGCGCGCGCGTCGGCTACCTCGACGACCAGTACGTGCTCAATCCGACCAAGACCGAGCTCGCGACATCGAAGCTCGATCTGGTCATCGCCGGTACTGAAGCGGCCGTGCTGATGGTGGAATCCGAGGCGAAGGAGCTGGCCGAGGAAGTGATGCTTGGCGCAGTCGTCTTCGGGCACCAGCAGCAGCAGGCGGTGATCGATCTCATTCACCAGCTC
>DATKJP010000104.1:0-16417 GCA_035543635.1 Casimicrobiaceae bacterium
GTCGAGCGATAGGCGCACCCGGCGAATCCCGTTGGCAGAAGCTGCAAAAACGCCGCGATGGTTGGGATCGGGTAACCACCCGTCGCCGGATTCACGTAACGCATTTTCGTGCCGTGACAGGGGTCGGGCTCGGATTCGCGCGCTAGCTTGGCGAGCGCCTCGCGTGCGCGCGCGTACGGATAGCAGAAAATCGGCGAGCTGCGCCCGTGCGGAGAATCGAAATCGAGAGGCAACATGTTCGCCGCGTAGCGCGCCGAAGAAGTGCCCTCCGCTCGCGTCACCGGCTGTTGCGCTTCGGGATAGTTTTCGGCAAAACCCGCATCGAGGAAACGCAGCAGTGGAATGTCGAGGCCGTCGAGCCAGACGACGGGCTCGCCATTCTCGGGATTGCCATGGTCGTGCCAGGTCCACGACGGCGTGATGATGAAATCGCCCGGTCGCATCGTGGTGCGCTCTCCGTCGACCGCGGTGTACGCTCCGCCGCCCTCAACGACGAATCGCAGCGCCGACTGGCTATGCCGGTGCGAGGGAGCAACTTCGCCCGGAAGGAGCAGCTGCCATCCTGCGTAGAGCGAGGGCGTGATGCACGACTGCCCGCGCATCCCCGGATTCTCCAGCACGAGCACGCGGCGCACCGCTTCTTCGGCAGAGATGATCTCACCCGACTCGGTGACGAAGGGCCGCAGCTCGTCGTAGCGCCATAATGCGGGAACGCAGCGCGGCTCGGGTGTGGGAGGCACCAGCGCGTGCAGCTCCTCCCACAGCGGCGCGAGATTGGCGCGGCCGATGCGCTCGTAGAATGCGCGCCGCCCCGCGTCCTGCTTCCGGCTTGCGTCCATGATCGCGATGTTAACGCCGTCCCCGCTCGCGGTCATGTGCCACGCCCGAGCGGTGGTCGCTGCGCGCATCTGAACGCCCCACGAACTGATCGATCCGCGCCAGTATCCCGCGCAGGATGTTCACCTCCTCGCGCTCGAGGCGCGCCCGCGCGAAGAGGCGCCGCAGTCGCGGCAGCAGCCGCTTCGGGCGCCGCGGATCGAGAAAACGCATCGCGACGAGCGTGCGCTCGCCGTGCGCGAAAAGACGCTCGATCTCGTCCTGCGTGGCTGGTGCGAAGCGGGGCGCGCTCCACACTCGGTCGCCGTGCGCTGCGAGGAAAACTTCGTAAGCCGCGACCTGCACAGCGGCCGCGAGATTGAGCGAAGCGCGTCCCTGGACACCGGGGATCGTGGCGACGATCTGGCATCGTGCCAACTCGGCATTGGACAGACCCGACATTTCGCCGCCGAAGACCAGCGCGACTTCTCCCTCGCCCGCGTAGCGAACGGCCTCGGTTGCGGCGGCGTGCGCGGAGAGCGCCGCCCCCGCGAATTCGCGCGGCCGCGCGGAAAAACCGATAGCAAGCGAGGCGCCCGCGAGCGCCGCGTCGAGCTCCGAATGAACGCTCGCGCTGCTCAGGAGTTCAGTGCCGCCCGCCGCGAGCGCTTCAGCGTCTGGATGTGGAAACTGTTTCGGCGCGACCAGCGCCAGGCGCGCGAGCCCCATCGTGTGCATCGCGCGCGCCGCGGCGCCGATATTGCCCGGATGACTCGTCGCGACGAGCACGACGCGAATCCGGTCGAGCGGTGACGGCGCGGGAGTCATGAGCGGGTAGCGCGTAAAATGCGCGGCATGCATCCGATGCTCACCATCGCGGTCAAGGCCGCACGCCGCGCCGGCAACCTCATCAACCGCGGCGCGCGGGACCTCGATCTGCTGACCGTCACCGCGAAAGGGCCGAAGGATTTCGTGAGCGAGATCGATCGCGCGGCCGAGGCCGCGATCGTGCAGACCCTGCACGCCGCGTATCCCGATCACGCGATTCTAGCAGAGGAGGGAACGGCCAAAGGCGCAAACGCGAATGCCGAATACTGCTGGATCATCGATCCGCTCGACGGCACAACCAATTTCCTCCACGGGTTTCCGCAATACTGCGTCTCGATCGCGTTGCAACAGCGAGGTCACATCACGCAAGCGGTCGTCTACGATCCGGTGCGCAATGATCTCTTTACCGCGACGCGCGGACGCGGTGCGTTTCTGAACGATCGCCGTATCCGGGTATCGCGCCGGCAGCACCTGCGCGAAGCGCTGATCGGAACGGGCTTTCCATTTCGCGACGGCAGCAACCTCGAGCCGTACGTGCGGATGATGCGACGCATGATGATCGAGACGGCGGGACTGCGACGCCCGGGCGCGGCGGCGCTCGATCTGGCGTACGTCGCGGCCGGCTGCTACGACGGTTTCTTCGAACTGGGACTCAATCCGTGGGACGTGGCCGCGGGGAGCCTGCTCATTCTGGAAGCCGGCGGCCTGGTGGGCGATTTCGCCGGAGAAGGGGATTATCTTTACGGCGGACAGGTGATCGGCGCCAACCCGCGCATTTTCGCGCAAATGGTGAAGTTGCTTGAGCCCTTCCGAGTCGATCTGAAGGCTGCAATGCCCTCGGAAACGCGGTGATTCCGCCGTGCGAGCACCCTGCGGGGAAGCGGTCCTGCTGGCCTCGTCTTCTCCCCCGAAAGCCGCTCGAAAGCCCGAATTTGCCTGCCAGGCGGGCTGACAATTCCATTGTCATTGTGTAGGATGCCCGGGCTGGCTCGAGTCGTGGCGAGGCGATTCGGCCACCGAGATAATCAGGGAGCCCGTCATGCTGCAACGATGGTTGTCGCTGTTAGGCCTGCCGCTCGCGTTTGCATTGTCTGCATCCGCCGCCGACGCGCAGACCGTGTCGCAGATCAGGCTGATGCTGCATCCCTATGCCGCCGCTCCAGGCGATCTGCCTGCCGATGCGCTTGCCAGGCTGCAGACGCTGGCCGGCACGACGCTATCCATTTCCAGCGCGACTCGGACCGGTGCCCTTGAATTGGCGCTGGCACAACCGGTCAGTGAAGCCGATGCCAACGCGATGCTGCGGCGGTTGCGCGACGATCGCAGCGTGCTGTGGGCCGAGTCCGTCCGACCGAGCGGAGCGCCCGCGGTCGGCGGCGGTTCATCGGTCATCGGCAACAAGCTGATGGTTCGGCTCGTCGGTGATCCGACGCCCGACTGGAGCACGTTGCTTCCGCGCTGGATGGGAATGACCAATACTCCGATGAGCGTCGAGCGGCAACTCGGCAACAATGCGTGGGTGCTGTCGGTACCGCCGGCATCCGAGGACACGCTGGCGCAGCTCGCCGAACAGTTGCAAACGGACTCCGAAGTGCAGTACGCCGATGCGGTCACGCGGGCGCATGCGCTGCTCGTGCCCAATGATCCGTACTATGTGAATCAGTGGGCTCTCTTCGATCCGATCGGCGGCGTCAACGCGCCCAGCGCGTGGGACCTGCAGACCGGAAGCGCGAACGTAACCGTTGCGGTGCTCGACACGGGCAGCACGCAACATCCCGATCTCGCCGGCCGCTTCCTGCCGGGCTACAACTTCATCAGCGATCCGTTCATGGCCAACAACGGCGTTGGCCGCAGCCCGGATGCGAGCGATCCAGGCGACGGGACCAAGGACGGTGATTGCGGCGATGGGGCCCCCGGCGAGCCAAGCTCCTTTCATGGCACGTTCGTGAGCGGAATTATCGGTGCGGATTCCAACAACGGTGTAGGCATCTCCGGGCTCGATTGGAACGCGAAAATCCTCCCGGTACGCGTGCTCGGCAGATGCGGCGGCACCTTCGAGGACATCGTCGACGCGATCATGTGGGCCGCGGGCCTGCCTGTCGCGGGCGTACCGCCCAATCCGCACCCGGCGCGCGTGATCAACATGAGCCTGGGCGGTCCCACCGCTTGTCCCCAGGCCATGCAGGACGCGATCAATGCCGCGCTCACGCAGGGAGTCGTCATTGCCGTGGCCGCCGGAAACGAGAGCTCCGACGCGACGACCTCCGCACCCGCCAATTGCAGCGGCGTGATCACCGTCGGTGCGAGCACCCGTCAAGGCGACATTGCCAGTTACTCGAACTTCGGGCCGCGTGTCGATGTGTCTGCTCCAGGAGGCGATGGCGTGGTGCAGGATTGGATACTGTCCACCGGTAACGATTCGTCCGGTCCCGGCAATCCGATCTATGAATACGCAATCGGCACCAGCGCGGCCGCGCCTCACGTCGCAGCCGCGGCCTCGCTCATGATCGCGCGCAACGCGAATCTGACGCCGGGGCGGATCCAGGATCTCATCACTGGCGCGTCGCGCGACTTCGTCGCGGGAACCGCCTGCGGCAGGACCGGGCAGTGCGGATCCGGGACGCTCGACATAAACCTCGCCCTGGAAAGCACCCTTCCCGGAACCGCGGTGGCGCCGCCGGGGACGGTGCCGGTGATCGAGTACTACAACGCGGCCCGCGACCACTACTTCATGTCGGCAGATGCCGCCGAGCAGGCTTACGTGGACCGCGTGCTGGCGAGCATCTTCCAGCGCACCGGGGAGCTCTTCTACGCCTGGATCGATCCCGTGCTAGCACCGCTCACTGCTCTACCGGTGTGCCGCTTCTACGCCGCCGGGATAATCGCTTCACATTACTTCACAGCGAACGCGGCCGAATGCCAGTTCATCATCGCCAACCAGGGAGCAACCTGGATGCTAGAGAATTCCGCGGCGTTCTACGTGCTACTGCCGGACATCAACGGAAACTGCCAGGCAGGGACGCTGCCGGTCTATAAATTCTTCGACAACCGCGAGGACGCGAATCAGCGCCACACCATCGATCTCTCCGTGCGCCGCGCGATGTTGAACCGCGCCTGGGTGCCGCAGGGATTCGGTCCCAACCACGTGGCGTTCTGTACGCCGATCTCGAGCTGATGCTCTCCTGAGCGGAGCGAGCCTACACGCGGTCGACCCAGCCGTTGACGGTGAAACGCGCGTCGCGGAAAGCTTTCGACGGCACGCCGACCGGCATCACCTCGTGCATCACCGCGGCGTGGAAGAATACGATGCTGTTGTGCCGCGGCTCGACGAGCTGAAATGATTCGGTCGCCGCAAGCTTGCCGTTTCTGATCCTGTCGTCGTAGATGCGCAGCTCGCCGCCGGTGAAGCCCTTCGGCTCGCGGTTGAAGTAGTACACGTAGGTGAGTTGTCGCTTCACCATCTCGTTGCGGTTCGCATCGGTGTGAATCTTGAAGTAGCTGCCGTCGATGCTGGCGGTGAGTTGACACTCGATGTTGCCGACTGTGAATTTCCCGAGCCGCAACTGAGGCATCACTTCCGGCATCACCGCGCTGATCTTGCCGGTCATCATTTTCCAGAGCTCGATGGGAGCCGGGAGAATGAGGGAGTGTCGATAGTGATCTCGGTCATCCGAGACACGCGAAGGGACGAAGCTCGGTTCGTTCGCGAACGTGAGCTCCATCAGCCAGGCGACCTCCGAGCCCGTGAGAAAACCATCGAGCTGAACGACCGGATGCCGCACGAGATCGCCTAATCCCGGCGCCGCGCCCGTTTCCGCTGCAGCAGCAACCGCAGGCGACAGCGTGGGGGAAGCGCCGGTAACCTCCGCGGCGTCCCGCTCGATCAAGACCGCAGGGTCGGTCACTACGCCGACCAGCTGATCGATCGCGAAAGTTAGCGACGCTCGGCCGCCTTCGATTGGGATCTGAAACAGCTGATTGTCGGCGCTGACCACGCCTCGATCAGCGATCGCCCCAAGAATCCGAGCAAGCAGCGGATGGTCCGGAGAGAGGCTGAGCGCAGCAGACTGGCCGCCGGCGAGCAGCAGCTTCAGCTTGATTTCCCGTGCGCCGGGCTGCTGAAAAACGAGCTTCATTGCCGTGAGCCGAGGTTCGAGAGCGCCGTATTATCGCACGCCAGCACTTTGCGCCGGGTTCGACGGTCTATCTGGACGGGCAGGCAGCTCGCGATCCCCGACTCGCGTAGGACGATGTCGGACAACGTCGCTGATCGCGTGGTGACGAGACTACGTGCGCGGCACCCTGGATTCGAATCATGGAGACACAACACCTCGTACAGGATCTCGGTCGCTTCGACGTCAAGCTGTTCACGCTCGGCGGCACGCCGATCACGGTGTGGGACATCGGTTTCATCGTCGTCGCGCTGGTCGCGCTCTTCTGGTTCACAGCCTTTCTCAAGCGCTGGACAGCGCGCCGGCTCGCGGAGCATACGCATCTCGACGAGGCTTCGCAGCAGACGCTCGGCACGCTGGTGCGCTACTTCACGCTGGTCGTCGGCTTCCTGGTCATCATGCAGGCTGCAGGGATCAACCTGACGACCTTTCACGTGCTCGCCGGGGCCATCGGCGTGGGCGTCGGCTTTGGCCTGCAAAACATCGTCTCGAACTTCATCTGCGGGTTGATCGTGATGTTCGAGCGTCCGGTGAAGGTCGGCGATCGCGTCCAGGTGGGCGACGTGGAGGGCAGCGTGATCGAGATCGGCGCCCGCGCCACCACGGTGCTGACGCTGGACAACGTCGCGGCCATCGTGCCGAACCAGAAGCTCATCATCGAAGTCGTGAAGAACTGGCAGCATGGCAGCGGCACCTGGCAGCTGCGCATCGCAGTGCCCGCAAAATACGGCAGCGACCTCGACGCCGTGCGCGACGCGATGCTCGCCGTGGCCGCCGCCAGCCGGGACGTTCTTCATGACCCGCCGCCGGCCGTGCGCCTCGCGACGCTCGCCGGTGGATCGCTCGGCTTCGAGATGCGCCTGCAGACTACGCTCGGCGTCACGGACCATCCCGATCTCGTGAGCGAGCTCAATTTCGCGCTCATGCGCGATCTCGACAAGCGCGGCATTGCGCTGAAGCAGTGAAGTCTTCGCCGCGACCTGAGAACAGCGAAGGAATAATCGGGGCACGGCCAGCGTTACACTAGCGAACGGGCACGCAAGACGCGGGTCCAAGAGGCTAGCGGTCCTTGAGAAGAACAAGCGTGGAAAAGCCGCCCAATCTGTCTGCCGGGCCGAAAATCGTCGCACGGCGCGCTCTTGCACTTGTCGGCGCGATGCTGTTCGCACTTGCCGGGGCCTGCCTCATCGGGCAGCAGGCCTTGCAAGCTCAAACGCCGTCGACGCGGACAGTTTCCGATCCTGCGGTCGTCGCGAAAGGCGCAGCGCTTGCTGCGATCGGGAATTGCGCGAGCTGCCACACGGCCGAAGGAGGCAAGACGCTCGTAGGCGGACGTGCGCTCGATACGCCGTTTGGCACCGTCTACTCGACAAATCTCACGCCCGATCCCGACACCGGCATCGGGCGCTGGTCTGCGCGAGAATTCCGCCGCGCGATGCACCAAGGGATCGGGCGCGACGGCCGCGAGCTCTATCCCGCTTTTCCGTACGATCATTACACGCGGGTCATCGAGGAGGACGCCGACGCGATCTTCGCCTATCTCATGTCGCACGATCCTGTGCGCGCGAAGATTCCGGAGAACCGCATGATCGTGCCGCGTCCGGCCGTCACCTTCTGGAAATCGCTCTACTTCAAGCCCGGCCCATTGCCGCCCGACGCCACACACGACGCGCAATGGAATCGCGGCCGTTATCTCGTCGAGGGTCTCGGTCACTGCGGCGCCTGCCATAAGCCGCGCAACGCACTTGGCGCCGAGGATCCGCAGCGTGCGCTCGCCGGTGGACGCATCGAGGGTTGGAGCGCGCCGGCGCTCAACGCGCAATCGCCGGCGCCGCGTGCGTGGACCGTCGAAAACCTGACGACTTATCTGCGCACCGGCTTCGACATGCAACATGGCGTGGCCGCAGGTGCAATGGCGCCAGTCACACAGAATCTCGCTACCGTGCCGGAAGCCGACGTCCGCGCCATAGCCGTCTACATCGCTTCGCAGATGCGCGGCGCGCGGCCAGCAGAATCTCCAACGGCAAGCTCGAATCCAGCGTCCGAGACCGCGCAGGTCGCCGAAGACGCGGTGCCGGACAGCTTCGGCGCCGCCGCGACCGGAACCGACGGCTCCGCCGTTTACAAGAGCGCCTGTGCGGGTTGCCACGAACGCGCCCAGCGCGGCATTCCGCTTTCGCTCAGCACCACGATCACCGACGCGACTTCCGCCAATCTCGTTCGCATCACCTTCGAAGGGGTGACCCCGCGCGAGGGTCAGGCCGGCGGTATCATGCCCGCATTCGGCGGTGCTCTCACCGATCGGCAAATGACAGCGTTGGCGGAGTACCTTCGCAAGGAGATCGCCCACGCTCCGCCGTGGAGCGATATCGAGCGCGAGATCGCGAAGGCGCGCGACGAGCAGAAAGGGAAGAAACCATCGTGATCACGCTCAAGGTAAACGGCCAGACGCGCAACGTGGACGCGGACCCCGCCACTCCGCTGCTTTACGTCCTGCGCGACCATCTGCAATTGAACGGCGCGAAGTACGGCTGCGGGCTCGGTCAGTGCGGCGCGTGCACGGTGCTTGTCGAGGGCGAGGCCGTCTTCTCCTGCATCACGCCGATTCTCGTCGTCCAGGAGCGCTCGATCCGCACCCTCGAAGGTCTTGGCACGGCCGAGCACCCGGGCGCAGTGCAGCAGGCGTTCATCGACGAGCAAGCGGCTCAGTGCGGCTACTGCATTCCTGGAATGATCGTGCGCACGCAGGCCTTGCTCGAGAAGAATCCTGCACCGACCGACGAAGAGATCCGCAAGGCGCTCAACGCTAGCCTGTGCCGCTGCGGCACGCATATGCGCATCCTGCGCGCGGTACGGCGCGCGGCGCAGAGCTTCAAAGCGGGCAAGGCATGACACCCTCGAGCAAGTTCCAGCCATCGCGCCGCCGCTTTCTCGCGGAGAGCGGCGCGCTCGTCGTCTCCTTCGCGCTCGCGCGCTACGCCGATGCGCAGCCTGCAGCTTCCGCGCCGGGCAGCCTCGCCAAGGCGCCGAATCTCGACAGCTGGATTCGTGTCGATGCCGACGGCGCGATCACCGTGTTCACCGGCAAGGTCGAGTTGGGGCAGGGCTTGAAAACGGCGATCACGCAGATCGCGGCCGAAGAGTTATTCGTGGAGCCGAAGTCGATCCGGCTCGTCACCGCCGACACCGCGCGCACGCCCGACGAAGGTCAGACCGCGGGCAGTAACTCGATGAAGGACAGCGGTACAGCGGTGATGAATGCAGCCGCGCAGGTGCGCGAGATGCTGGTCGGACTCGCAGCGACTCGGTTCGGAGTTGAGCGAAATGCCCTCCTGTTGCAGGACGGTGCGATCCGCACCCGCGACGGCCGCACCGCGACCTATGGTGAACTGGTCGCCAACCAATCGCTGCATGTCGCAGCACAAGCGCAATCCTCCCTGGTCGAGGCAAAGGCGCGCCGCTATATCGGCAAGTCGATGCCTCGCGTGGACATTCCCGCGAAAGTGGTCGGCGGAGCTGCATACGTGCACGACCTGCGGCTGCCGAACATGGTGCACGCACGCGTCGTGCGCCCGCCGAACCGCAGCGCGCGCCTGACGATGATCGACGCGCAGACGATAGAGAAAATGCCCGGCATGGTGAAGGTCGTCCGCAACGGCAGCTTCCTCGCGGTGGTCGCCGAGCGCGAGTTCCAGGCGATCGGTGCGATGCGCGCGGCGAATCGGGCTGCCAAGTGGGACATGCCGCAGGCGCGCGGAGCGACCGACGCGTACGCCGCGCTCGCTGCCGCTCCGCATGAGGACTTCGTGATTCAGGGCGACAAATCGCCGATCACCAAAGCATGGACGCGCCAGGCAACGTTTCGGCGTCCATATCAGATGCACGCGTCGATAGGCCCGTCATGCGCGGTCGCGCTCTACGAGGGGGAGAAGCTCACGGTGTGGACGCACAGCCAGGGCGTCTACCCGCTACGAGGATCGATCGCTGAGATGCTGAAGATGCCGCTCGAGCGCATCCGCTGCGTCCATATGGAAGGCTCGGGATGCTACGGCCACAACGGCGCGGACGACGCGGCCGCCGACGCGGCGTTGATTGCCCTTGCGCTCCCGGGCCGGCCGGTGCGCGTGCAATGGATGCGCGAGCAGGAGCATGCATGGGAACCCTACGGCTCGGCGATGACCACGACCGTGCAGGCCGTGTTGCAAAGCGGCAGCATCACCGACTGGCAATTCGAAGTCACCAGCGGACCGCATTCGACGCGACCCGAAAGGAAAGGCGGCTATCTTGCCGCCGCCTGGTTGCTGCAGGAGCCGATGGCCCCGCCTCCGCCGCAGCCGATTCCGCAACCGGACGGCGGCGGCGACCGCAACTCGATTCCGCTGTACTCGATTCCCAACGTGCGCGTCGTGCATCGTTTCGTGCGCGATCCGACGCTGCGGGTCTCTGCGCTGCGCTCGCTCGGCGCGTACATGAATGTCTTCTCCATCGAGAGCTTCATGGATGAGCTCGCCGCGGCAGCGAACGCCGATCCGGTCGCGTTCCGATTGCGGCATCTCGCGGACACGCGCGCGCAGGACGCGATCAAGCTCGCCGCGGAGCGCTTCGGCTGGAGCGACTTCAAGCGTCGCCCGGGCAAGGGACGCGGCTTTGCGTTCGCGCGCTACAAGAATCATGCCGCGTACGCGGCGATCGCGATGGAAGTCGACGTCGATCGCGACGGCGGCCGTATCGATGTCACGCGCGTCGTGGCGGCGATCGACAGCGGCGACGCGGTCAATCCCGACGGTATCCGCAACCAGACGGAAGGCGGCATCGTACAGTCGCTTAGCTGGACGTTGTACGAGGCAGTGCGCTTCGACGACAAGACGATCGAGAGCCGCGACTGGGCCAGCTATCCGATCATGCGCTTCGCGAGCGTGCCGCGAAGCGTCGAGGTGCACGTCATCGAGCGGCCGGGCACGCCTTTCCTCGGCACCGGCGAAGCGGCTCAGGGTCCGACGAGCGCGGCGCTCGCCAATGCTCTCGCCGATGCGACCGGCGTACGCATACGTGAGATCCCGCTCACGCCCGAGCGCGTGCGAGCGGCGCTCAGCCAGGCATAAGTCGTCGTTACCGATCGGCCTTACCGCCCCTCGAGGAACACAGCATCAGGCCCGGGTCGTAACTGCCGCTTTTCGGTGAGCGCTTTCTGCGCCTTGAGCGCGCGCTCGAGCATGCGTGGCTTTTCCATGCGCTCGGTCCAATTGGCAAACGCGTTTGTGGGTCCGCACCAGCGCAGTTGCTCGACGTCACGGAACAGCGGCGCGTCATTTTTGAGCGTGGCGAGCTTCTTGAAGAGCAGCGCCTGAACGCCGCGCTCGCCGAGAACCGCCTTCGGGAATTTCTCGATCGCGCCGTAACGGTTGAGGAGCTGGACCGCGCTGATCTTGCCGATCCCCGCAATGCCGGGATAGCCATCGGCCGCGTCGCCGACCAGCGCGAGGTAATCGGGAATCAACGCGGGCTCGACGCCGAACTTTTCGCGCACGGCGTTCGCGTCGAGAATTCTCTTCGCTCGGCGATCCACCTGCACGATGCGATCGCCACGTACGCATTGACCCAGATCCTTGTCCGGCGTCCAGATGCAGATCTTCGCGACGCGCCTGTCTTTCGCGGCGATTCGCGCTGCGGAGGCGAGCCCATCGTCGGCTTCCAATTCGACCATCGGCCACACCGCTACGCCCATCGCGGCGAGCGCTTCCTCGAGCGGGTGGAATTGCGCGAACAAGGCCGGCTCGATCCCCTCGCCCGTCTTGTAGCCGTCCCACAGCTCGTTGCGAAACGATTCGATGACGTGATCGGTCGCCACACCGATGTGCGTTGCGCCCTGCTCGAGCATCTGCAGCACCGTCTGCAGAACACCGATCACGCCGCCGAACGGCCGATCCTCGTCGCCCGTGAAGCGGCGCAACCCGTAGAAGTGACGATACAGCTCGAAGGTGCCGTCGATGAGGTGAACGACCATGCGCCATTATGAATGCTCTGCGATTCGGGGTCAGATCCGGCCCATCAGCAGGAGAATGATCCTTCCTCGACAAATGAGAAGATGTCTGCGCTACATGCCGCATTTCGCCTTCGTGAATAGTTCGTGATAAAACAGATTGTTGCGATAGTATTCGGGAGATCGACGATCAAAACCGATGCAACTTTTCACATCAGCGAGCAAATGGTGCAGATAACAATACGATGGGCGTCCAGCCCTCAAGACTGCCCTTGCTGATCGCGTGCATTCGAGTGAAGTCCGGATGATGTCATGCCCCGCAACAGCCTGACTGCCCATTACGGCGCGGTTTTGGCGCGGCTGTTCGAATCGTCACCGCTGCGCAACCGCGCCTACCGCCTCTTCTATTTCGGCTCGGTCGGCACGGCGATCGGTTACACGATGCAGGCAACCATCGCCGCGTGGCTGATGACGACGCTGACGCCGTCGGAATTCATGGTGGCGCTTGTTCAAACCGCCAGCACGGCACCGACGCTCCTGTTCGGCCTGATCGCCGGCGCGCTCGCGGATATCATCGACAGGCGACGTTTGGTTCTTGTCACGCAGATCGGCCTGTTGGCTGCGACCCTTCTCCTTGGCATTGCGACGCTGGTGGGGGTGGTCGGTCCTGCATCGCTGCTAATGCTCACGTTCGTCGTCGGTGCAGCCTTCACGTTCTATCTGCCCGCTCAGCAGGCGAGCATCAACGAGCTGGTGACGCGGGCGGAGCTTCCGCGCGCCGTTGCGCTGAGCGCGGTCGCGTTCAACGTCGCGCGCGCCCTCGGCCCGGCGCTCGCAGGGGCGGTTATTGCGTGGCTGGGCTCCGGCAGCGCCTTGGTCGCGAGCGCCCTGTTCTTCGTCATAATGATCCTCGCAATACGCAAGCAACGAGGACGTGGCATCGCTGTCCCCGGCGTGCCTGAGCAGCTCCTGTCGGGTGTGATGAGCGGGGTGCGCTACGCGCGACATTCACCCGCGATGCGCTCCTTCATCGTACGCAACCTAAGCTTCGCTGTTTGCGCGAGCGCACTGTGGGCGTTACTGCCCGTGATCGCGCGCGACGAGCTCGGCCTGGGTGCGGGAGGCTACGGCCTCCTATCCGCAGGGTTCGGCGCGGGCGCAGTCGCGGGCGCACTGTGGCTGCCTGGGCACCTGCAACACCGGACGCTGAACGTCGTCACGCTCTACGGCGTCGCACTATGGACGGTGGCCCTGCTCCTTGTCGCTGTAACGAGCTACACGGCCGTTGCGCTCGTTGGCGTGTTGGGTTGCGGAATGGCTTGGGTGAGCGTCTTCGCCAGTTTGTCAGCAGGGACGCAAAGCACTGCTCCCGCTTGGGTGCGGGCTCGAGCCGTATCGATGAATCTGGTCGCGGTGCAAGCGAGCCTCGCCATCGGAAGCGCGCTGTGGGGTGCGCTCGCCTCGGCGGTCGGAGTACGCATCTCGCTCGCGGCCTCCGCAGGCGCACTCGTCCTCCTGCACCTGATCCACCGCAGGGTCGTCGTCGAAATGGGCAAGGAAGCCGATGTCATGCCACGCGCTCAACTACCCGAGCTCACGATCACCGGTGAACCGCTGCCCGACGACGGGCCGGTGCTCATCCAGATCGAGTACCGGATCGATGCATCGAACCGCGACGACTTCGTGCGCGCGATTCGCCGGGTTGGTCCGACACGGAGACGCAATGGCGCGACGAGTTGGCGAGTGTATCGAGACCTTGGCGAGGACGACCGGTACGTCGAGCGCTACGTCATCGCCTCGTGGGCGGAGTACGTACGGCTGCGCTCGCGGATGACCATGGCGGACAGTCGACTGCAAGAACGGGTTGAAAAGCTTCAGCGGTCGGGCGTGCCCATTCGTGTAGCGCGTTTGATCGGCGTGGACATGGCGTCGGCCGAAACCCAAAGCGAGAACGCACCATAAGCGGTGCTCTCACAGTGACCGCGTCCGACGACCTCTTCCCCCTGCTCCGGCACGACTGGGCCCCTTCGTCGCGGACTACGGAGATTCGCGAGCGCGACATCGACTGGACCGCAGTCGTCCGCACGGCGCTTCACCACGGCGTCGCCGGGCTTCTATGCCGCAGCATCGGCGCGCTGCCGCGCGGCATCGTTCCGGAAGAAATCGCCGCCGCTGCGGCGGTCTATCTCGATCGCGCCAACACGGAAGGATCGGCACTGCTCGGCCAGCTCATGGAGGTGCTCGACGTGCTGGCCACCAACAATATCGCCGCCCTCTCTTTCAAGGGGCCAACGCTTGGCGTCCTCGCGCACGCGAGCGCTACGATCCGCCCGAGCCGCGATATCGACCTATTGGTGCACAAGCGCGACATGGACCGCGCCGTAGCCGCGCTTGGTCGCCTGGGTTATCGGCGGAGCGTGAGCCTGCCGCCGAAGGCGATGACCGCCTCCTACGAATGCTACGGACAGGACATCGTGTTCGCCGACGGACGTGCGCCCGTCGAGCCGCATTGCGCCTTCACGCCGAGCACGCTTGCGGTCGATCTCGATCTCGAGGGTATCTGGCGTCGCGCCACCGTGCTGACCCTCGACGGAGGAACGGTGCCCACACTCTCGCTCGAGGACACACTTCTGGTTGCCTGCCTGCACGGAAGCAAGGAACGGTGGTGGCGGCTGTTGTGGGTGGCCGATATAGCTGCCTTGATCCACCGTCATCCTGGACTCGACTGGGCCGCGATCCTGCAGCGTGCGCGGGAAGCGGGTGCGCATCGCATGCTGCTGCTCGGTGTAGGGCTGGCGCGCGAGCTGTTTTCGTGTTCGTTGCCCGAGCATGTGGCGGCAACAATCGACGGCGACGACGCACTGTCGCGATGGTTGAAACAGATGGCCCGCGAGGTCTGCGCGTCGCAGACCGGAGCCGGGCGGCTGGACCGCCTGTCGCTCTATCATTGGCGATTGCGCGAGCGGCCCCGCGACCGTCTGCGGTATGTCTGGCGCACGCTGATCACACCGCGCGACGACCACTACAAGATGATCCGCCTTCCGGACGCGCTGTTTGGAGGCTATGTCGTCGTCAAGCTCGTCCACGACTACCTGCTGCTTCCCCTGTGGTGGGTGGCAAAGGGCCGCTGGCGTCGACGTGCCGCTGCTTCGTAGGCTTGGGCGTGAACGATTCAGATCTCAAGATCAAGCCCGCAGCCGGCGTCAAGCTCTTCTATCTCGACGACGCCGGCATCGTGTTCTGCCCCGCGACGCAGGAGCTCCACCTGCTCAACACAACAGCGGCGGTGATCTGGACCCTGATGGAAGAAGGCCACGACGCGGCGGGCGCGGCCTCAGCGTTGCGCGAGATGTACGACCTCGACGCAGCGCGTGCCGCCGAGCTCGTCTCGATTGCGCTCGACGAGTGGAGACGGAAGAGCCTGCTCGGTGGGGCGCCCGACGCCGAATCGAGCCCCACCGTTCCTCTGACGCCGCCTCGCGAGCAGCAGACGCCCTGGCAGCCGTTCGATGCGGTCGAGGAGCACCACTATCGCCTGCTGAGCTCGTGCCTGCAGGTTCGCTTCTCGAGCCTTGCGCAGGCGCGAATGGTCCATCCGATCCTTGTCCATCTCGAGACGCCGGCGTGCAGCGGCGCGACCGTAGTCGACGTCGTCGCGACGACGCAAGGTATCGCGGTGTATCGCGATCGCGAGTTCTACAGTGGCTGCGAGGCCATCGATCAGCTCGCACCCATCGTCAAGTCGTTGGTCTGGCAAACCGCCGTGCGCGATCACCACTTTCTTCTCGATATTCACGCCGGCGTGATCGGCAACGGCGCGGCGTGCATCATCTTTCCCGCGGCACCCGGTAGCGGAAAATCGACGCTCACCGCGTCGCTGGTTCACGCCGGGTTCGAATACTTTTCGGACGAGGTGGCGCTGCTGCGCGAAGCCACCTTCGAGGTGTATCCGATGCCTCTCGCGATCTGCGTCAAGACCACCGGCGTGCCAGCGCTCGCCGACCGTTTCCCGGAGTTGCGCGGTCTCGCGATCCATCGGCGCGGTGACGGCAAGGACGTCATCTATTTGCCACCTCCCAGGGCGTCGCTCCCTGCGACCAGCGACTCGCGTCCGGTCGCGGCGATCGTGTTTCCTCGCTATACGGCCGGCGCGCGGACGCATTGCTCTTCGCTCGCGAAGGTCGATTCGATCAAGCGCATGATGGACGAATGCTTGGTTGTCACACCACCGCTCGACGTCGTGAAAGTGGATGCGCTGGTGCGCTGGATCGAGAAGACGCCTTGCTACAGCCTCAGTTACGGGTCCAACGCGGAAGCGGTGGACGTGGTGAAGTCGGTGCTTGCTACCGGCGCCCACTCCCGGGGTTGATGCCGTCACGGCAGCAGCCATTGGAAGCACGGCATTGTCGGATATTTTTACATCACGCTGCAGCCGATGAAGAATCGCACCTGGAAACCTTTGATCAGTCAGGCATTTTGGACTGGGGCGGTAACGGCATCCTTCGTGCTTGTGACATGAACTCCTGCCAACAGCGGGAGACTGGGTACACCGTCAAGGTAAGGGGGATCTGCTTATGAATGACAAGCCTCTGGAATCCGGCGATCAAACCGTCAACGAAGT
>DATKJP010000105.1:0-2374 GCA_035543635.1 Casimicrobiaceae bacterium
GTATCCGGCCTCGGAGAGTGCCGAAGATCGCGCCGCGACGACGCGCGCCGCGGCGTACATGAACCGGCAATATCTCGAGCCGGCGCTTCTTGGCCGCTATCCAGAGGAGCTGCAGGAAATCTTCGGCGATGCCTGGCCGGCATGGCCCGCGGAGGATCTCGGTGGGATCCGCGAGCGCGTGGACTTCGTCGGCGTCAACTATTACACGCGCAACGTGACCCGCTTCGATCCCGCGCAGTGGCCGCTGCGGGCGAGCGGCGTGCGGCAGCCGCGTGCCACCTATACCGAGACGGGCTGGGAGGTCTTCGCGCAGGGACTGACGGACGTGCTGGTATGGGTCAAGGAGCGTTATGGCAATCCGGCGATCTACATCACCGAGAACGGCGCTGCGTTCTTCGATCCACCGACTGCCGACGGCGGCCGCATCCAGGACCCATTGCGCGTCGCGTATCTGCGCGAGCATATCCGGGCGCTGCACGCCGCGCTCATGGCCGGCGTCGATCTGCGCGGTTATTTCGCCTGGTCGCTGCTCGACAACTTCGAATGGTCGCTCGGCTATTCGAAGCGCTTCGGCATCGTGCACGTCGACTTCGCGACGCAGAAGCGCACGCTGAAGGACAGTGCGCGCTTCTACGCGGAGGTCATCGCCTCGCGGGGAGGCGCGGTCGCATGAGCGCCGGGTCCTGTCGGCGATGGATGGAGTGCGGCGCGAGCAGCGGCTTGTAAACGGCGCATCGAGGCAGGAGCGGACTCGCAGCGAGGCCACGCGCAGTTTCTGGCGCAGCGACAAGAAGCGGTCCGCCGGCCGTTTCTTGTCGCGATCGAAGTCAGTCGCACCGTCGCTACATACCCAGCAGCTGCTGCACGGCTTGCGCAACGATCGCATGCACGGCGCTCGTCGGATGCAGTCCGTCCCAGAACAGGAACGTATCGGGGTTCTTGCAGACGAAGGGCGGATCGTTCGGGCTTATGCACGGATCGGTCACGTCGGTAAGACCGAAAACCGATGGATTCGAGTAGATCGTCGTGACCGCCGCGTACGCATCGAATTGCGTAATCGAGATCCCGGGAAGCGCTTCGAGCGACGCCAGCTGGCCGCCGAGATAGAAGTTGAAGGTCTGCGCAAGCGATTTTGCCACGGCGACCGCACCGGGACCCAGGGCGCTTACCGCTGGCACCAAACTGGCATTCGGCACATTCCAAACGAGAAAGCGTCGTGCCCCGGCCCCGTAGAGCGTGTTGATATTCGTGCCGATGGCGCTCACGCCGGCAGCGATCACAGGTGCCGGATCCTGTCCGGCGCCAAACGCCGCCAGGGCGTCTCGAATGTCGTTTCCGCCGATCGCGATGACGTACAGTGCGCCGGGCGGGGCACTTCCGCCGAAATCATGAAGAAAGGCATCGACCTGCTCCGCCAGGTCAACATTCTTGCCGTCGTCGTTCGCACGAGCGCCGCCGACGGCGTAATTCGTTGCACGTGAATTGTGGTCGCGAAATGCAGGGCCGGCGTC
This sequence comes from Casimicrobiaceae bacterium, assembly GCA_035543635.1. Classification (GTDB taxonomy): domain Bacteria; phylum Pseudomonadota; class Gammaproteobacteria; order Burkholderiales; family Casimicrobiaceae; genus PALSA-1003. Next base: position 1,512 of record DATKJP010000105.1, read on the forward strand.
CGGCCCCAGGCCCACCGACTTGGCAAAGTCTTCCACCCAGGTCGGGCCGTTCGTGAAATGATGGCCGCCCCTCGCGTAAGCGTCGTCCGGGACGAGGAGGGCGTCGACCGAGTAATTCGGCGGCGTGTTGTTCTCCCGCTGGAGCGCAAACGCATTTCCGGAATCGGACAGGCTGTCTCCGAAAACAACGATGCCGGAGACCGGGCCCGCGGCCCACGCACCCGGAACCGCGAGCGCGCAGCTCAGCACAGCGGCTGCGAGCACGCCCATTGGCATGCCTCGTTGCCTTTTCATCGTCTTCTCCACATGGCTCGTTGAAGGGCGGCGCGCATGCCCATTGGGGCGCGCTCCGGCTCGAGGAATCGGCGCGCATGCGCCAGTCAACCGGTTTATTGCCGTCGCCGGATCGCAAGCGCAACGATCGACGACCGCTTTGAATTCTTGCCGGCGCTTCGCTTGGTACAGGCTGGACCGCTTCCGCGCGCCTGGCGGACTCATGCTACGTCCGCGTGTCTTGCAGAGGGCTTACGACTTGCTTACGGATCGCCTCGTGCCATCGCGGTACCATTGGGTCGTCCGACCAGGCGCCGAAGCTTGCACATGACTGGAAGCAGACCGGCACTGAAGTGTCACGCTCCGCACGTCAGATCCCGAGTCGCTCAACCTCGAACTTGATCGTCCGGGTCGCGATGTAGACCTCGCGCAGGAACGAGGTGAGACCGCAGATCAACGAGATCATCGCGCCGACGAAGAGTCCGCCCGCGAGCCACCGGAAGTTCGCCCCGAAGAATTCCTCGACGAACAGGGTGACGATGACGAGGCAAACGAGCAGCGCCGCGCCGGTGCAGAAATTGATCGACCAG
>DATKJP010000106.1:0-14155 GCA_035543635.1 Casimicrobiaceae bacterium
GAACCTTGCAGCCGGTCGACCAGACGACGGTGAAGGCCAAGGTCTCCGGCGAGATCAGGCAGGTCACCGTCCGCGAGGGCGAGGCCGTCAAGGCTGGGCAGGTCATCGCGCGCTTCGATACGGCCGACCTCGAGGCCAAGCTCACCGACCGGATCGGCGCTCTGGAGGCGAGCCGCGCGCAGCTCGCGCTCGCCGAGAAAACTCGCGCGCAGAACCAGCTTCTGCTTAAGCAGAAGTTCATCTCCCAGACTGCTTACGACGCCTCGGAGAGCAACCTGTCGGTAACGCAAGGGACGCTCAAGTCCAACGAGGCGCAGACGCAGCTGGCGCGCAACGCTCTGCGCGACGCCGTGGTGGCCGCGCCGCTCACCGGCACGGTGGCGAAGCGTCATGTGCAGCCCGGCGAGAAAGTCCCCTTCGACGCGCCGCTCATTACGATCGTCGACCTCGCGCGGATGGAGCTTCAGGCGATGGTACCCGCCAACGACATTCCGGAGCTGCGCGTCGGAATGACGGTAGACCTCGCGATCGATGGTTTTGGAGACCGACGTTTCACCGGCACGATCGACCGGATAAATCCCACGACTGAGGCCGGGACGCGCGCGATTATTGTGTTCATCCGAATCCCGAATCCTGACTCTGAGTTGCGTGGAGGCATGTTCGGCACGGGCAAGGTCACGCTGGCGGCCGGTGACCCCGTACCGACGCTGCCGGCAATCGCGGTGCGGACGGAAGCGGGTCAGAACTTTGTGTGGGCCATCGAAAGCGGCAAGCTCACGCGCCGCATCGTTACCGTCGGGCGACGCGACGACACAGCGGGGCGGGTCGAGATCAAGACCAATCTGCCCAAGGACATTCCGATCCTCGCGGCGCCGTTCGACAACCTCAAGGCCGGGGCGCCGGCGCTGGTACGCGCTTCGATCTCGACTAAATCCGCACGTACCACCTGAGATCGGGGAACACCCATGTGGATCACCCGCGTATCGATCAAGAACCCGGTGTTCGCGACCATGGTTATGGTTGGGATCATGGTTCTCGGCGCGTTTTCGTACGCGCGGCTGCGCGTCGAGCAGATGCCCGACGTGACGCTTCCGTACGTCGACATCGAAACGGTCTATCCAGGTGCCTCGCCGGAGGTGGTCGAGACAGACGTCAGCAAGCCAATCGAAGAAGCAGTCAACACGGTGTCCGGCGTCAAGCGAATCTATTCCAATTCCCGCGACGGGCGCAGCCAGGTCTTCGTGGAGTTCCGCCTCGGGACCGATATCACCCGTGCGATCCAGGACGCTCGCGACAAGATCGCACTGGTTCGCCCGACCTTTCCCCGCGATGTGAAAGACCCGCAGGTCATCCGCGTCCAGATCGAGGATAACCAGCCTACGGTGTCGCTCGCGGTTATGTCGCCGACGGTCGATCTGCGGGAACTTACCTCGCTGACTGATCAGACGATCGTCAAGGTACTCGAGAACATTCCAGGCGTCGCACAGATCGACGTCAATGGGCGCATCACGCGGCAAATCCTGATTCAGATCAAGCCCACCGCGATGACCTCGTTTGGCATCGGCGTCGATCAGGTGATGAGCGCCGTTCAGAACGCCAATCAGGACGTCCCGGCGGGACGGATCACGCGCGGCCACAGCGATTCGATCGTTCGCGTAGAGGGCAAGATTAAGGACCCGACGCAATTCGGCCGCATCATCGTGGCACAGCAGGGAGGCGGGCCGGTCTACCTCAGCCAGGTAGCAGACGTCATCGATGGCGAAAAGGAGCCCGATTCGATCTCTCGCATCAATGGGCGCCCATCGATCACGATCGACATCCGCAAGGCCCAGGACGCGAACATCATTGAAACCGGGCGCGGGGTGAAAGATGCGCTTGAGTCCCTCAAGGGACGACTGCCCGAGGATGTCGAGGTGCGCATCGTCTACTCGCAGGCCGACCAAGTCCAGAGGAGCCTCGACCGGGTCAAGTCGACGATCATCGAGGGCGCGTTGCTCACCGTGCTGATCGTATTCCTGTTCCTGCATTCCTGGCGCAGCACGATCATCACCGGCCTGACGCTGCCCATCGCGGTGATCGCTACGTTCCTTGCGCTATACGCTTTCGGGTTCACGCTGAACATGATGACCCTGATGGCGCTGTCGCTGTGTATCGGGCTTCTGATCGACGACGCGATCGTGGTGCGCGAGAACATCGTTCGGCATCTGTCGCTCGGCAAGACGCATGTCGCCGCCGCGCGCGAAGGCACTGACGAGATCGGGCTCGCCGTGATGGCCACGACCTTCGCCATCGTTGCCGTTTTTGTACCCATCGCATTCATGAAGGGGATCATCGGACAGTTCTTCTTCCAGTTCGGACTGACCGTCGCGGTGGCAGTGCTCGTCTCGCTGTTCGTGAGCTTTACGCTCGATCCGATGCTCTCTTCCATTTGGCGCGACCCGCCGGGCTCGCGCTTTTCGCGAGTGCCATGGTTAGGCAGGTTCATGGACCGGGTGGAGAGCGTGGTCGAATGGGTACATCGCGTTTACGGGAAAATGCTGGAGTGGGCGATCGCGGAAACACATCATCGGCTGTACCTGCCGACCTTCGGCGTGTGGACGGCGGTCACCACTGGTGATTGGCGGGCATTAAAACCGCGCCGGGCCACCATCACCAATCGCGGCATCGTACTGTGGTCGGCAGTGCTCATCTTCTTCGGAAGCTTCGCCCTGCTGCCGTTCATCGGCAAGGAATTCTCGCCGCAGGTCGACGAGAGCTTCATTTCGCTTCGGCTGAACACGCCGGTAGGCACGAGTCTCGAATTCACCGACACGAAGGTGCAGGAAGTCGAGAAGGTGCTGAAACAATTTCCAGAGATCGTTCTCGCGATGACGACCGTCGGGACTCAAGACGGGCGCAACTACGCGAGGGTGAACGTTAGGTTGACCGACCGCGGCGCGCGCTCTCGCTCGCAGAAGGACATCGAAACGGCCATCCGGACCGCGCTGAAGCCGGTCCCGGGCATCGAGCTTGCGCTCGGCTACGATCGCCCGATCTGGGTCAACCTCCTCGGCCCCGATCCCGACACGCTGAAGCAGTTGATCAACGAGTTCGCCGACAAAGTGGCCAGGGTGCCGGGAATCGCCGACATGGAAACCTCGGAGAAGGCGCTCAATCCCGCGTTGTCGATTCGGCTCAATAACGATGCGGCGGCCGACCTCGGCATCTCCGTGCAGCAAGTAGGCGCCACGGTCCGACCGCTGCTGGCGGGCGAGACCGTGAGCTATTGGCTCGGCCCCGACGGGCAGAACTACGAGGTCAACGTGCAGTTGCCGCGGGAAGGGCGAAGGCTTGCCTCCGACCTGGGCAACCTTTACATCTCGACCAACAAGCGTGGTCCGGACGGCGAACTGCGCATGGTGCCGCTGCGCCAAGTCGCCGAGATCGTCGAGTCGACAAGCCCGCAGATCATCAAGCGGCAGGATCTGCAGCGCCGCGTCGCGCTGTATGCCAACGCGGAAGGGCGCCCGTCCGGCAACGTCGGCGACGACGTGAAGAAGATCATCGACGAGACAAAACTTCCGCCAGGCTATCGGTTCGCCATTGCGGGGCAGCAGGAGGACACCGCGGAATCGATGACCGCGCTAGTGTCGGCGCTTGCTCTCGCCATCATCTTCATCTATCTGGTGCTCGCCTCGCAGTTCGCGAGCTTCACGCAACCGCTCGCGATCATGGCTTCGCTGCCGTTCACGCTGATCGGCGTGCTGCTCGCCTTGCTGCTCACCGACACGACGCTGAATATCTTCTCGATGATCGGGTTCGTGATGCTGATGGGCCTGGTAACCAAGAACGCGATCCTGCTTGTCGATTTCGCGAACAAATCGCGCCGCGGCGGCGCGACGCTGCACGATGCGCTCACCACCGCGGGGCAAGTGCGCCTGCGTCCGATACTGATGACCACCGCGGCGATGATCTTCGGCATGCTGCCGCTGGCGCTCGGCTTGGGCGAGAGCGGAGAGACGCAGGCGCCGATGGGCCGCGCGATCATCGGCGGCGTGATCACCTCGACGCTGCTCACGCTGGTCGTCGTGCCGGTGATCTACACCTACCTCGATCGCTTCTTCGAGTGGCACAAGGCGCGCAGGGCGGCGCGCGAAGTCCGTCGTGCCACGCAGGCCAACGCGCCCGCCTCGGGCGATTGACGTGCGATAATCGCGGGCACCGCCGACCTTTCCAGCCGGCGGGGGAACGAGCATGAACTTCGAACAGGCGCGCTTCAACATGATCGAGCAGCAGATCCGCACCTGGGAGGTGTTGGACCAGAACGTGCTCGACCTTCTGTTCGAAGTCCGGCGTGAGGATTTCGTCCCAGGCGCGTATCGGGCGCTTGCTTTCGCGGACCTCGAGATTCCGATAGGCGACGGCGAGCGGATGTGGACCCCGAAGATGGAAGCGCGCGTGCTGCAGGAGCTGGAGCTGAAGCCCCACGAGAGCGCGCTGGAAATCGGCACAGGCAGCGGCTATTTCACGGCGCTGCTGGCGCGCAGCTGCGCCGAAGTCCTGAGCGTCGAGATCAACGCCCGCTTGTCCGCTGCGGCGAAGGAAAGACTGCAAGATGCGGGGTTCGACAACATCGGCCTCGAAGAAGGCGACGGCGCGCAAGGATGGGGCAACGGCGTGTACGACGCGATCGTGCTCACCGGATCGACCCCCGTGCTGCCCGACTCCTGGCACAAGCAGCTCAGGCCAGGCGGACGCCTCTTCGCCGTGGTTGGCGATCCACCGGTGATGACGGCGCGCCTGCTGCGCTGGACGGCACCGGAGGCCGTTGCGAGCGAGGATTTGTTCGAGACTGTGCTCGCGCCGCTTCGCAACGCACCGCAACCCGAGCGCTTCGTCTTCTGATGAAACGCGCTCTCGTGATCGCGTTTGGCGTCGCGATCGGCGCCGCGCTGCCTTCCGCGGCGGCGGAGGATCTGGTTCAGATTTATCGCGATGCGGTGGCGAACGATCCCACGCTCGCCTCTGCGCGCGCCACCTGGGAGGCGACTCAGGAAGTCCTGCCGCAGGCGCGCGCCAATCTGCTTCCGGCGGTGACGCTCCAGGGCAATGCGAACCGGCAGAATTTCTACGAGAGACTGCATAACACCGACCCGGGTTTTTCGTTCAGCACCAAGTTCCCGCAATACAACTACACCGTGTCGGCCACGCAGCCGCTGTTTCGCAAGCAGAACCTGGTCGCGTACGACCAGGCGAAGCAGACGGTGAGCCAGAGCGACTACACCCTTGCATCGACGCAGGAGGATCTCATCGTGCGCGTCGCGCAGGCGTACTTCGACGTCCTGCTGGCTCAGTTCACGATCGAGCTTACTGATAGCCAGAAGGCGGCGGTGAGCGAGAACCTCGCGCAAGCCAAGCGAAATTTCGAGGTAGGCACGGCCACCATCACCGACACCAACGACGCGCAGGCGAAATACGATCAGATCGTAGCGCAGGAGCTCTCGGTACAGAATGATCTGGACAACAAGATCGCGGCTCTGCGGGCGATTATCGGTCGTCAGCCGAAGGAGCTGAAGCGCTTTGCCGGCAGCAGGTACGAGCCGCAGCTCCCGACGCCGAACTCGCTCGACGCCTGGGTCGAGATGGGATTGCGCGACAACCTTCAGGTACGTATCGCGCAGTCGAACTTCGACATCGCCCAGCTCGAAGTCGATCGCCAGCGCGCCGGCCATTATCCGACGCTCGATCTGGTCGCGAGCTTCAACCAAGCCTACCAGGGTGCATCCGCATCCGTATCGATAACCGCGCCTGCGGCGTTCGACTCGAGGCTGGGCGTCGTCGGCGTGCAGCTCAATGTGCCTCTGTACCTCGGCGGCTCGATCGATTCCAGGGTGCGGCAGGCGGTGTCCAATCTCGAAGGAACCCGGCAGAACCTCGAGGCCGCGAGGCGCTCGGCGCAGCTGTCCACCCAGACTGCATTCACCGGAGTCACCAGCGGGTTCGCGACGATCAAGGCGCTCGAGCAGGCGCTCGTCTCGGCGCAGGTTTCATACGACTCGACCAAGGTCGGGTTGGAGGTCGGCGTGCGAACCAACCTCGACGTGCTCAACCAGCAGCAGCAGGTCTATCAGACGCGCTTCAATCTCGCGCAGGCCTACTACAACTTCCTCCTAAGCGGACTGAGACTCAAGCAAGCCGTCGGGACGCTCACCGAAGCCGATCTGGAGCAGATCAACCGCAGTCTCAGCGGTTGACAACCGGCGCGTCGCGCGGCGGCAACCGCGGCGCGAGCCATTCCCAAAGGCGATCCGCAGCACCGGCGTGCATGGCGTGAAAGCTTCGCGCCGCGCGGCTCATTGCGTTGCGGTGGACTTCATTGCCGAGGAGCTCAGCGAGTGCAGCAACGAGCGCGTCCGCGTCCCTCACGCGCTGCGCTGCGCCGGCCTCGATCGCGCCCGCGGCTGCCTCCATAAAATTGAAGGTGTGCGGTCCGACGAGCACGGGCGTCCCGACCGCCAGCGGCTCGATCAGATTCTGGCCCCCGAGCGGTAACAGACTGCCGCCCACGAAGGCCACGTCGGCCGCGGCGTAATAGGCGAGCATTTCTCCCATCGAGTCGCCGAGCACGACCGCAGTGTCATCGGAGACCGCGCTGTGGCGATCGCTGCGGCGCTTGAACGGAATCGCGCGCGCGCGAAGCAGCTCGGCGACCGCAGCGAAGCGCTGCGGGTGCCGCGGCACGATCACCGTCAAAACACCCCTGGGGAGCGGCTTGCGCGCGAGCGCGTCGAGGATCAGCGCTTCCTCGCGGTCGCGCGTGCTGCCGGCGACCCATACGCGGCGCCCTACGCCGAAGCTGATCCGCAGCCCTTCGGCTAGCTCTAGCGATTCCGGCGGCACGTTCACGTCGAACTTGAGGTTGCCTGTGACGACGGCTTGCGGCGCGCCGAGCGCAGCAAGACGACTCGCATCGGCTTGCGACTGAGCGGCAACGCCGGCGAGCGCTGCCAGCATCGGCCGCGTGATGGAGGAAAAGCGTCCATAGGCTCGCGCCGAGCGCTCGGAGAGGCGCGCGTTTACGAGATAGACCGGCACGCCCCGCGTGCGCGCTTCCGCGATCAGATTGGGCCACAGCTCGGTCTCGATGAGAAAGCCGGCCGCCGGCCGAAAGTGCGCATAGAAGGCGCGCACCGCAAATGGAAGATCGTAGGGCAGCCAGGCTTGCAACACCTGATCTCCATAAAGCGCGCGCCCGGTCTCGCGTCCGGTCGCGGTCATGTGCGTCATCAGGATCGAGGCGAGCGGATAGTCCTGGCGAAGCCTCCTCACCAGGGGTGCCGCTGCACGCGTCTCGCCGACCGATACCGCATGCAGCCAGAAGAGCGGGGCGCCGAGGGAGGAGCGCTCGCTTCCGCCGTAACGGCCGAAGCGCTCGCCGATGTGCGCGCGATAACCGGGCTCGCGCTGCCCCCGCCACCACAGACGCAGCGGCAGCCAGGGCAGCAGCGCGGCGCCGAGCAGCGTGTAGAGCACGCGCGCGGGCGGCATCATCGCTTACCCCTCGCAGTGAGGAGCGCGTTCGCGGTGTCGATGACGTGTTCCGTCGCAATGGCTTCGCCGGCGCCGCCGAGATCGCGCGCGTGCGCGCCGTCGGCAGCAACCCCAGCGAGCTTGGGATCGGTCGCAGTGAATAGCGCGACGGTCGGAGTCCCAAGCGCGGCGGCAAGATGGGTGAGCCCCGTATCGACGCCGACGACGAGCGAGGCTCCCGCAAGAAGCGTGGCGAGCTCCGGAAGCTTGCGGCGCTCGGGAATGATCGCGCCACTCGCGCCCGCTGCGAGGCGCGTGCTCCGCGCGGCTTCGCCGGCATCGCCCCATGGCAGCACGATCGACGTCCCTTCGGCTGCGAAATGTTCGACCAAGGCTCTCCAGCGTTGCTCGGGCCAGAGCTTGTCGGGCCGGCTCGTGGCGTGCACGAAGACCGCGTACGGCGCGTGCGGTGCGTCGGCGCGCTCGGGAGCGCGCAACTCGAAGCGCGGTGGACCTGCGGGCACATAGCCCAGCGCCTTGCCGGCGAGCTGTCGGCAGCGATCGATCAAGTGCTGTTGCGGATTGATGCGATAGCGATGGCGATAGAAGAGTGCCGCCGCGCTCTCACGTACGCTCGCGCGGTCCGGCCCGTGCACCGGCCCGCGCGCGAACCACGCGATCAACGCACCTTTGACCTGCTCCTGCAGGTCGATCACGGCGTCGTACCGCTCGTGCTTGAGCTCGCGATGAAAGCGTCGCAGCTCGAGCCAGGTCGAGCGTGCGAGGACGCCGCGACGCCAACGCCGCAACGCGATGGATATCACACGGCGCACGCCCCGATGCATGCGGACCAGATCGGTGAATGGCTCTTCGACGACCCAGTCGATTTCCGTGTCGGCGCGATGCCGGTGCATATCGTGCACGATCGGCAATGCATGCACGATGTCGCCGAGCGACGACGGACGAATGACAAGGATTCGACTCATGCGCTGATCGACGAGCGCCCGTATCGTGAGGCGGGCCGCGGCGCTGTGGCTAGCAGAGGCGATTGCACGTAGAATGAGCGGCGCCTTTGGGCGCCGACTTGAGAGCAAGAATGTTCACCGCGCGCTCCCACGTTTGACGCGATGTCCGAGACGCTTCCGCTCACGCTCGTCGTGATCACCCGCGACGCCGGCGCGCAACTCCAGGATTGTCTCGCCTCGGCCGCGTTCGCCGCCGAGACGATCGTGGTTGATTCCGGCAGCCGCGATGATACCGTAGAAATCGCGCACCGCATGGGCGCGCGCGTGCTGACGCACGAATGGCTCGGCTTCGGGCCGCAGAAGAATTTCGCGGTCGCGCAAGCCGCGCACGACTGGGTGCTTTGTCTCGATGCGGACGAGCGCGTGTCGACCGAGCTCGGGCTCAGCCTGCGCGTGGCGATGGCGGCGCCGCAGCACGTCGCATTTGCAATGGCTCGCCGCAACCGCTTCCTCGGACGCTGGCTCGCGCACGGCGAGGGCTACCCGGATTGGAGCCTGCGCCTTTTCGATCGCCGTCACGCGCGCTGGAGCGACGACGCTGTGCACGAGCACGTGGTCGCCGACGGAAGCGTGGGCCGGCTCGAAGGCGACCTGCTGCACGCATCGGGCGAATCTCTCGACTCGTATCTCGAAAAGCAGAATCGTTACACGAGCCTGCAAGCCGAGGCGATGCATGCACGCGGCGAGCGATTTTCCTTCGCGCGCCTGCTTATCTCGCCGCTCGCCCGCTTCGCGCGCTTCTATCTCTTTCGCGCCGGTTTCCTCGACGGGACGGCGGGCCTCGTGCATATCGCCATCGGCTGCTTCAATAGCTTCTGCAAGTACGCCAAGCTGCGAGCGCTCGAGCAGGCGGAGCGTTCGCGATAGATCATGAAAGTGCTGGTGACCGGCGCGGCGGGGTTTATCGGCATGCATCTCGCCGAGCGGCTCGCGCGCGACGGCGTGGAGGTGGTCGGGGTGGACAACTTCGATCCCTATTACGACGTCGCGCTCAAGCGGGCGCGCGCGGCGCGCCTGGCGGCGGCCGGAGCGAGCTGCGAGACGATCGACCTCGCCGATTCCGCGGCGACGAGCACGTTGTTTCGCCGGGGCGGGTTCACGCATGTGGCACATCTTGCGGCACAGCCGGGTGTTCGCTACTCGCTTTTGAATCCCGCCGCGTACCTGCGCAACAATATCGACGCCTTCGGAGTCGTACTCGAAGCCTGCCGCCACGCCGGTGTCGTGCATCTCGTCTACGCGTCGAGCTCGAGCGTCTACGGCGCCAATCACACGCTGCCCTTCTCCGAGGACCAGCGCGTCGATAGTCCGGTAAGTCTGTATGCGGCAACGAAGCGTGCTGACGAGCTGATGGCAGCGAGCTACGCGCATCTATACCGACTGCCGGCTACGGGACTTCGCTTCTTTACCGTGTACGGACCGTGGGGACGGCCTGACATGTCGCCGATGCTGTTCGCGCGCGCGATTCTCGCCGGCGAGCCGATCAAGGTTTTCAATCACGGTCGCATGCGCCGCGACTTCACCTACGTCGACGACATCGTCGAAGGCGTGGCGCGGGTGTTGCGCCAGCCGCCTGCGGAGCAGGATCCGGCGACCGACGCCCCGCACGTGATCTACAACATCGGCAATCACGAGCCGGTCGAGCTCGAAGTGTTCATCGCGGAGTTGGAACGCCTGCTCGGGCGCAAGGCGATCAAGGAATATCTCCCTCTGCAACCGGGCGATGTGCTGGAGACCTACGCCTCGATCGAGCGCCTTGCCGCGGCGACCGGATTCGCGCCCGCTACGCCGCTCGCGGTAGGTCTCGGCAGGTTCATCGAGTGGTACCTGCGCTACTACGTTGGTGCGTCACGAAAGACATGACGCACTAAGTCGCCGCGTTGAACACGGGGCGGCTTTACCGCGCGGGTTAACGCGGCGGAACCAGCGGCCCCGATGGGCGCGTGATAAAATTTCCGCCCTTTCGATAGAGGAACGTGATGCTTCTGGTCACCGGCGGAGCGGGGTTTATCGGTTCCAACTTCGTCCTCGACTGGTGCGCCGCCAGCGACGAGCCGATCGTCAATCTCGACAAGCTCACCTACGCCGGCAATCTCGGCAATCTCGCTACGCTGAAGGGGAATTCACGGCACGTCTTCGTTCGCGGCGACATCGGAGACCGGACGCAGGTGGAGGCGCTTCTCGCGCAATACACGCCGCGCGCGGTCATCAACTTCGCCGCGGAGAGCCACGTCGATCGCTCGATTCACGCCCCAGCGGACTTCATCGCTACCAACGTTGTCGGGACCCTCAACCTGCTCGATGCGATACGGGGCTATTGGAATGCGCTCGGCGAATCCGAGCGGTTGCGTTTTCGGTTCCTACACGTATCGACGGACGAAGTCTACGGCTCGCTCGAACCGATCGAGCCGGCGTTTACCGAATCGAGTCCTTACGCACCCAACAGCCCTTATGCAGCTTCGAAAGCGGCCGCCGATCATCTCGTGCGCGCGTACAGGCACACCTATGGACTGCCCACGCTGGTGACCAACTGCTCGAACAACTACGGGCCACGGCAGTTTCCTGAAAAGCTCATTCCGCTGATGATCCACAACGCGCTCGCCGGCAAGGCGCTGCCGATTTACGGCGACGGATTGAACATCCGCGACTGGCTTTACGTGGGCGATCACTGCGCGGCAATCCGGGCGGTCCTCGAATGCGGACGGCCGGGCGAGACCTACAACATCGGCGGCAATGCGGAGAAAACGAATCTGGAAGTAGCGCGGAGCTTGTGCCGCATCCTCGGCGAGATGAGACCGGGCCGCGACTACGCCAGCAAGATCGCATTCGTCAAGGACCGCCCGGGGCACGACCGGCGATATGCGATCGATTCGTCGAGGCTTCGGCGCGAGATCGGGTGGGCGCCGCAGGAGAGCTTCGAGTCGGGGCTTGCACGCACCGTGCACTGGTATCTCGACAACGATGCATGGCTCACCGCCGTGACGAGCAAGGAGTATCAGAAGTGGATCTCCCTGCAATACGCGGAGGTGGCCGCGTGAGCCCGCGGCGAGGGACCCCGCGCAGAGCGGGGGGATCGCGCGAGGCGAATCGCGGGCGCTGCCGACTCGTCGGCACTTGGCATTCGCGTCGTGCGAGCAAGGAGGCAGCCGCGTGAGTGCACGCAAGGGAATCATCCTGGCCGGCGGCTCGGGAACGAGGCTCTATCCAGTCACGCAGGTGATCTCGAAGCAGCTGCTTCCGGTGTACGACAAGCCGATGATCTATTACCCGCTATCCACGCTGCTCCTGGCGGGAATTCGCGACATCCTTCTTGTCTCGACGCCGGAGGACACGCCGCGCTTCGCGCAGCTTCTCGGGGACGGCGCGCGCTGGGGAATCCGCCTCTCGTACGCCGTGCAGCCGCGGCCGGAGGGACTGGCGCAGGCCTTCATCATCGGCCGCTCCTTCGTCGACTCCGATAGCTGTGCGCTCGTGCTCGGCGACAACATCTTCTACGGTCACGAGCTACAGCCGCTGCTCAAGCGCGCCAACGCGCGTTCGCAGGGCGCGACCGTTTTTGCGTATCCTGTGGCCGATCCGGAGCGCTACGGCGTGGCCGAGTTCGACGCGTCGGGACGCGTGCTGAGCCTCGACGAGAAGCCGGCGCAGCCGAAATCGCGCTACGCGGTGACGGGCCTCTATTTTTACGATAACGCGGTGCTCGACATCGCGGCAGGATTGAAGCCGTCGACGCGCGGCGAGCTGGAGATCACGGACGTCAATCGCGCCTATCTCGCGCGCGGCGAGCTCTCGGTCGAGGTGATGGGCCGTGGCATGGCCTGGCTCGACACGGGAACGCACGAGTCACTGCTCGCCGCGTCGCAATACATCGAGACGATAGAGCGACGGCAGGGACTGAAGATCGCCTGTCCGGAAGAGATCGCCTTCCGGCTCGGCTACATCGACGCCGCGCAGCTGGAAAAGCTCGGTGCATCGATGAAGAACGGCTATGGGCGCTATCTGCTCGACGTTCTGCGCGACCCGTTGATTCGCTGAAGCGACCGTGAAGGTCACGCCGACCGCCTTGCCGGACGTGCTGCTGATCGAGCCGCGCGTGTTCGGCGACCAGCGCGGGTTCTTCTTCGAGAGTTGGAACAGGCGCGTGTTCAGCGAAGCCGGGCTCGTAGCCGAGTTCGTGCAGGACAATCACTCGCGGTCGGGTCACAACGTGCTGCGCGGACTGCACTACCAGATCGAGCATGCACAGGGCAAGCTCGTGCGCGTATCTTTCGGTGAAGTATTCGACGTCGCGGTCGACATTCGCCGCAGCTCGCCCAGCTTCGGCAAATGGGTGGGCATGAGGCTTTCCGCGGAAGCGAAATCGATGCTCTGGATTCCGCCCGGCTTCGCACACGGCTTCCTCGTGCTTTCCGACGCGGCGGAGTTCCTTTATAAGACCACCGACTACTGGTATGCCGAGCACGAGCGAACGCTGCTGTGGAACGATCCCGCGCTGGCCATAGATTGGCCCCTCGATGGCGCGCCTACGCTCGCGGCGAAGGATGCCGCCGGGGCGCCACTCGCTTCGGCCGACCTCTATCCTTGAGTCAATGATTGGGCCGACGATCCTCGTCATCGGGGCGAGCGGTCAGCTCGGCTTCGAACTCTCGCGGCTCCTTCCCGCGCACGGCGAAGTCACCGCTCTCGACCGCTCGCAGCTCGATCTCGCCGATGCCGATGCGATCCGAACGACATTGCGCTTGCAGCGACCCACGCTCATTGTCAATGCTGCCGCGTACACGGCCGTCGACAAGGCGGAGCAAGAACGCGAAGCCGCTGAGGCCATCAATGCTCGCGCACCCGGCATCCTGGCCGAAGAAGCGAAGAAACTCGACGCGCTGCTGGTTCACTACTCGACGGACTACGTCTTCGACGGCACCGCGACCGGGCCGTACAGCGAAGAGGCTCCGCCGAATCCACTCAGCGTTTACGGCGCGAGCAAGCTCTCCGGCGAGCGTGCCATCGAAGCGAGCGGCTGCCGCTATCTCGTACTTCGAACGAGCTGGGTCTACGGGCTGCGCGGTCACAACTTTCTGCTCACAATTCGCCGCCTCGCGCGCGAGCGCGAGGAGTTGCGCGTCGTTGCCGATCAGTTCGGAGTGCCGAACTGGAGCCGCGCACTGGCCGAAGCAACCTGCGCGCTCCTTGGCCGCGGTCTACCCGCGCTTCGCGAGTGCGCGGGGCTCTACAATCTGAGCGCGCGTGACAGCACGAGCTGGTTCGAATTCGCGCGCGCGATCATCGGACCGGTGGACAAGCCGCGCGTGCTGCCGATCACCACGGCGGAATATCCGACTGCCGCAAGGCGACCGGCCTATGCCGTATTGGACACGAAGAAACTCGAGCGCGTCTTCGGACTGACTCTTTCCGGTTGGCGGGAAACGCTCTCGCGATGCCTGGCGAGCGCTGCATGACGCATACCTGGCCGCAAGAGCGCGCGGCGCGGCGGGAACAAGCTGATTGTTGCTGCGGTCGCAGTGGATCGTGCCGTCAATTCTCCTCGCAGGAGAGCGCTGAGTGTTGAAGCGATGGGTGCTGGGGTGGGTTTGCGCGTTCGCTGCTGCGGCAGCGACCGCTGCGAC
>DATKJP010000107.1:0-5085 GCA_035543635.1 Casimicrobiaceae bacterium
GCCAGGCTCTACTCCCACCAGCCGAGCTTTCTCAGGAGCTCCACCAGCCAGTTCGTCTCGCCGGTCTTCGGTGCAGTCGACAGCGACTTGTCGAGCATCGCGTCGCCCCCTCCCGATCGCGCTACCTCGGTGGGAGGCGGCGGCAGCTCGCCGTTCTCCCAGCGCGCGACGCGGTCGTTGACGAAAAACACGCTGAGCTGCGTGTGCTCGAGCACGCGGCCCTGGCGCTCGAACTGGTAGATGTAATCCCAGCGGTCGGCATGAAACGGATCGGTCAAGAGCGGCGTGCCGAGCACTTGTCGAACCTGCTGCCGGGTCTGTCCGACCTTGAGCCGCTCGACCTGATCGCTGGAAATGTAGTTGCCCTGATTGATGTCGAGCTTGTAGACGCCGAGGCTCGACAGGTTGAAGCTCGTTACATTCTCGATCGAGAATGACTGGCAGCCGGCGAGCATGAAAACGAGGATGCCGGCGCAGACGGACACGCGCATGGATGGAAGTCTGGCTGCCACGGGACGATCGAAAACTATATCATAGGCGGTATGACGAGTTCGCACGACCTCAAGAGCGCGGGGCTCAAGGCGACGCTGCCGCGGTTGCGGATCATCAATCTCTTCGAGCAGAGTAAAGTGCGGCATCTGACCGCCGAGGACGTGTACAAGCAGCTGCTCGCTGACGGTCTCGACATCGGGCTCGCCACCGTCTACCGCGTGCTCACGCAGTTCGAGCAGGCGGGCCTGCTCGTGCGCCACCATTTCGAGTCGGGCCGGGCGGTGTTCGAGCTGAACCAGGGCGGGCATCACGATCATCTCGTGTGCCTGCAGTGCGGCCGCGTCGAGGAATTCTTCGATTCAGAGATCGAGAAGCGGCAGACGAAAGTTGCGAAGGAGCGCGGCTTCGCGATCGCCGAGCACGCGCTGTATCTTTACGCCGAGTGCGTGAAGACGAACTGCCCGTACCGCAAACCGAGCGACCAGCACTAGCAGAACTGCTGCGCGGGCCGGCGGCCTCGTTCTGCGGCAGCCACTACGGTGCTTCGCGGCGGTTGAAATCGGCGAAGCGGAACCCGACGAGCCACAGCGCGCCGAAATAGGCGATCGCGCCCGCGGCGACGACTAGCGCGAGACGCCCGACTTTCGTCCACAGCCCGGCCGTGATCCACAGCTGGTCCGCACCCGCGCTCCACCACAACACCGCGCCGAGCACAATCAGCGCCAGCAGCACGCGGCCGAGAAACTTTCCCCATCCCGGTGCGGGCGCATAGATCTCGCCGCGCCGCATCGCGCGGTAGAGCAACAGCGCATTGAGACACGCGCCGATCGAGATCGCCAGCGTGAGGCCGGCGTGCGCCGTCATCCTCGGCAGCGTGAACATCAGCGTAACCGCCAGCAGTGTCGAGACACACAAGGCGATGAAGGCGCAGCGCACCGGCGTGCGCATGTCCTGCCTCGCGTAGAAGCCGGGCGCGAGTATCTTCACCGCGATCAGGCCTAGCAGCCCCACGCTGTAGCCCAGAAGCGCCACGCGCGTCTGCCAGAGATCGTCGACGGTGAACCGCCCGTATTGGTAGAGCGTCGCGATGAGCGGCACCGCGAGCATGGCGAGCGCCAGCGCGGCCGGCAGCGCGAGCAGGAAAGTGAGGCGCAAGCCCCAGTCGAGCAGCGCCTGATACTGCGCCGGATTCTCGTCGTGGTAATGGCGCGAGAGACTGGGCAACAGCACGGTTCCCAGCGCCACGCCGAGGAGCGCGCTCGGGAACTCCATCAGCCGGTCGGCGTAGGTAATCCACGATATGCGACCGTTGCCCAGATACGCGGCGAGCTGCGTGTTGATGAGCGCGGAGATCTGCGCCGCAGAAACACCGAGCACGGCCGGACCCATTGTCTTCAGTACGCGCCGCACGCCCGTGTCGCGCCAGTCGAGCCGCGGCCGCGGCAGCATGCCGAGCCTGGCGAGCGGCCGCAGCTGCAGCACGAGCTGCGCCGCGCCTCCGATCGCTACACCCCAGGCCAATGCGACGATCGGAGGATCGAAGTAGGGAGCGAGAAAGAGGGCCGCGCCGATGATCGAAAGATTGAGGAGCACCGGCGTGAAAGCGGGAATCGCAAACCGGCGATAGGTGTTGAGCACGCCGCCGGCCAGCGACACCAGCGAGACGAACAGGATGTAGGGAAACATGATGCGGATCATCACCGCAGTCAGCTCGACTTTGCCTGGCGTCTTATCGAACCCGGCCGCGAGCGCATAAACGAGCCACGGCGCCGCAAAAATGCCGAGCACAGAGACCACGATCAGGGCCAGCGCGAGAATCGCGCTCACCTTCGCGACGAGATCGCGCGTGCCGTCGTCGCCGCGCCGCAGCTTGTATTCGGCGAGAATCGGCACGAAGGCCTGCGAGAACGCGCCCTCGGCGAAGAGCCGCCGCAGGATGTTTGGCAGGCGGAACGCCGCCTCGAAGGCGTCCATCTCCAACCCGGCGCCGAACGCGAACGCCTTGAGGCTCTCGCGGGCGAGTCCCGTGATGCGCGACAGCAGCGTCATCGCGCTGACCGTAGACAGCGCCTTGAGCAGATTCATCTATAGCGGCGAGAGCTCTTTCGGGTTGCTAGAGAAGCTAAAAGCGATTATTATGCTCGATCTTTTTTCCTCGCTCCAGAAAACAAGGATTTTTTGCAATGGCCAACACCGCGCAAGCAAAGAAGCGCGCCCGTCAGGCGGTCGCACGCCGTAAGCACAACACGAGCCTCAAGTCCGCGCTGCGCAGCGCGATCAAGAACGTGAAGAAGGCGATCGCGGCAGGCGACAAGGCGGCGGCGCTCAGGGAATTCCGGGTGCAGCAGTCGGTGATCGATCGTGTCGCTGACAAGAAGGTCGTGCACAAGAACCTCGCCTCGCGAAGCAAGCACCGATTGGCGCAGGCGATCAAGGCCATGGCCTGAACCTCCACCGGGCTGAGATGAAAAGGGCGCCCGTGAGGCGCTCTTTTAATTTCATTCTCGCGATCCACAAATGCCGCCGAAGCACTTTCTCCAGTTGAGGGACTTCAGCCGGGACGAGCTGGAGTATCTCTTCGAGCGCACGCGCTGGATCAAGGAGAAATTCAAGCGTTACGAGCTCTACCAGCCGCTACGCGACCGCACGCTCGCGATGGTGTTCGAGAAGGCGTCCACGCGGACCCGCGTCTCCTTCGAAGCCGGGATGAATCAGCTTGGCGGCATCGCCATCAATTTGAATCGCGGCGATACGCAGCTTTCGCGCGGCGAGCCGATCGAGGACGTCGCGCGCGTAATCTCGCGCATGGTCGACGTGGTCATGATCCGCACCTTCGACCAGGCGATCATCGAGCGTTTCGCGGCGCATTCGCGCGTGCCGGTAATCAACGGCCTCACCAACGAATATCACCCCTGCCAGATCCTCGCCGACATCTACACCTTCGTCGAGCAGCGCGGATCGATCAACGGACGCGCCGTGGCGTGGATCGGCGACTCGAACAACGTGTGCAACACCTGGCTGCAGGCGGCCGCGATCTTCGATTTCAACCTCCACGTCTCGACGCCGCCGGGCTACGAGCTGCAGGCGTCGCGCTCGGGCGTCGACTGCCGCGACCATCTGAAAATCTTCTCCGATCCGCGGGCGGCCTGCCGCGGCGCGGATCTCGTCACCACCGACGTGTGGACCAGCATGGGCTTCGAGGCCGAGAATGACGAACGCGCGCGCGATTTCGCGCGCTGGATGGTTGATGCTGCGATGATGCGCGAAGCGAAGCCCGACGCGCTCTTCATGCATTGCCTCCCGGCGCATCGCGGCGAGGAAGTCGCGGCGGAAGTGCTCGACGGGCCGCAAAGCGTGGTGTGGGATGAGGCAGAGAACCGGTTGCACGTGCAAAAAGCTCTGCTCGAATATCTGGTGTGCGGCCGCGTGAACCCTTGAGCGAGAACAGCCGATGATCGATCACACGGGAGTGAGCGTAACCGATGTCGCGAAAAGCAAGGCGTTCTACCGGGCCGCGCTAGCGCCGCTCGGTTACGCGATCATCATGGAGTGGGAGCAGTACGCCGGCTTCGGGGTGCCGCCCAAGCCTGATTTCTGGATCGGACAGGGAGAGCCGAACGTGCCGGCGATCCACGTCGCGTTTCGCGCCGAGACGCGCGCGCAGGTCGACGCGTTCTACAAGGCCGCTATGGCTGCCGGCGGAAAGGACAACGGCCCGCCAGGTCCGCGCCCGCACTACCACGCGAACTACTACGGCGCCTTCGTGCTCGATCCCGACGGACACAACATCGAAGCGGTGTGTCACGCAGCGGCATGAACCACGGACGATTGGGCGGAATGAACTCTGCGGTGCGCCTGCTGACGGGCATCGCGATGGCGGTTGCGTTCGCGGGCGGTACGTTCGCGCAGAACTGGCCCGATCGTCCGATCAAGTTCGTCGTCGCGGCGCCGGCCGGCAGCTCGATCGACGTTTTGGCCCGCGCCATCGGCGACAAACTCAAGGACAAGCTCGGACAACCCGTCGTTGTCGATAATCGTCCTGCGGCTGGCGGCACCCTCGCCACCGACCTCGTCGCGAAGTCGGCGTCCGACGGGTACACGATGCTGATGTCGTTCAATGGGCCGCTCGCTTTCGCGCCGCATCTCTATTCGAAGCTGCCTTACGATCCACAGAAGGACCTTGCGCCGGTGGTTATCACGTCGAGCCAGCCCAATGTGCTCGCGGTCAGCGCGTCGCTGCCGGCGAAATCGTTACGGGAACTCGTCGATTACGCGAAAGCGAATCCCGGCAAGCTGAGCTACGCCTCGGTCGGCAACGGCAGCTCCTCGCATCTTACGATGGAGCTGCTCAAGACGACCGCCGGCATCGACATCGTGCACGTGCCCTTCAACGGCTCGCCGCCTGCGGTGACCGCAACCGTGCAGGGCGAGACTCAGCTCATGTTCGCGGTGATGCAGCCGCTGCAGGCGCAGGTGCAGGCCGGAAAGTTGCGCGCGCTCGCGGTCACCACGGCGAGGCGGTCTGCGCTATTGCCGGATCTTCCGACGATCGCTGAAGCGGGCTATCCCGGATTCGAAGCGCTGGCGTGGAAC
>DATKJP010000108.1:0-9018 GCA_035543635.1 Casimicrobiaceae bacterium
TCGCTCAACCCGCGCCGCACGATCGGACAGACCCTGAGCGAGCCGATGCGCGTGCACGGCCTCGGCACGGCGAAGGAGATCCGCGCCAAGCTGCGCGCGGTGCTCGCCGAGGTCGGGATGCCGGTCGATGCCGCGGAAAAATATCCGCACGAGTTCAGCGGCGGCCAGCGCCAGAGAATCGGAATCGCGCGCGCGCTCGTGCTCGAGCCGGAGCTGATCGTCGCCGACGAGCCGGTGTCTGCGCTCGACGTGTCGATCCAGGCGCAGATTCTCGTACTGCTGCGCGGGCTGCAGCAACGGCGGAACCTGAGCTTCGTCTTCATCTCGCACGATCTCGGCGTGGTGCGCCATTTCTGCCGTACCGTGGCGGTCATGTATCTCGGTCGCATCGTCGAGCGCGCGCCGGTGCCGGCGATCTTCGACCAGCCGATGCATCCCTATACGCGCGCGCTCCGATCGGCGTCGCCTGTGCCGGATCCCAAGTCCAAGGTCATCATGATGAAGCTCGAAGGTGAAGTGGCGTCTGCACTGTCGCCGCCGACCGGCTGCCACTTCCATCCGCGCTGCCCGCGCGCGATGCCGATCTGCAAGGACGTCTATCCAAGCTGGGTGCAGGTGACGCCGGACCACGGCGTCGCGTGCCACCTCTACCCCGCGCCCGCAGGCGTCGCAGCGACTGCGCAGTAGGCGATCAACCCCTGCACTCGGCCCAGAGGAAAGGCTTCATGCGCGCGCGGTCGAGCTCGACGCCGAAGCCGGGTCGATCGGGAATCGCCAGGTAGCCACTCTTGACCTCGAGCTCCGGCGCACGATCGACGATCGCGAAGTGCTCCGGCACGCGATACGGATAGACTTCCTGGATCAGCAGATTGGTGAGCGTTGCGTCGAGCTGCAGCGTCGCGGCGGTGCAGATGGGCCCCGCGCACAAGTGCGGCGCGACGCAAAGATTGAACGCTTCCGCCATCGCGGCGATCTTCTTCACTTCGAACAAGCCGCCTGCCGTCGCGACGTCGGGTTGAGGCACCTGCGCCGCGCGCAGCTCGAGCAGACGCCGGAAATCGTAACGCGTATAGAGCCGCTCGCCCGCCGCAATCGGCATCTTCACAGCTTCGGCGACGGCGCGCATGCTCTCGAGATCGAACGGATCGACCGGCTCCTCGAGAAACATCAGGTCGAACTCCTCAAGTCGACGTGCGAGCGACACGATCGCATCGGTGGTCAATTCTCCACTCATGTCGCACATGAGGTCGACGTTCGGACCGATCGCCTTGCGCACGGCGCGTACCCTTGCGACCGCCAGCTCGACCGCCTCGCGATCGATCGAGCGCTGCGACACGTGGCGGATCATGCCGTGTGGATTGTCAGAGATCGGAGTCGCCAGCGGATAGAGCTTCAACGCGGTGTAGCCGTCCTTGAGCACGCGCTCCGTCGCCCGCGCGAATTCATCCGCGGTGTTGGCGCGAAACGACCAGCCGTTGGCGTAGAGACGCACGCGGTCGCGAACCTTGCCGCCGAGGAGCTCATAGACCGGCAGCTTGAGCGCCTTGCCCTTGATGTCCCACAGCGCCTGCTCGATCGCGCTGATGCCGGCGAACACGATCGGACCTCCGCGCTTCGCCCAGAAACTGTGGTCGTACATCGCGCTCCAGACGGCCTCGATGCGAAACGGATCCTGGCCGAGCACGATCGCCTCCGCGAGGTCCTTGATCATGCCGGCGGCGGCCGTTTCGCCGACACCATAGGCGATGCCCGCTTCGCCGAGTCCGGTGACACCGGCATCCGTCTCGAGCTCGACGACGATCGGATGGCGGCCGTCGACGCGAACGAGATAAATGGCAGCGGCAGTGATCTTCATCAGGGAATCTTTCGCATCCGCCCTTTGCGCACCCGAGCTAGGCTTGTGGCTCCGTGGACTGCGCCAGCTCGAACATCCCCGTTTCGCCGACGTAGGTGAACGCCTCGGCGTAACGCGACCACGCCAGCACGGCGCGCAAGGTCGCCGCGGCCTGTTCATTGCCCATGTAGTCCTCGAGCTCTTCGCTGAAGCGACTGAACGGCGCGCGGTGATCGGGGCGGCTCTCGAGGACGCGGCGGATGTGCGCCGCCAATGGAACGTAGGCAATCAGGTGGTTCGCGAAGAGCTCCTTGCGCTCGTCGACGCCGGCCTGGGCGAAACGGCGTCCGGCATCGGTCAGCGCGATGTCGCCTTCGGCCAGATCGACGAAGCGCAAGAGCTGCAGTGTTTCCGCGATTGGCAGAAGCTCGTCGGCCTCGAGCTGCAGCGCGGAGGCGAGCGGCGGCAGATCTGCGCGTCCCTGATACGGTGGCGCGGCAAGCGTCTCGACCAGTCCCGCCATGAGGTTGGTCGAAACATCGGGAAGCACCATGCCCAGACCCGTGCCGGGGAACACTCCATCGCGCGTCCCCGCAGCTCCGGGAGCGCGCGTCGTCATACGCGTGTAGATCGTGTCCACGATGCTGCGAAACGTCGGGTCGAGCCGGTTGCGCGGATGCGGCAGCGCGACCGGAATCTCCTGCACGATCCGCCCGGGGTTGGACGCGAAGATGAGAATGCGATCGCACATCAACACCGCTTCCTCGATGTTGTGCGTCACGATCAACACCGACTTGATCGGCATCCTGCCTTCGACCCACAGATCGAGAAAATCCGAGCGCAGGGTTTCCGCAGTCAGCACGTCAAGCGCTGAGAACGGCTCGTCCATCAGCAGCAGCTGCGGGTACGTGACCAGCGCGCGCGCGAAACCGACGCGCTGGCGCATCCCGCCTGAAAGCTCCTTCGGATACGCCGCTTCGAAACCCGCGAGGCCGATCAGCTCGATCGCGGCCTGCGCCCGTCGTATCTGCTCTTCGCGCGGCACCTCCAGCGCGACGAGCCCCAGCTCGACGTTGTCGCGCACCGTGAGCCAGGGAAAGAGCGCGAAGGTCTGGAACACCATCGCCAGCCCGGGCGCGGGGCCGCGAACCCGATGGCCCATGAAGCGCACCTCGCCGCGGGACGGTGCGATGAGTCCCGCGATGATCCGCAGCAGCGTCGACTTGCCCGAACCGGAGCGCCCGAGGAGGCCGACGATCTCGCCTTCACGCAACGTCAGCTCCGCATCCTCGAGAACGACGAGTGGCTCGTTTCCGGGCGTCGTGAATGTGCGGCAGCAGTCTTTGACGGAAAGCAGTTCGGGATTGACGGGCGTAGCCATGGGTAGAAAGTTTAATTAATGCGCAAACGGCGTTCGGCGAAAGCGTACAGCGGTCGCCACAGGACGCGGTTCAACGCAACGACAAAGAACGACATCACGGCGATGCCCAGCACGAGACGCGGGTAGTCGCCGGCGTCGGTCGCCTGTGCGATGTATGCGCCGAGGCCGTGCGCCTGCAGATGCGTCTCGCCCCAGCTCGCGACTTCCGCGACGATGCTTGCGTTCCATGACCCGCCCGACGCCGTGATCGCGCCCGTGACGTAGTAGGGAAAGATGCCGGGAAGAATGACATTGCGCCACCACGGCCAGCCCGTGAGGCGAAGGCTTGCTGCCGCTTCCTTCAAGTCGCCGGGAAAAGCTGTCGTCCCGGCGATCACGTTGAAAAGAATGTACCACTGCGTTCCCAGCACCATCAGCGGGCTCAGCCACACGTCGGGGCTCAAGTGAAAACGCACGATGGTGACGACGGCAACCGGAAAGAGGAGATTCGCGGGAAACGCCGCGAGGAACTGGGCCAGCGGCTGAAGCGCTTCGGCGAGCCGCGGCCGCAAGCCGATCCAGACGCCGACAGGAACCCAGATCAATGTTGCCAGCCCGATCAGAATGAGGACTCGCAACAGTGTCAGCGCCCCCAGGCCCAGCGTCTCGAGCAGATCCAGCAAACCCAGCTCGCTGAACACGAAGACGAGAACATGCCATGCCGCATACGCCGCTACTAGTGCCAGTGCCGTGTACCAGATCCAATCGACGGTGCGCGTCGACAGTCCCCTTCCCGGATTTGGCACGCGAAGTTCGGGAAACACGTTGCGCTTGCGCATGACGCGGCGCCACGCGCGCCGGATCGGAGCCGAGGTCCAGCGCACCCAGAAGGAGCGGCGCAGCAGCGTGAGGAACCACGATGTCGCGACTTCTCCGCTCGCGGTCTGCTCGAAGCGGAACTTCTCCGCCCACGCTACGATGGGCCGGAAGAGCACCTGGTCGTAGATCAATATCACGACGAGCATGGCGAGCACCGCCCAGCCCACCGCGGCAAGATCGCGCTCGGCGATGGCGAGCGCGACATACGAGCCGATGCCCGGCAGCGTGATCGTGGTCTTGCCGACGGAAATCGCTTCGCTGGCCACGACGAAGAACCAGCCGCCGGACATCGACATCATCGTGTTCCACACCAGCCCGGGAATCGAGAACGGAACCTCCAGCCGCCAGAAGCGCTGCCACGCGGACAGTCCGAAGCTGCGCGTCGCTTCATCGAGGTCGCGCGGCAGCGTGCGCAGCGATTGATAGAAGCTGAAGGCCATGTTCCACGCCTGGCTGGTGAAGATCGCGAAGATGGCAGCGCATTCGGCGCCGAGCACGTTGCCGGGAAACAAGCCCAGGAAAAAAGTTACGGTGAACGACAGAAAGCCGAGAATCGGCACCGATTGCAGAATGTCGAGCAGCGGCACGAGCAGCGCCCCCGCGCGCCGATTCTTCGCGGCGAGCGTCCCATACGTGAACGTGAACACGAGCGACAGCAGCAGCGCCGCGAGCATGCGCAAGGTCGTGCGCAGCGCGTAGCCGGGCAGCGCCGCGGGCGCCAGCGTCAGCGGTGCCGTTTCGAGCGCGGAGAGCGGCTGCGCCATCTGCCGCGCGCCGTGCCCGAGGATGACGAAGCAGACGAGCAGCAGCGGGACGACGATCAGGTCCCAGCGTGTCGGAAGCAGTCTTACCGCAACGACCGATACCGGAGCGGCGGCGATACGCACGAAGAGGCTACCTGGCTATTCGCTCGCGAGTGCTGACGAATCCGTCCATGCCGCCAGAAGCTCGAGCGCCTGCGCAGGATCGATACAGGCTCTGACTTTCTCGCGAAAGCTCCGCTCGCTGAACATGCCGGCAGCTGTCGCGAGGAGCTTCAGGTGCCGCTCGTTCGCCTGTTTCGGAACGATCAGCCCCAAAAAGACTGAGACTGGCCTGCCATCGGGCGCATTGAACGGAATGCCGAATCTCGTTCGCACGAAGGCGCCTGCCGCGGCGCCACAGTCCGCCATGCGCGCGTGCGGTATCGCGATGCCGTGACCCAACGCCGTCGATCCCAGCTCTTCGCGAGTCTTGAGGCTGCTCAACACTTCTGCTTCCGGGAGGCGACCTCGTCGCGCAAGCATGGCCGCGATCCTTTGAAGGAGCGCGCCGGCGTTCGCGACCTCCAGATCGAGGGCGATGTCATCCAGCTGCAACAGTTCGCCGACGGGATTCATCAGATGAGTTTTTTTGGAAGCGGGGCTGATTATGCCCTAGCTTGCGCTATCGGTTCATTGCAAGATGTCCTCGCCCTCATCATCGTCACCGGCACTTCCCTCATGCAGGCGAACGGTGTTGGTGTCTTGATCGAAGTCGATGAGCTCGGCATACCTCCCCCAGGCGATGATGGTATCGAGCAGCTTGGCCGGATGATCATAGGGCAGAAGCTTCGCCAGCTCTTCGAGTACGCTGTCGGCGTCGATGCGCCCGTCGGGAGCCTCGGCCAACCGCGATGTGAGCATTTGAAACAGGCGCAGCTTCATGATCGCCTGGCGGAACAGCGCCTTGCGGGCCGGGGGCGAAGCGGCTAGGAAGTACCAGCCTGCCTCGCTCATCAGAACGTCATCCTTCGGGGTGTCGACCAGGTTCAGCATCTCGGCAGCCTTGACCGTCGCGATCGTTTCGCCGAACTCCTTGCCTACCCGCGCGCTCAAGTCGAACACGTTGATTGTCTCTTGCGCATCCTCGATGATCTCGAGCAAGCCGATGATCGTTTCAACCGGTGCGTTCGGAATCGGTTCGACGCGCGCAGGCCTCGGGGCCGGCTCAGCGCCCGTTTCGACCGAGGCTGCTGCAGCCGCGCCGGCGGCTACAGCCATAGGCTCCGTAGGCTCGTCGGGCAGGACCAGCGCGGTGATGGCAGCGTGAATCTGATCGACCATCGCGGCGAACTGCTTGGAGTTAACGTCACGCGGATAAGGCAGCGGGTTGGCGATGACGTTGCGAATCCGTCCGGGATGCGACGAAATGATCACGATCCGCGTGGCCATGAACACCGCTTCGGCGATGTTGTGCGTCACGAGGAAGATGCTCTTGAGACCAGCATGCTGAGAGCTGCGCCAGAGGTCCACGACCTGCGTGCGCAGGCTCTCCGCCGTCAGAACGTCGAGCGCGCTGAACGGCTCGTCCATGCAAAGGACTTCGGGCTGGGCAATCAGCGCCCGCGCGAATCCCACCCGCTGGCGCATGCCGCCCGACAACTGTTTTGGATAAGCATGCTCGTAACCGGATAACCCGATGAGCTCGAGCGCGCGCTTGATTTCCTCGTTCTCTTGATCAGCGTGGAGGCGCCGCTGGATCAGGCCGACCTGGACGTTCTCCTGCACTGTGAGCCAGGGATAGAGCGCGAAGCTCTGGAACACGATCGACAGCCGCGGATTCACGCCGTCCAGCGATGCTCCGTGACTGAGAACAGCGCCCTGCGTCGGCACGGTGAGGCCGGCCATCAAACGCAGGATGGTCGACTTGCCGGAGCCGGATTGTCCGAGCAGCGCCAGCATCTCGCCTTCCCTCACCTCGAGGTTGATGTCGTCGAGCACGGTGACAGGCGAGCCGCCGTCCGCGCCGACGTACGACTTCGAAACGTGCCGGAGCTCGATAAGAGCCTCAGATCCTCCTACGCCTCCGCGCAAATTCTCGGCCGCGTTTTGATCGGTGACCAGGATGTCGGATGGCATTGTTCACTCGTTGGCTAGAGGTCGGATCGGAGATCCATCGCGCAATCGCCGGGATTGGACCGCCGCTCAGTCAATCGAGCTTGAACTTCCGCTCGGCGAGATCATAGAGCCTCCTCCAGAAGATCCGATTGATGACGACCACGAAGAGTGCCATGACGACGATGCTGAAATAAATCGCGGGCTGATCGCCTTTCTCGGTCACCTCAGCGATGTACGCGCCGAGGCCGTCGGCGACGAGCTTGTCCTTCCCCCATGTCGCGACTTCGGCCACGATGCTGGCGTTCCACGCGCCGCCGGTCGCCGTCAGCGCGCCGGTGACCCAGAAGGGAAAAACCGCAGGGATGATCAGCGTCTTCCAGAGACTCCATTTTCGAAGACCGAACAGCAAGGCCGCCTCGCGCAGATCGGTCGGCATCGCCATCGCGCCGGCGATGACGTTGAAAAGGATGTACCACTGCGTGCCGAGGGCCATGAGCAACACGCTGCCCGCGTTGATCGGAATGTTCGCTGAGATGAAAAACGCGACGATGAACGGAAAGGTCATGTTCACCGGGAAGGATGCGGCGATCTGCGCGAGTGGCTGGGCGATGCGCGCGACCCTTGGCCGAAGCCCAATCCAGACTCCGATGGGCGTCCAGATGAGCGTGGCGATTACGCTCATGACCACGACCCGCACCAGCGTCAGTACTCCGAGCCAGACCACGTGCAGCATCTCGCCGCCCGTCATGTCGGTCTTGATCTCGGTCACGATATCGATGGCGTCCCAGACGAGCCACGCTGCCAAAGCGAGGATCCCCGCCCATAACGCGAAGCGCAGCAGCCACTGCATGGCGGCCGGCGTATGGCGAGCGATCACGCCCGTAAAGTCGGCCCCGATTGTCGAGGCGCTCTGCGAGAACCGCCCGAAGGTGCGACCGACATGCTCGGAAAACCAGGTCAGGACGTACGAGTGGCGTAGCAGGGCCAGCACCCACGACGTTGGGTTGTCCTTGCCCTCGGTCTGCTCGAGCTTGAATTTTTCGGCCCACGCGACGAGCGGCCGCCACAAAAGCTGATCGATGACAACGATGGTGATCACCATCGCGATGATCGCGTAGACCGCGGCGCGAGTGTCGCCCGCTTCCACGGCGGTGGCCATGTACGACCCCAGTCCCGGCAGCTTGATGTTCTTGTTGAGCACCGAGATGGCTTCGCTCTGCGCGACGAAAAACCAGCCGCCCCCGAAGCTCATCATCGAGTTCCACATGAGTCCGATCGCCGATGAGGGCACCTCGACGCTGGTGAAGCGCTGCCAGCGGTTCATCCCGTAAACTGACGCAGCTTCCTGCAGCTCGGCAGGAATCGTGACCAGCGAATGATAAAAACCGAAGGTCATGTTCCACGCCTGCGCGGTAAAGATCGCGAAGATGCTGGCACATTCGACTCCGAGCAGGCTCCCCGGGAAGAGCGCGAGAAAACCGGTAACGGTGATCGAGAGAAATCCGAGCACAGGCACCGACTGCAGGATGTCGAGCAGGGGAAGCAGAACTTTGCGCGCACGCGGGCTCTTCGCCGCGACGTAGCCGTACCCGAAGGTGAAGAGCAGCGCTGCTGCGAACGCGATGAACATCCGCAGCACCGTTCGGGCGGTGTAGTACGGAATCAACGCGACGTCGAGCGAGAGCGCCGGGGGATGCAGCTCGTCGAACTGGACCCGCATGTCGCCGCTCAGCGCGATGACAAGCCAAAGCAGACCGAGGACTGCCAGGATCACGAGCGCGTCGACCCAGCCGTACCTCCAGCCGCTCGCGACCTGCTGGCCTGTTGTTTGCGGGTACGAACGTGCGCTCATGGGGGCGAACCCCTCCACCGCGTTGCCGAGCAAAGCAACAACGGCGCAGTCTTCACGCGCCGCCGGACTCGCCGCGTCAGGGACGAGCGATTATAGGCCGCGCAGCCTGTCGGTTCGCGTGCAAAGTCGAACCAGCAGTGCGGTGACCAGGCCCTCGACGAGGAGAAGGCCTATTGCGACGACGATCCAGAACGTCGCGGAGGAAGGCAAGCCGTCCACGCGAGTACTCCTACTA
>DATKJP010000109.1:0-9644 GCA_035543635.1 Casimicrobiaceae bacterium
ACGACATTGACCAGACGTCCGGGGACAACCACGATCTTTCGCGGCGCCGCGCTATTGCAATGTCTCTTCACTTCCGGGCTCGCGACGGCCGCACGCTCGATCGCAGCCTTGTCGGCCGCCGCTGGGACGACGATCTTGCCGCGCAGCTTCCCGTTGACTTGGAGCACCAGCTCGATCTCCTCCTGCGCCAGCGCGGCCTGATCGACCTTGGGCCACGGGGCATCGAGGATGTCGCCATGCTTCTCGGCATAGCCGAGCTGTTCCCACAGCGCGTGGGCGATGTGCGGCACGACCGGAGCGAGCACGCGCAAGAGGATGGAGAGCCCTTCGCGCACGAGCTCGATCGTCGCCGGCGTCGACTCATCGGGGACGCGTTCGAGCGCGTTCAGCATCTTCATGCCCGCCGAAACGACGGTGTTGTACTTGACGCGCTTGTAATCGTCGTCAGCCTGCTTGAGATGCAGATGCAGCTCGCGTCTGATCTCGCGCAGCTCCGGCGGTGCGCCGGTCCAGTCGAGCGCAGCCGGCTCGTGCGCCACGGCGGCGGCATGCTCCTGCGCGTAGGCCCACAGGCGCTTAAGGAACCGGTATGCGCCGTCGACCGCATCGTCGGACCAAAGCGCTGAGTCTTCCGGAGGCCCCGCAAACATGACGAAGAGCCTCGCCGTGTCGGCGCCGTACTTCGCGATGAGGTCATTCGGATCCACGCCGTTCTTCTTGCTCTTGGACATGGTCGAAATGCCCTCGTACTCGACGCTCTGCCCGTCGCTCCTGAGGGTGCCGCCGATGATGCGGCCCGACGCGTCGTGCTCCGGCTCGACTTCCTCCGGCGCGAAATAATCGATGCCACCCTTCTCGGTGCGCCGGAAATAAGCGTGGTTGAGCAGCATTCCCTGCGTCATCAGCCGCGTGAAAGGCTCGTCGAACTTGAGCATCCCCATGTCGCGCATCACCTTGGTCCAGAAGCGCGCGTAGAGCAGATGCAGGATCGCGTGCTCGATGCCGCCGATGTACTGGTCCATCGGGTTCCAGTAATCGTTGCGCGCGTCGACCATCGTCTTCGCGTCCGGACTTGCATAGCGCATGTAATACCAGGACGAGTCAACGAAAGTGTCGAGCGTGTCGGTCTCGCGCTTCGCCGGACCGCCGCATTTCGGGCATGGGACGTTGACGAAGTCGGCGCGCTTGGCGAGCGGGTTGCCGCTGCCGTCGGGCACGCAATCCTCGGGCAGCACGACCGGCAAGTCCTTCTCCGGCACCGGCACGTCTCCGCAGGCTCCGCAATGGATGATCGGAATCGGCGTACCCCAGTAGCGTTGGCGCGAGACGCCCCAGTCGCGCAGCCGATAGCGAATCTGTTTCTCGCCAAGACGTTTGGCCGCGAGATCGGCGGCGACCGCGTCGACCGCCTTCCCGTAAGCGAGACCATCGTACCTGCCGGAGTTCACGCAGTGCCCGCGCTCCTTGTCCTCGTACCACGGTTGCCACGCGTCGGTCGAGAAGGTCTCGCCGTCGATCGCGATCGCCTGCTTGATCGGCAGGCAGTACTTCTTGGCGAAAGCGAAATCGCGTTCGTCGTGCCCCGGCACGCCCATGACCGCGCCTTCGCCGTAGGCCATCAGCACGTAATTGCCGACCCACAGCTCGACCATCTCGCCGGTCAAGGGATGCGTCACGGAAAGCCCTGTGCGCACGCCTTTCTTTTCCATCGTGGCGAGCTCGGCCTCGATCGTCGTGCCGCGCTTGCATTCCTCGATGAACCCGGCAAGCTCGGGATTTGCGGCGGCCGCGTGCGCGGCCAACGGATGTTCCGCCGCAACTGCACAGAAGGTGACGCCCATGATGGTGTCGGCGCGCGTGGTGTAGACCCACATCCTTCCGTCGCCGATGAGCGCACCCTTCGCGTCTCGAATGTCGTGCAGGAAGGCGAAGCGCACCCCTTCGCTCCTCCCGATCCAGTTCGTCTGCATCAGGCGCACGCGCTCCGGCCAGCCGGTCATCTGGTCGAGCTTTCCGAGCAGCTCTTCGGCGTAATCGGTGATGCGCAGGTAATACATCGGAATCTCGCGCCTCTCGATCGTCGCGCCGGAACGCCAGCCCTTGCCGTCGATCACCTGCTCGTTGGCGAGCACGGTCTGATCGACAGGATCCCAGTTGACCACGCCGGTGGTCTTGTACGCGATCCCCTTCTCCAGCATCTTGAGGAAGAACCACTGGTTCCAGCGGTAATACTCCGGGTCGCAGGTCGAGAGCTCGCGCGACCAGTCGATGGCGAGCCCCACCGCCTGCATCTGCTTCTTCATGTAGGCGATGTTGTCGCGAGTCCATTTCGCGGGCGCCATGCCGACCTTCATCGCCGCGTTCTCCGCCGGCAACCCGAACGCGTCCCAGCCCATCGGCGTCAGAACGTTGTATCCGTTCATGCGCAGGTACCGGTACATCATGTCGTTGATGGTGTAGTTGCGCACGTGCCCCATGTGCAGCACGCCCGACGGGTACGGCAGCATCGCGACGCAGTAGAACTTGCGCTTGTTCGCGTCTTCGCGCGCGCGGAACGCGTCGCGCGACGCCCAGTGTGTGCGCGCGGCGGCTTCGACTTCGGCGGGGCGATACGGTTGCATGCGGGCTCGATTTCTCGACGAGCCGCGATTATACCGGCAGGGCTTCAGCCACCCGATAGCAAGGCATAGGCCGCAAGCGCGAGAAACAGGACCGCCGCGACGATGCGCACCGCACGCATGGGAATGCGCGACGCCGCTGCATTTCCGAGAAAGACGACCGGCACATCGGCGATCAGCATGCCGAGCGTCGTGCCCGCGATTACCGGAACGAGCGAACCGAACTGCGCGGCGAGCATGAGCGTAGCGATCTGCGTCTTATCGCCCATCTCGGCCATGAAGAACGTGCCGGCCGTAATCGCGAAGATTCCGAAATGGCCCCTCGGTACCTTAGTCTGCTGCTCCTGCCGATCCGGCGCGAGCGCCCACAACGCGACAGCGATGAACGAAGCGGCCAGAAGCCAGCGCAGATACGCTTGCGGGACCAGATCGCGCAACCAGGTGCCCACCAGCGCAGCCAGCGTGTGGTTGGCGAGCGTGGCGACCGCTATCCCCGCGATGACCGGCAACGGACGCCGGAACCGCACGGCGAGCATGAGCGCGAGCAGCTGCGTCTTGTCGCCCAACTCGCCAACGGCGACTGCGGCGATCGATACGAGGAAGGCTTCGATGTTTGGGATCTGCTTTGCAGGGCGGTTTCGGAGTACTGGCCATTCGTCGGGCGGGCCGCAACGCTCGCGCGCTCAGCCGTCAGGACGTGGAATACACCGACTGCTAAAATTGTAACTTATGAGGGAACCTGTGCCGGCGACGACCACCCAAGCCATCACGGCTTCCCGCCAACGCGTCGTTTTGATGCATCGAATGCCACGTCATCTTCGACTTTTCGCCGCCGGCGTCGCCACGCTCGCCGCAACCGCGGTGATCGCAGCGCCGGCGCGCACTGCGCACGTCGAGGCCGAGCTTGTTTCGGCGCAGACCGCGCTCGTTCCCGGCTCGCCGTCTACGCTTGCGCTGCGGCTCAAGATGGATCGCGGCTGGCATACCTATTGGCGCAACCCCGGCGATTCCGGGCTGCCGACCACGATCGCGTGGAAGCTTCCCGCAGGGCTGTCAGCCGGGCCCATCGAATGGCCCGCGCCGCGGGCGCTGCCCGTCGGCCCGTTGGTGAATTATGGATACACCGACGAAGTATTGCTGCTCACCGAGATCGCAGTCGCGCCGGACGTCGCCGGTACTTCGGCAAATCTCGCCGCGCGCGTCGACTGGCTCGTTTGCAAGGACGTCTGCATTCCCGAGGGCGCAGACCTGACGCTGGCGCTTCCGGTTGCGAAGAGCGAAAGCCCGGACGCGCGCTGGTCAGGGCCGATCGAAGCGGCGCGCGCTGCGCTGCCGCAGCCGCTCGAAGGATGGGACGTCGCCGCGACGGGCCGCGGCGCGGAAGTCGAAGTGACCCTGCATCCGCGCGCACCGACCGATCTCGGCCAGGTCCACTTCTTCCCCTACAGCGAAGGCAAGATCGAAGCGAGCGGGCGCCAGACGCTCACTCGCTCGGGCTCGACGATGACGCTCATGCTGCCGGTCGCGAGTCAGCGCGTTGGTGAATTCGCGCGCGTCGCGGGCGTGTTGACCGCAAGCAAGGGATTCGACGGTCACGACGCCGCGGCGATCGACGTTCCGCTCGCCGGCGCAGTGGTCGCCGGAGCACCACCGGCGGGTGCGGCGAACGCGGGCACAGCACTGCCGATCGTGGACGATGCAAACCGCGTCTCGTTTGGGGTCGCGCTCCTCTTCGCGCTCCTTGGGGGGGCGCTGCTCAATCTGATGCCCTGCGTCTTTCCCGTGCTCTCGCTCAAGGTGCTCGGCTTTGCGTCGCATGGCGGCGGCACCGCCGGCATGCGCTCGCACGGGCTCGCCTTCGCCGGCGGCGTGATCGTTTCGTTCGTTGCGCTGGCCGTGCTTCTGATCGCCTTGCGGGCGGCCGGTCAGCAACTGGGCTGGGGCTTCCAACTGCAGTCCCCGGCGATCATCGTCGGCCTCGCGATCCTCTTCTTCGTGTTGGCGCTCAACCTTTCCGGCGTGTTCGAGCTCGGGCAGCTCTTGCCCTCCGCGGTTTCGACCTGGTCGGCGCGCAGCAGCTATGTGAACGACGCGCTTTCGGGACTCGTCGCCGTCGTGGTGGCCTCGCCCTGCTCGGCGCCGTTCATGGGCGCGGCGCTCGGCTACGCGCTGGCGCAAAACAATGTCTCCACGCTCGCGATCTTTACGGTGCTCGGCATCGGCATGGCGCTGCCGTATCTTGCGCTCGCGTTCTTCCCCGCATGGCGGAGCAAGCTGCCCAAGCCCGGTCCATGGATGATGCGGCTGAGGCAACTCCTTGCGTTTCCGCTTTACGGGACGGTGATCTGGCTCGCCTGGGTGCTCTCCATGCAACTCGACAACGATGCGGTCGCGCGTCTGCTCGCGGTGCTGCTGCTGATCGCGTTCGCGCTGTGGGCGTGGCAGACCATGCGTTCCGGCGGCGCGCGCAGCTGGGGCGTTGCGGCAGCTGTCGGCTTCGCGGCTGCGGCAGTCGCAGGCTGGCCGGTGATGGCAGCGGTCACGAGCGACAATCCTCCGGCGCCCAAAGCTATCGCGGCCGAGAAGGGCCCGTGGCAGGACTTCACCCCCGAGCGCGTGCGCGAGCTGACCGGCGCGGGTCGCGCGGTGTTCGTCGATTTCACCGCCGCGTGGTGCGTCACCTGCCAGGTCAACAAGATCGCGCTCAACAGCGACACGGTGCGCGCAGCATTCGCGCAAAAGAACGTGGCGCTTTTGCGTGCCGACTGGACCCGTCGCGATCCCGTGATCGGACAGGCGCTGGCCTCGCTCGGCCGCAACGGCATCCCGGTTTACGTGCTTTACCGCCCGGGGCGCGAACCTTTGCTGTTGCCGGAGGTCTTGCAGAAGAGCACGATTACCGACGCGCTCGCCACGCTGTAGGGCGTATGGCTTTAGCCGAATAGAAGGAGGTAAGAATGAACTGGCAAACGCTTCTGGCGCCACTCTTCCTCGGCGCTTCACTTCCTGCGCTGGCCGCGACGGCGGGGCAGGCCGCGCCGAACTTCTCGGCCACCGATACGCAGGGGAGGACGGTGCAGCTCTCCGACTTCAAGGGGCGCTACGTCGTGCTCGAATGGACCAACCCGCAATGCCCCTTCGTGCGCAACCAATACAACACGCGCAACATGCAGGGGCTGCAGTCGGACTGGGGACCGCGGGGCGTCGTGTGGCTCTCGATCGACTCCTCGAACAAATCGAGCTGGAGCTTCATGCCACCGGCGAAGCTGGACGCGTGGATGCACGACAAGGGCGCGGCGCAGAAAGCAGTTCTCGTCGACGGTGACGGCGCGGTGGCGAAGCTCTATCAGGCGAAGACAACGCCGCACATGTTCGTGATCGATCCGGCGGGCAAGATCGTCTATGCCGGCGCGATCGACGACCGTCCCTCGACACGTCCCGAGGACCCTGCGGCCGCGAAGAACTACGTCCGCACCGCGCTGACGCAGGCCACGAGCGGCGCTGCGGTGAGCACGGCCAACACGACGCCGTACGGCTGCTCGATCGATTATTGAGTCGAGGGACCGCGGTCCCTCAGGGGAGACTCTGCATGTCTCGCCGCGACAAGGCGGCGCTCGCGTTCGCCTTTGCATTCGCGCTGCTGGCAACTGCCTGCGGCTCGTCGCAGGACAAGCCGCTGCAAGGTTACGTCGAGGGCGAATACACGCGCGTCGGCGCGCCGTTCGCAGGAACGCTGGAGAAGCTCTCGGTGCAGCGCGGAGACCAGGTCGCGGCGGGCGCGGCGCTGTTCGCCCTCGAGCAGGAAAACGAGCTGGCCGCACGCCGCCAGGCGGAGGAGCAGCTCCGCGCCGCGCAAGCGCGACTCGAGAATCTCAAGACCGGGAAGCGCGCACCGGAAGTCGAGACGGTCAACGAACAGCTCCGGCAGGCGATCGCATCACGCGATCTCTCTGCGGCCAATCTCAAGCGCCAGGAAGGCTTGTTCAAGTCGGGCTTCGTCAGCAGCGCAGCGATCGACGACGCGCGCACGAAGCTGCGCAGTGACGAGGCGCACGTGGCGGAGCTTCGCGCGAGCCTCGCCACGATGAATCAGTCGACCGGCCGCCCGGACGAAATCCGCGCTGCCGAGGGGGACGCCAAAGCGGCGAGCCAAGCGCTTGCGATGGCCGACTGGAAGCTCGGGCAGCGCACAGTCGAAGCGCCTGCTGCGGGACGCGTGAACGACACTTACTACGTCATCGGTGACTTCGTCCCGGCGGGGAGTCCGGTCGTGAGCTTGTTGCCTCCCGGAAACGTGAAGCTTCGGTTCTACGCGCCCGAGCCGCTGCTCGGCCGGCTGAAAGCGGGGCAGACGGTGAGCTTCACTTGCGACAGTTGCGGCTCGCCGATGAACGCGACGATCTCCTTCATCGCCGATCGCGCGGAGTTCACTCCGCCCGTGCTGTTCTCCAAGGACAATCGCGCCAAGCTCGTCTTCCTGGTCGAAGCGAGACCGTCGACCGAGGTCGCGGCGCGGCTCAATCCGGGTCAACCGGTGGATGTGACCCTGCCCAAGCCATCGGACGACTCCGGCGCCAAGCAGAAATGACCACGGAGTCCGGAGGCGACGTCGTCATCGACGTGCGCGGCTTGAACAAGCACTTCGGCGATAACCACGCGGTCAAGGATCTCGCGCTCACCGTGCGGAGCGGCGAGATCTTCGGCTTCCTGGGACCGAACGGCAGCGGCAAGACGACGTCGATCCGCATGCTCTGCGGATTGCTCACGCCCGACAGCGGCGAGGGGACCTGCCTCGGCCACGACATCCTAACCGACACCAAGTCGATCAAGCGCGAGGTCGGCTACATGACGCAGGCCTTCTCGTTCTGGATCGACCTCACGATCCGCGAGAACCTGCGTTTCATCGCGCGCATGTACGGGATGAAGGAAAGCGACGATCGCATCGAGCGCGCGATCACTGAGCTCGGACTCAAGGACCGCGCGAATCAGCTCGCCGGCGCACTCTCCGGCGGATGGAAGCAGCGGCTCGCGCTCGCGGCTTGCCTGCTGCACGATCCGCAGCTCCTGCTTCTCGACGAGCCGACGGCAGGTGTTGATCCCAAGGCGCGGCGTGATTTCTGGGACGAGCTGCATGCTCTCGCGGCGCGCGGCATCACGGTGCTCGTCAGCACGCACTACATGGACGAGGCCGAGCGCTGCCACAAGCTCGGCTACATCCTCGACGGACGCCTCCTCGCGCAGGGCACGGCGCAAGAGATCATCGACAGCCAGACGCTCTACACCTGGGCGGTGACTGGAGAAGAACTGCCCGAGCTCGAAAAGCGCCTGCGCGAGCTGCCCGAAGTCGAGCAGGTCGCCGCATTCGGGACTGCGCTCCACGTCACCGGCACCGATCGCGAAGCGCTGAAGCGTGCGCTGGAGCCCTTCATGAAGGAGCCGGGCCGCGAGTGGAACGAAGCCGAGCCGGGGCTCGAGGACGTCTTCATCCATCTGATGCGCGGCGCCGGCGAGGCGCGTGAGAAGAAGCACTGATGAAGGACTTCTTCTCCATCTCGCGCTGGCTCGGCATCGTCGGCAAGGAGTTCATCCAGCTCAAGCGCGACCGACTGACCTTCGGCATGGTGGTGGGCATTCCCATCATCCAGCTGATCCTCTTCGGCTTCGCGATCAACTCGGATCCGAAGCACCTGCCGACCGCGGCGCTGATCGTCGACCGCAGCGTATTCTCGCGCGACATCATCGCGGCGCTTCGAAACAGCAGCTACTTCGAGTTCATCGGCGAAGCGCGCAACGAGCCCGACGCCGAGCACATGCTCGCCACCGGCGAAGCGCAGTTCGTTGTGACGATTCCGGGAGACTTTTCCCAGCGCCTCGTGCGCGGCGAGCATCCGGCTATCCTGGTCGAGGCCGATGCGACCGATCCGGTAGCCACCGGCAACGCCCTCTCGTCGCTGAACCAGATTGCGCAGACCGCGCTCGCACGCGATCTTGCCGGTCCGCTCGCGACACTGGCGCCGCAGGACCCGAGCGCGCTCGGGCCGTTGACTGCCGGGCCCGGCGCCTTCGAGGTGCGCATTCACGCACGCTACAACCCCGAAGCCGTGACCGCCTACAACATCGTGCCGGGGCTGATGGGCGTCATCCTGACCATGACCATGGTGATGATGACCGGGCTCGCGATCACGCGCGAGCGCGAGCGCGGCACGATGGAGAATCTGCTCGCAACGCCGGCGACCGCGCTCGAGGTGATGACCGGGAAGATCGTTCCCTACATCCTGATCGGACTGATTCAGGTCACGATCGTGTTGACGCTCGCGCAGATCCTCTTTGGCGTGCCGATGCTGGGCGGCTATGTCACGCTGTATATTTCGGTGCTGCTCTTCATCGCCGCGAATCTGATGCTGGGGCTAACCATATCGTCGATCGCGCAGAACCAGCTCCAGGCGATGCAGATGACCTTCTTTTTCTTCCTGCCCTCGATTCTGCTCTCGGGCTTCATGTTCCCGTTCCGCGGCATGCCCGAATGGGCGCAATGGATTGGGCAGGCGCTGCCGCTGACTCACTTCCTGCGCATCGTGCGCGGCGTTCTGCTCAAGGGCAACGGCTGGAGCGAAGTCGGCCTCGAGGCCTGGCCGATCGCGGTGTTCATGCTGGTGGTGATCGCGATCGGGCTGCGCTTCTTCCGCAGCACGCTCGACTAGACTCTGCCGAGCGGACGTCGAGCTCGCGCGAAGTCAACCGCTCTGCGCAGTCGCGGGCGCGTCGGTGCGCAGCAGCTCGTCGAGGCTGGCGACAGCAGTAAGCTTGTCGACGCAGTGATCGAAGCCAGCGTCCCTGGCACCGACGAGCGTGGCTTGATCCAGGCCGGTGCCGCTCATCATCACCAGACGCATCGCTTCCGGCGGAAAGCGGGCGCGCAGCCGGCGCGCGATCTCGTAGCCGTTGATTCCCGGCATGTGTACGTCGAGCACGACGAACTCGGGCTGCCACTCTTCGGCAAGCTGCAGCGCTTCCCTTCCGTCGGCT
>DATKJP010000110.1:0-2933 GCA_035543635.1 Casimicrobiaceae bacterium
GATCGGCGCCGAGGATCCGAAAACGCCATTGACCGATAGCCGCATCGCCGATCTTCTGGGCGATCAGGGCATCCTGGTGGCGCGGCGCACGATCGCCAAATACCGCGAGGCCCTGCAGATCCCGCCCGTCAACCTGCGCAAGACGTTGTGATCCCGTTCCTGATTCCGTCGGCACGCTGCTTGCAGGGTCCAGGGCAGCAATGGAACGGTTTTTGGCCTGTCGCCGTCCTAGAGTTGTGCAGTACGTCCGCTCAAGACCGGTTCATGAGCCGGCGGGCGCGTCGCAGTTGTCATCAACGCTTTCAGGAGAGCCTGATGAACCTTACCCTCACCGGCAATCACCTCGATATCACGCCCGCAATCCGCGCCTATGTGGTGGCGAAGCTCGACCGGGCCACGCGGCATTTCGACCACGTGATCGATGTGAATTGCGTGCTGAAGGTGGACAAGCTGCGACAGATGATCGAGGCGAACGTGCACGTGCGGGGCAAGGACATCCACGCCGAGAGTGTCGATCCGGACATGTACGCGGCGATCGACGCGCTCGCCGACAAGCTCGAACGCCAGATCATCAAGCACAAGGAAAAGCTCACGGACCATCGCTGCGATGTGAGCGAGCGCGAACGCACCGACGGGCAACCCGGACTCGGGCTCAAATGAAGCGGCGCGTATAATCGGCAACGTCCCAACCGGGGCTGGCAGCGTTTCCAAAGGCGGGTGCTCTTCACCCGCCTTCGTGCTTCTTAAGCTCCGCATCGTTTGAGCTCTCATGAACCGCATCGCCAGTCTGCTGCCGTCGTCGAATATCGTGCTGGATCTCGATGTCAGCACGAAAGCCCGGCTGTTCGACACTATCGGCGCGCTGTTCGCGAAGAGCGATGCACTATCCCCCGCGCTTGTCGTTGAAAGCCTGACGGCACGCGAGCGCATGGGATCTACCGGCGTCGGCCAGGGCATCGCAATCCCGCACGGCCGCATCAAGGGCCTGCGGGAAGCACACGGGGCATTCGTGCGCCTAAAATCGCCGATTTCCTTCGACGCCCCTGACGGCAAGCCGGTGAGCCAGGTCTTCGTGCTCCTCGTTCCCGAGCAGGCCACCGAGCTGCATCTGCAGCTGCTCTCCGAGATTGCCGCGATGTTCTTCGAGCGTGCATTCCGCGAGCGCCTCGCCTCGGCCGCGACGCCGGACGAGCTCGAGGCGCTGTTCCGCGCCTGGGAGCCGGCGGTCTGAACCGACGCCGGGATCCAGACCCGCACTTCGCGAGGACGCCGTGAGCGCCGCCATGCGTCAGGTCAGCATCGACAAGCTGTTCGCGGAGAACCGCGAGAAGCTCGGCCTCACGTGGCTCGCGGGACGACAAGGCGGAAACCGCGTGCTTACGGGCGAGGCCGCGCTCAAGCCGACGATGGGCCAGATCGGCCACATGAACTTCATTCATCCGTTCCGCATTCAGATCCTCGGCGCGGCAGAGGTGGCGTACCTGCGTGCGCTCGCAACGGACGAGCTGCAGCGGCTCGTACTCCGGCTGTTCACGACCGAGCTCGCGGCAATTGTCGTGGCGAACGGCGAACAGGTCCCGGCACCGCTGCTCGACCTCTGCAACAAGCAGCATATCGCGCTATTCACATCGCAGCAGCCTTCGCCGCATATCGTCGACGTCTTCCGCATCTATCTTTCGCGCGTGCTCGCCGAGACGACGACGCTGCACGGCGTGTTTCTCGACGTGCTCGAGCTCGGCGTGCTCATTACCGGCGCGTCCGCTATCGGCAAGAGCGAGCTCGCGCTGGAATTGATCTCGCGCGGCAACGGCCTGATCGCCGATGACATCGTGGAGCTTTCGCGCATCTCGCCTGACACGATCGAAGGGCGATGCCCGGCAGTGCTGCGCGACTTTCTCGAAGTGCGCGGGATCGGCGTGCTCAACATCCGCACGATCTTCGGCGAGACCGCGGTGCGCCCGCACAAGCTGCTGCGGCTGATCGTACACCTCGAGGACCACAGCAACGAAGCGTTCACCGATCTCGATCGGCTGCAGGTCAACGCAACCTTTCAGGAAGTGCTGTCGGTGCCGATCCGCAAGGTGACGATTCCGGTCGCCGCCGGCCGCAACCTCGCGGTGCTCGTCGAGGCCGCGGTACGCAACTTCGTGCTGAATCAGCGCGGCATCGACAGCACGAAGGAGTTCATCGATCGACAGCAGAAGCTCATGGAAGAGGGAGGTTGAGCGCAGGACGCCCAACCTCTTGCGAACGCCGAGCTCCAGTGCATGGACCTTCTTCTGATCGGCGGCGTCTCCGGTTCCGGGAAAAGCGTTGCCCTCGCGGCGTTCGAAGATGCGGGCTATTACGCCGTCAATAATCTTCCGCCGCCGCTTCTCGTCGAGACGGCGCGGTACCTTGCGCGGCGCGGGCAGAGCCGCGTTGCCGTCGCCCTCGACGTCAAGACCGGCCCCGGATTGCCAGGGCTCGAGAAGGCGATCGACGAGCTCGGCGAAGCCGGCTGGAACGTACGCTTCCTCTATCTCGACGCCAAGGTCGATACGCTCGTCAAGCGCTTTTCGGAGACACGTCGGCGACACCCGTTCTCGAGCAACGAGCGCACGCTCACCGAAGCAATCGAGTATGAGCGCGCGCTGCTCGCCGAGGTACGCCCGCTCGGGATCGTCTTCGACACCAGCGATCTGCCCGCGGCGGCATTGCGCGCGTGGATCCGCGAGTTCATTTCCGTCGATCCGTCGAAGCTCACGCTCCTCATCGAATCGTTCGGGTTCAAGCACGGTGTTCCGCTCGATGCCGATCTCGTATTCGACGTACGCTGCCTGCCCAATCCGCACTACGAGCCCCAGCTCGCGGCGCTCGACGGCAAGCACGCAGCCGTCATCGCCTTTCTCGAAACGATTCCGGAAGTCGAGCGGATGTACACGGACATCTAT
>DATKJP010000111.1:0-3970 GCA_035543635.1 Casimicrobiaceae bacterium
GGCCGCAGGATGAATCGCACCCCCAAAATCTCTAACTGCCTGTCGTCGATCGCCATCATCCTCTTCGCCGCCTGCGTGAGCGGGTCTTGCGCGCTTGCGGCCACGCTGCGCTTCGCAAGCGGCTTTGACCCGCAATCGCTCGACCCGCACGCGCTCGCCCTGCTTTATCAGACTCGCGTCGTCAGCCAGATCTACGAGTCGCTCGTCTTCCGCGACCGCAAGTTCCAGATCGAGCCGGCGCTCGCCGTTTCCTGGCAGCAGCTCGATCCCACGCGCTGGCGCTTCAAGCTGCGTCCGAACGTGAAGTTCCACGATGGGACGCCGTTCACCGCCGACGACGTCGTGTTCTCGATCCAGCGTGCGCTGAACAAGCTCTCGCAGCGCTCGTTCCAGCTCCGCGGCATCAGTGAATTGCGCAAGGTCGACGACCTCACCGTCGACTTCCTGCTCGCGGCGCCCGATGCGGTGCTTCCGGAGAAGCTCATCTACGTGGGCATGATGAGCAAGGCATGGGCAACTGCCCACGGCGTCGTCGAGCCGCAGAATTACAACGCGAAGCAGGAGACCTACGCCGTGCGTAACACCAACGGCACCGGTCCCTACATGCTCAAGAGCTACGAGTCCGACACGAAAACCGTGCTGCTCGCGAATCCGAGCTGGTGGGGCAAGCGCGGCAACGTCGACCAGGCGGTATACGTCGTGATTCAGTCCGACGCCACGCGGCTTGCCGCACTGGTCTCCGGCGACGTCGATTTCGTGATCGATCCGCCGTTCCAGGATGTGCCGAGGCTCAAGTCGGAAGGCAAGTTCAAGCTAGCGCAGATCTCCGACATCGGCATGCAATATCTCGGTTTCGATCAGAGCCGCAACGAACTGGAGTTCGGCGACGCCAAGGGCCGCAATCCATTCAAGGACCTGCGTGTCCGGCGTGCGGTCTATCAGGCGATCGACATCAACGCGATCGTCTCCAAGGTGCTGCGTGGACAGGCGACGCCGACCGGCACTTTTCTTTCGACGCTCGTCGACGGCTCGCCGAACGAGCTCGATCATCGCCTGCCCTACGATCCGGCGGAAGCGCGGAAGCTCCTGAAGGAAGCGGGCTACCCCGACGGCTTCTCGGTCACGATCGACTGCGTCAACGCGGCTTATCGCGCTGCGGTCTGCCAGGCGTTGACGGGCATGCTTGCGCAGGTCGGCATCAAGACGACATTTCAGCCGTGGCCAACCGCGACTTTTTTCCCCAAGCTCACGCAGGCCACGACGAGCTTCTTCGAATTCGGCTGGTCCCCGCTCACCGACGCGTGGCCCTCGCTGTATGGCATCGTGCACACCTATGGCACCGAAGGCGCGGGCACCTTCAATGGCGGCCGCTATTCGAATCCGAAGCTCGACGAGATCATCGACGCTATTCGCGTCGACCCCGACATCAAGCATCGCCGTCAGCTCGTCGGTGACGCGTTGCGCCTGATGCAGGCCGATCTGCCGCTGATTCCGCTCTACCGGCGGACACTGACCTGGGTGATGCGCCCGGATATCGAAGTGGCGCAATGGCCGAACGACATTCTGGAGCTGCGGTACGTGCAGATGGGAAATGGGCGGCTGTAGCTCGACCTTGCCGCGCGGGCGGCAGAAGCAATCATCAAGATGACGATTCACCGCTTCGCCTTTCCGACAACGATCCACTTTGGTCCCGGCGCCCGCAAGCTCGTCGGCCAGCATCTCGCAGGGCGAGGCGTAAAGCGACCGCTCATCGTCACCGATCGTGGCATTGCATCGCTGCCTTTGCTGAAAGCGTTCGTTGCCGATCTCTCGCGGTTCGACGTCGCGGTGTATTCCGACATCTGGGGCAATCCGGTGAAGAGCCAGGTCGAAAACGGCGTCGCCGCATTCAAGTCCCATGGCGCCGACGCGATCGTTGGATTGGGTGGTGGCGCGGCGGTCGATGTCGCGAAAGCGATCGCGCTGATGACCAATCATCCGGGCAACGTGCTCGAGTATGCCTGGGATCATCCGCGCGTGCGGCCGATCGAGCACGAGCTGCCTTACTTGGTCGCGCTGCCGACGACCGCAGGCACCGGCTCCGAGGTCGGCCGCTCGAGCGTGATCTCCGATGACAGGACCCATATCAAGAAGGTGATCTTCTCGCAGGCGCTACTCGCGAAGGCCGTGTTCGCCGATCCGGAGCTTACGCTCGATCTGCCGCCACACATCACTGCCGCAACGGGCATGGATGCGCTGACGCACAACGTCGAATCGTATCTGTCATCCGCTTATCACCCCTTGTGCGACGGCATCGCGCTGGAAGGCACGCGCATCGCCGCGAAGTCGCTGCGCACGGCCGTAAGCGAGCCGCACGATCTCGAAGCGCGCTCGGACATGCTGATGGCCTCAATGATGGGTGCGATCGCGTTCCAGAAGGACCTCGGCGCGGTGCACTCCTGCGCGCACGCGCTCTCCACCGTCGCCGATCTGCATCACGGGCTCGCCAACGGCATCATGATCGACCACGTGATGCGCTTCAATCTGCTGGCGGCCACCGCGAAGATGGCCGAGTTGGCGCACGTGGTCGGCGTCGCGAAGGCTACCGAAGAGCCGAGCGCTCGTGCGTTCATCGACTGGCTGACGTCGCTCAAGCGTGAGCTGGCGATTCCTGCGACGCTAGGCGCGTACGCGGCGAATCGCCCGGTTACCCTC
This sequence comes from Casimicrobiaceae bacterium, assembly GCA_035543635.1. Classification (GTDB taxonomy): domain Bacteria; phylum Pseudomonadota; class Gammaproteobacteria; order Burkholderiales; family Casimicrobiaceae; genus PALSA-1003. The sequence continues at coordinate 2,695 of DATKJP010000111.1, forward strand.
GCCGACATTCCCGCGCTGGTCGACGTGGCGATCGACGACACCTGTCACCAGACCAATCCGCGTCCATGCACGCGGGCGGACTTCGAGCGGATCTTCGCCGAAGCGATGTGATGTTGAAGATCGGGATCTCGGCCTGCTTCTTCCACGCCGACCCGCAGCGGCCGAACTTCAAGGGCATGACGCTGCAGTACATCGAACAGAACATGGCGCACTGGGTGATGCAGCGCGACGCAATGGCGCTGATGATTCCGTCGCCCGATGGAGATACCAGGCGCGTGGCAAGCCGCATCGGCGCGGCCGATTACGCCCGCGAGTTGGACGGCTTGCTGCTGATGGGCGGATCGGATGTGTGCCCCGAAAGCTACGGCGAGAAGGCTCTCAAGCCCGAGTGGAACGGCGATCGCATTCGCGACGAGTACGAGATCGCACTCCTGCGCGCGTTTATGGTGGCAAAGAAACCGGTGCTCGGCGTGTGCCGTGGAGCGCAGCTTATCAACGTCGCCTCAGGCGGGACGCTCTACCAGGATATCAGCACACAGCTCGACGGCGCGCTCACTCATCGGAACTGGGACATCTATCACGAGAACACGCACGCGACATCGATCGTGCCGGGTTCCGGGCTTGCGCGCCTCTACCCCGGTGCGACGCTCATCAAGACCAACTCGGTGCATCACCAGGCGGTGAAGGATCTCGGCCGCAATCTCGCCGTCGAAGCGTGGTCGGAGCCCGATCACCTCGCGGAAGCGCTTCGCTGGAGCGGCCCTTCGTACGTGTTCGCCGTGCAATGGCATCCGGAATTCCACGATCGAGGGGACGCTTCACTCGTCGACGACACGCCTATCCTGGACGACTTTCTCGAGCAAGCCAGGTCGCGACGCGCGTGAAGATACTCAACCCCGCCACCAACACTTTGATCGCCGACGTCCCTCAGGATGGGCCGGCCACCGTTCGAAGGAAATACGAACGGGCGCGTGCCGCGCAGCCAAGGTGGGCGGCTACTCCGATCGCGAGGCGACTCCAGACGATCTCCGCGCTCCGCGAGCGCATCGTCGCGATGCAGGAAACGCTCGCCCGCACGCTGACCCGGGAAGTCGGCAAACCGATCCGCCAGTCGCGCAACGAGTTGAAGGGACTGCTCACACGGCTCGACTTCTTTGTCGCCGAGGGGGAGCGCGCGCTGCGTGAGGAAAAAGTCTTCGCCGACGAGAAGCAGAAGCTCGAGGAGCGCATCTCGCACGAGCCGCTCGGCGTGATCGCGAACGTCTCGGCCTGGAAT
>DATKJP010000112.1:0-23320 GCA_035543635.1 Casimicrobiaceae bacterium
CCACTCGAAGCCGGCGGCGGTGAAGACGCGATCGAGTCCCTCGCGCTCGGCCTGCTGCTTCACCTGCCCGGAGCCGGGCACGACCAGCACCTGCTTCACGTTGTCCGCCTTGCGCCGTCCGCGCACGATCGTCGCCGCGGCGCGCAGATCCTCGATGCGCGAATTCGTGCACGAACCGATGAACACTTTGTCGACCGCGATGTCCTGCATCGCCGTGTTCGGTTCGAGCCCCATGTAGATGAGCGCGCGCTCGATGCCCTCGCGCACGATGGGATCCTTTTCCTTGTCGGGATCGGGCACTCTGCCTTCGATCGTGGTCACCATCTCGGGCGACGTGCCCCAAGTTACCTGTGGGGCAATCGTCGGCGCGGCGATCGTCACTGTGCGATCGAAGCGTGCGTCCGGATCGGACCTCAACCTGCCCCAACTCGCGACCGCTCGATTCCACAGCTCGCCCGTCGGGGCGAACAGCCTGCCCTCGAGGTAAGCGATCGTGGTCTTGTCGACGCCGATCAGGCCGGCGCGAGCTCCCGCCTCGATCGACATGTTGCACACCGTCATTCGCCCTTCCATCGACAGTGTGCGAATCGTCGCGCCGCCGAACTCGATCGCGTAGCCGGTGCCGCCCGCGGTGCCGATCTTGCCGATGATGGCGAGCGCGATGTCCTTGGCCGTGCAGCCGAACGGCAGAGCCCCCTCGACGCTGACCAGCATGGTCTTCGATTTGCGCGTGAGCAGGCACTGCGTGGCGAGCACGTGCTCCACCTCCGATGTGCCGATGCCGAAGGCGAGGCAGCCAAAGGCGCCGTGCGTGCTCGTGTGGGAATCGCCGCAAACGACGGTCATGCCGGGCAAGGTCGCGCCGCTCTCAGGGCCGATGACGTGAACGATTCCTTGGCGCAGGTCGCGAAACGGGAAGTAGGCCTTGGCGCCGTGCTCGCGGATGTTCCGATCGAGCGCGTCGACCTGGACGCGAGAAGTCGGATCGGCGATGCCCTGTTCCCAGTGTTGGGTAGGCGTGTTATGGTCGGCCGTCGCGATGATCGAGCCGCTGCGCCACGGCTTGCGGCCGGCGAGCTTGAGCCCTTCGAACGCCTGGGGGCTGGTGACTTCGTGCACCAGATGGCGGTCGATGTAGAGCAGCGTGGTGCCGTCGCCCTCCGTGCGAACGACGTGGCTGTCCCAAAGCTTGTCGTAGAGCGTCAGGGCAGTCATCGTCGGCTGAGGAAAGGGCGGTCGAACAGTTCAAATTACATTCAAATCTATTGCGGTGCAATAGGTGGCGTGGAGCTTGCTTGCTCCCACGGGCAAGGTGATCCGACGCGATGTTCGACAACCTATCTTTGGAGAGGAAAATCCTGCTGGCGTTCGTCGCCGGTGGCCTGCTGCTGCTCGCCGCGGGATGGTTCGCGGTGGACAGCGGGCGCGCTTATCTCGGGGCCGAGGCCGAGGCAGACCGCTTGCGCGACGCTGAGCGCGCAGTACTCGCGGTCGAGCTCTCGCTGCGCCGTGCCGAATCCGGCCAGCGCGGCTACCTGCTAACGGGCAGACAGGAATACCTGCGTCCCTACGAGCGGGCGATCGAAGACCTCGGAGCGCAAATGGAGGAAACGCGCGAGCTGCTCGCTGATAAGCCCGACGCGATAGCGTTGTACTGGAATGTCGACAAGCTTGTGCGGCTGAAGCTCGCTGAGATCCAGCATACGATCGAAGTTCGCCGCAGCGAGGGTTTCGAGGAAGCACTCAAGATCGTCAACTCCGACATTGGCGCCGTCGAGATGCGCGATATCAGGGTCAACATCGAAGCAATCCAGCGCCAACTCCAGGCACGCAAGGCCGCCGAGCTCACGCGCTCGGCGCAGCGATCGTCCAACACCCTGCTCGGGATGGTCTTTGGCGGCATCGTCGTCGCCTTGCTGTCCGTGGCGGCCTATCTTGTGATCGCATGGGAGCTGCGCGAGCGCCGACAGCTCGCCGTGCGCGTGGAAGCACAAGCCAACCAGGACGCGCTGACGCACCTCCCGAATCGTCGTTTCTTCGTGCAGTGGCTCGGCTTCAATCTCGCGCAGGCCAAGCGCGACGGTGCGGACCTCGCCCTGATGTTCATCGATCTCGACGGCTTCAAGGCCGTCAACGATCGCTACGGGCACGACGCGGGCGACGCACTGCTGGTGCAGATCGCGCGCCGCTTTCGCGCCACACTTCGGGAGTCGGACCTGCTCGCGCGCGTCGGCGGTGACGAGTTCGCGCTGATCGCCCCGAACGCGAAGGACGGCCGAGAGATGGGGCAGCTCGCGCAGCGGCTCCTCAATGCGCTCTCCGACGCCAGTGCACCGAAGCTCGCCGGGGAGCCGGTGAGCGCAAGCATCGGCATCGCGTTCTATCCTGACGACGCGGAAGATCTCCAGGGGCTGGTCGCGGCCGCCGATGCGGCGATGTATGCCGCCAAGCGGGCCGGTAAGAACCGCTTTGCGTTCTACGCCACCTCGGACGCCGCGGCAGTCTGAAGCCGCGAGTTGACGTAAGCAATCGCCGCGTCGAACGCGCCCGGCTCGTACGGATCGAATCGCATCGCCTCGAAAGAGCGCAGCCACGTGAACTGCCGCTTCGCAAGCTGACGCGTCGCCGCGATCCCTTGTGCGCGCAGGCTCTGCTCATCGATATCGCCATCGATATATGACCAGGCCTGGCGGTAGCCGACACTGCGCATCGACGGCAGATCGGGCGCCAGCTCGTAGCGTCGGCGCAAGCCGCGAAGCTCGTCGACCAACCCACGCGCGAGCATGGCATCGAAGCGTGCCGCGATTGCGCGGTGAAGGCGGGCGCGATCCGAAGGAACGAGAGCAACCCTGATTGTCCGTCCGAGCTTCTCTCCAGTCCCGCGCCGACCCTGCAGCTGTGACAACGGAACGCCCGCAAGGCGCCATACCTCAAGCGCGCGCTGGATGCGTTGTGCGTCGGTGGGCTCGATTCGCGCCGCAACGGCGGGATCGACTTGCGCGAGCTCTGCGTACAGCACGGGCCAGCCTTCGCGTGCGGCGCGCGCGTCGAGCTCGGCGCGCACGCGTGGATCCGCAGATGGCAGTGCCGAGAGTCCCTCCGTCAGCGCCTTGAAGTAAAGCATCGTTCCGCCGCAAAGGATGGCAACGCGGCCGCGCTCGCGCGCCCGCGCCACTGCGGCGAGCGCGTCCGATGCGAACCGAGCCGCAGAGTACGCCTCGGTGGGATCGATGACGTCGATCAGGTGATGCGGCACGCGTTCGCGCGTCGCGGCGTCGGGCTTCGCAGTGCCGACATCCATGCCGCGGTAGACCTGCGCAGAATCGACGCCGACGATCTCGCCGTCGAGGCGCTCGGCGAGCGAGAGCGCAAGGGCGCTCTTGCCGCTGGCCGTGGGACCCATCAGCAGAATGGTGGGAACCGCGCTCATCAACGGCCGCGCATGAACAGGCGGTCGAGCTCGGGCAGTGCGAGTTGATACCAGGTCGGCCGGCCATGGTTGCACTGTCCCGCGCGCTCGGTCGCTTCCATCTCGCGCAGCAGCGCGTTCATCTCGTGGATGGTGAGGCTGCGGTGCGCGCGCACCGCAGCGTGACAGGCCATCGTCGAGAGGAGCTCGTCGCGCGCCGCGGTCGCCACCCGGCTGCCTCCGTACTCGCGCAGGTCAGCGAGCACCGCGCGCGCGAGCACTACAGCATCCGCGTCGACGAGCGGCGCGGGCACCGCGCGCACGGCGAGCGTGGATGGACCGAGTGGCGAGATCGAGAAGCCCAGGCCCGTGAGCGCCTCGGCGTTTTCCTCGGCGGCGGCGATGTCGAGCGGGTCTGCGGAGAAACTGGCTGGGACGAGCAGAGGCTGCATCGGCGCGTGGCGATCGAGCGCGGTCTTGAGCCTTTCGTACAGAATGCGCTCGTGCGCGGCGTGCATGTCGACCAGCACCAAGCCGTCGCGGTTCTGCGCGAGTACGTAGACGCCGTGCAGCTGCGCGAGCGCGAAGCCGAGCGGATGCTCGTCGTCGTTCGGAAGATCGGGTCGATCCTGTCGAGGCGCGCTGCGTGCGCCGAAGAGACGCTCGTAGAATGCCGCCGGCTCGCGCGCCGCCAGAGACAACGGCTCCTGCGACGACGGACGCGGCGAGTCGACGACCAGCGGCGGCGTCAATGCTGCGGCCACGCCGAGGCGCTCCGCCGCGGACACGGCGGGCTGATCGGCAGCGGTTGTCGCGAGCGCCTTTTCCACCGCGCGGCGCACGAACTGATGCAGCGCTCCGCTGTCGCGAAACTTCACTTCGATCTTGGTCGGGTGCACGTTGACGTCGACGAGCCTCGGCTCGATCGTAAGCCATAGTGCGTACGCGGGCTGACGATCATGGTGCAGCACATCGCGGTAGGCTTCGCGCAGCGCGTGCGTCAGCACGCGATCGCGAACGAAGCGGCCGTTGACGAAGACGTATTGCGCCTCGCGCCCGGTCGCGGAGTACGCGGGGCGCACTGCCCAACCGAGCAGAACGACGCCGGGGCCGGTCTCGTCGATAACCGCGGCCTGCGCAGCAAAACCCTCGCCGAGCAGCGAATCGATGCGTGCGCGCCGACCTCCTCCGCTCAGGCGATAGCGGACGCTACCGTTGTGGCTCAGCGTGAACGCGACGTCCGAATGCGACAGCGCGATGCGCCGAAACGCTTCCTCGCTGTGTGCGTACTCGGTCGCGTCGGTGCGCAGGAACTTGCGCCGCGCCGGAGTGTTAAAGTAAAGCTCCTGCACCGTGACCGTCGTGCCGGAAGCGAGCGCCGCCGGCTGCGGCACGCCGACTTCGCCGCCATCGACTTCGATACGCCAAGCGTGCGACGCATCGCGGGAACGCGACGTGAGCGAAAGGCGCGACACGGAGGCGATGGAGGCCAGCGCTTCGCCGCGAAAGCCCAGCGTCGCGATCGCCTCCAGATCGCTTGCGACCGCGATCTTGGAGGTCGCGTGCCGCGCCACCGCAAGGGCGAGATCCTCGCGGGCGATGCCCTCGCCGTTGTCGGCCACGCGAATGAGCTTCACGCCGCCGCTCGCGAGATCGACGTCGATCGCCCGCGCTCCCGCATCGATGCCGTTCTCCAGCAACTCCTTGAGCGCCGCCGCCGGGCGCTCGACGACTTCGCCGGCAGCGATCTGGTTGATCAGGTGATCGGGCAGCGCCTGTATCGAGGCCATCAGCACGCGAATCCCTTGGCCCATTGCGCGTAAACGCCGTCGGCCACTTCGGAGAGCGCCGCGAGCCGAGCATCGAGATCCGTGAGGATGTCCCCCCGGCTCTGCGTCGCCCCTATCGTCTGGGCTGGAAGCTCAGCCGAGCCGCTGCGACACCAGGTCTCGACCATATCACGCGTCATCTCGATGTGGCCCTGAAAGGCGATGTGCTTGCCAAGCGCGTAGGCCTGCTCCGCGTTGTACGCGTTGGTTAGCAGCCGTGTCGAACCCGGCGGCAAGCTGAACGCATCGTAATGCCACTGGAAGGTCATGAATGAATCGCGCCCGGCGAACCACTCGCGCGCGCCGTTATCGTCCGTCGTACGCACTTCGCCCCAGCCGATCTCGGCTGCGGCGGCTCGCGTCACAGCGGCGCCCAGCGCTCGCGCGAAGAGTTGGCCGCCGAGGCAATGTCCCAGCACCGGCACATCGGCCTGCACAGCGGAGCGCAAGAGATCGAGCACCGGCGCGTTCCATGGCAGGGGATCGTTCGCGCTCATCGGGCCGCCCATTAGCGCAATCCCCGCAAATGCCATGGGATCGGCTGGAACTTTTTCGCCCGCGTCGAGCGCGATCAGGCGCCGCGGCACCGCGCGGGCATCGAGCCATTCGCCGAGGCGGCCGGGTCCCTCGGTGGGCGAGAAGCGGAGAATGGCAACAGGTTGCACGCGGCGCGGTGAAGCTACGCGCCGCGATCGATGCAGGCGTAGGCCGAATGGTTGTGGATCGACTCGAAGTTCTCGGCTTCGACGCGAAAGCCCTCGAAGCGCGCGTCGCCGGTTAGCCTCGCGGCGATGCCGCGTACCAGGTCCTCGACGAAGCGAGGGTGATCGTAGGCGCGCTCGGTGACATACTTCTCGTCAGCGCGCTTGAGAATTCCGTACAGTTCGCAGGATGCTTCGTCCTCCGCCACCGCGATCAGCTCCTCGAGCGTGATCGATCCCGGATCGCGAGGCCGCACCGCGAGCGTCAGATGCGAGCGCTGATTGTGCGCGCCGTAGTCGGCGAGCGCCTTCGAGCTGGGGCACAGACTCATGACCGGCACGATCGCCGTGACGGTCACCCGGCGAGCGCCGTCGATCGCTTCCGCCCGGAGTTTTACTTCGTAATCCATCAAGCTCTCGACACCGGACACCGGCGCCGCCTTCCTGCGGAACCACGGAAACTCGATCGCGATGCTCGCGCTCTTTGCGTCGAGGCGGGTAAGCAGCGTAGCGAGCAGTGCGGGCAAGCGCGCCAGCGACAAAGGCTCGCCGAGCTCGTCGATCACCGCCACCAGGCGCGACATGTGCGTGCCTTTCTGCTCGGCAGGAAGCGCCACCGACAGGCTGCAGGTGGCGATCGTCGGTTGCGCCGGCGCTCTACCGTCGGCGAACCGAATCGGATAGCGCAGGCTCCGAATGCCTACGCGATCGATCGCGAGCGAGCGCGCGTCCGGATGCGAATGGACGTCGGGGATGACGGGAGTCTCGGGACGATTCATGCGGCCGTTACGTTGCCGTCAACCTATCACGCAGCGGGCTTGGCGATCGGCGTGACCGATGCTCCCGAGCTCTCCGCGCGCCGGGCTCCGAAACGCGTGAGGATCGAGCTGGCGATGCCTCTGGCGTCGAGCCCGCAGTGCGCCTGCTGCGCGGCCGGGTCGCCGTGGTCGACGAACGCGTCGGGCAGTCCAATGTGCAACAGAGGCACGAGGACGCCGTGTTCAGCGAGCGCCTCGGCAACCGCGCTGCCGGCGCCACCTGCGACGACGTTCTCCTCGACCGTTACGAGTGCTTCGTGGTTCTTGGCGAGCCAGGTGATCAGCTCGACGTCGATCGGTTTCACGAAGCGCATGTTGGCCACGGTCGCATCGATCTCTTCGGCCGCGGCGAGGGCGGGAGTGAGCATGCTGCCGAAAGCAAGAATGGCGATGCGATGCGCGCGGCGTCTGGATTCGCGGCGCAGTTCGCCTTTGCCGACGGGAAGCGCCCGCATCTCGCGCTGCACCGAAACGCCCGGCCCGGTGCCGCGCGGATAGCGCACAGCGCTCGGCGTGTCGAGCGTGAAGGCGGTGTAGAGCATCTGCCGGCATTCGTCTTCGTCGGCAGGAGTCATCACGGTGGTGTTGGGAAGGCAGCGCAGGTAAGTGAGATCGAAGCTCCCGTGATGCGTGGGCCCGTCGGCGCCGACGAGCCCGCCGCGGTCGATCGCGAAGACGACCGGGAGATTCTGCAGGACGACATCGTGGATCAACTGATCGTAGGCGCGCTGCAGGAAGGTCGAATAGATGGCGACCACCGGCTTCATTCCTTCGCAGGCGAGGCCCGCGGCGAAGGTGAGCGAGTGTTGCTCGGCGATGCCGACGTCGAAATAGCGCTCGGGAAACTCTTGCGAGAAGCGCACCAGGCCCGAGCCCTCGCGCATCGCAGGCGTGATGCCGATCAGGCGCGGGTCGCGCCTCGCCATGTCGCACAGCCAGTCGCCGAAGACCTGCGTATAAGACGGCTTGGCCGCGGGCTTGGCGACAATGCCCGCTGCGGGATCGAACTTGGGCACGCCGTGATAAAGGATCGGGTCTTCCTCGGCGCGCGCATAACCGTATCCCTTGCGCGTCATCACGTGCAGGAGTTGCGGACCGGAGAGCTCCTTCACGTTCGAGAGCGTCTTCACCAGCGTGTCGAGATCGTGGCCGTCGATCGGGCCGATGTAGTTGAAGCCGAACTCCTCGAACAGCGTCCCGGGCAGCACCATGCCTTTCATGTGCTCTTCCCAACGCTTGGCAAGCTCCTTCACCGGCGGCAGCTTGGAGAGCACTTCCCTTCCGCCGCGGCGAACGGCGTTGTAGAGACGCCCGGAAAGGAGCCGCGCGAGATAATTGTTGAACGCGCCGACCGACTCCGAGATCGACATGTCGTTGTCGTTGAGGATCACGGTGAGATCGGCGTTGGCAGCGCCGGCGTTGTTCAGCGCCTCGAAGGCCATGCCCGCGCTCATCGCCCCGTCGCCGATCACGGCAACGACCGCTCGCCTCTCGGCTTTGCGCTTCGCGGCGATGGCCATGCCCAGCGCGGCCGAGATCGAGGTCGACGAGTGCGCGGTGCCGAAGGTGTCGTACTCGCTCTCCACGCGCCGCGGGAAGCCCGCAATGCCGCCCCATTGCCTGAGCTTCGCCATGCCTTCGCGCCGGCCGGTGAGAATCTTGTGCGCGTAGGTCTGATGGCCGACATCCCAGACGATGCGGTCGCGCGGCGTATCGAAGACGTAATGCAGCGCGATCGTCAGCTCGACGGTACCGAGGTTCGACGAGAGGTGTCCGCCGGTGCTGCTGACCGAAGTCAGAATGAACTCGCGCAGCTCCCGCGCAAGTTGCGTCAGCTCACCGGGCGAAAGCCGGCGCAGGTCGGAAGGGTCGTTGATGCGTTCGAGGAGTTGGCTCATCGGCTTGAGGCGAAGGTCGGCTGGCGCGGCGCTGGTTCGCGCGTGCCGCTCCCTGCGATCAATGCTTTCGCTGCGCAGCCCAATCGGCGATCTCTAGCAGACGCCGGGCCGGCGAGCCAAAAGGGGAAAGCGCCGCACGTGCTTCGACGCGCAGCGACTCGATGCGCTCCCTAGCGGCGGCCAGGCCCGACAGCGTTACGTACGTAGGCTTACGCTGCACCGCATCCTTGCCCGCGGTCTTGCCCAGGCTCTGCGCGGTGCCTTCGACATCGAGGACGTCGTCGACAACTTGGAAACCGAGTCCGATGGCCGATGAGTAACGGTCGAGTGCCTCGTTCTCGTCGGCAGTCATGGGCCGGCCACACGCCGCGCCGAGGCGAACCGCCGCCCGGATAAGCGCACCTGTTTTGAGTGCGTGCATCGCTTCGAGTTCAGATAACGCGAGCGTTTGTCCCGTGCTGGCGAGATCGATCGCCTGTCCTCCGGCCATGCCGGCGGCGCCGGCGGCCCGCGCAAGAAGGCTCAGCTGTGCCGCGTCACGCGCGCCCGCGGCGAGTGCCTCGAACGCGAGGCTTTGCAGAGCGTCGCCGGCGAGGAGCGCGGTTGCTTCCCCGAAGGCGACATGGCAGGTCGGCCTGCCCCGGCGAAGCACATCGTCGTCCATGCAGGGCAGATCGTCGTGCACGAGTGAGTAGGCATGGATCAGTTCGACCGAAGCCGCTGCGGCATCGACTCTGTCCGGCTCCGCCGCGGTGGCCTCGCCCGCCGCGTAAGCGAGAAGCGCGCGCATTCGCTTGCCGCCGCCCAGCACCGCGTAGCGCATCGCACGATAAAGCTCCGCCGCCGACTCCTCGCGCGGCGACAGAACGCGCTCCAGCACGCCCTCGACGCGCCGCGCACGCTCGCTCGACCAGACCGCGAACGCGACGTCAGGATCCATCGTTTCCGCCTTGCGTTGAGGCTTCGGCGGCCTCCACTGCGAACGCCTTGAGCACACCACGCTCGAGCACCTGGACCTGTTGCTGCGCGTCCTTGAGAGCGGCCTGGCAATACTGCAGCAGTTCGGCGCCGCGCCGGTGGGCGGCAAGCGTCTCGGCCAGAGGTAGCTGTCCGCCCTCCATCGTGGCGAGGATGCCTTCTAGCTCGGCTAGAGCCGCTTCGAAGGTCTGCGGGGAATGGGGGGTCTCGGCCATCGAGAAAAATGTGCTTCGGCCGCACCTGGAGCGGGCGAATGCAGGAGGGAACGTGTGAAAGTACCTTATCTCGCCAACTCCGGTCAACGCGTCGAGAGGAACTCCGCCGTGGACCGGGAGGCCATTTCCCAATATAATTCCACCCTCAATTTGACGACGCAGCCTTGATACGAGCTTTTCGTGCGGGCTGACTTAGCAAAGCGGTTGAGGGGCGTACGGTTTTGGCCCCTCATATTGTTTGTTGGGTTGGCGGTTTACGAAAGGAAAGGCTGATGTCCAATCTCGCTACTGCGGATCGGCTCCGACAGGCCACGTCGCAGTTGCCCGCTTCCTGGTATTGCGATCCTGCCATGCTCGAGGCCGAGCGCCGGCTGCTGTTTGAGCCGGGTCTCGGCTACGTCGGTCACGAGCTGATGGTGCCGAACGTTGGCGATTACTGCGCGCTCTCCTGGCGTGACAACGCGCAAGCTCTGGTGCGCAGCGGGGGCGGCGTCGAGCTGCTATCGAACATCTGCCGCCATCGCCAGGCGGTGATGCTGAAGGGCCGCGGCAACGCGCAGAACATCGTCTGCCCGCTGCATCGCTGGACCTACGATCTCAACGGCCTTTTGCTCGGCGCTCCGTACTTCGAGGAGCAGCCCTGCGTGAAGCTCGCGTCGACGCCGCTCAAGCGCTGGCACGGGCTGCTCTTCGACGGAGCGCGCGACCCTAAAGCGGACCTCGACGGTCTAGCCGTCGCCTCTGACTTCGACTTCTCGAACCACGTGCTCGACCGCATCGAGATCCACGAATGCGGCTACAACTGGAAGAGCTTTGTCGAGGTCTACCTCGAGGACTATCACGTCGGACCGTTCCATCCGGGGCTCGGGCAGTTCGTGACCTGCGACAACCTGCGCTGGCAATTCGCCGACCGCTATTCGGTTCAGACGGTGGGCATCAACAACGCGTTGGCCAAGCCCGGGACCAAGACCTACGAGCGCTGGCACAAGGCGGTGCTCGATTATTATCGCGGCGAGCCGCCGAAGCATGGCGCGATCTGGGTGACGATCTACCCGAATATCATGCTCGAGTGGTATGCGCACGTGCTGATCGTGAGCACGCTTATTCCTCGTGCCGTCGACCGCACCACCAATGTCGTCGAGTTCTATTATCCCGAGGAGATCGCGCTGTTCGAGCGCGAGTTTGTCGAGGCCGAGCAGGCCGCCTACATGGAAACCGCAGCCGAGGACGACGAGATCGCAGAGCGAATGGACGAGGGACGGCGCGCGCTCTACAACGCCGGCCGCAGCGAAGTCGGCCCCTACCAGTCGCCGATGGAAGACGGCATGCAGCATTTTCACGAGTTCCTGCGGCGAGAGCTGGCTTAGGACTTCGAGCGCCGCAAATACGTCCCCCTGCCCGCAGCACACGGGGGATCCGCGAGAAGCCCATCCAGCCGACGCGCTACCTGTTCCCGATGAACCGCAGGTGCAGAGGCTGGGCTGGATTTACGGCGATTGCGTTACATGTCTACTTGCGTGCGAATTGATTCGCACCTACGCACGCGATGATTTACGACACACTGATCTCGACCGGCGATCTCGCACGCCAGCTCGACGATCCCCGCCTCGTGATCGTCGACTGCCGGCACAATCTCGCCGACGTCGACGCGGGCGAGCGCGCTTATCTCGAAGCACACATCCCGGGCGCGTGTTTCATGCACATGGACCGCGATCTCTCCGGCGTCAAGAACGGACGCAACGGGCGCCATCCGCTGCCCAAGGCGCAAGTGATCGCGTCGAAGCTCGGGGCTGCAGGCATCGATGCCTCGAAGCAGGTGATCGCCTACGATCAGAATGCAGGCATGTGGGCGTCGCGCCTCTGGTGGCTGCTGCGCTGGCTCGGACACGATGCCGTCGCAGTGCTCGACGGAGGATTCGATAAGTGGCTCGCGGAGCGTCGGCCGACGAGCAAGCTCGAACCCGATCCGCGCGCGACCAGGTTTGTGCCGAAGCCGGCACAGCGGGTCGCCTCGGCCGATGAGATTTTGCGTCATCTCGACGACGAAGCCTTGTTGGTTCTCGATGCACGCGCTCCGGAGCGCTATCGCGGCGACGTCGAGCCGATGGATCCAATCGCCGGTCACATCCCGGGAGCGCGCAACCGGCCGTACACGGAGAATCTAGCAGCGACTGGAGTCTTCAAGCCGGCTGCGCTGCTGCGCTCCGAATTCGAAGCGCTGCTCGAGGGGAGATCGCCCTCCACCGTCGTGCATCAATGCGGCTCGGGCGTGACCTCATGCCACAACGTTCTCGCCATGGCAGTGGGTGGTCTCGCGGGATCGAGGCTCTATCCGGGGTCGTGGAGCGAGTGGGTAGCCGATCCCGCGCGGCCGGTGGCGCGCAGCAGGGCTACCGGCTCGTCCTGAATCTGCTTCGCGCCGCGAAGCAGCGTTTCATCGCACCTGGCACGTGATTCGTCGCCTCGTTCTTGAGCCCGTAACAGGGCATCCGTAATCTGCCGTATCGAACGCGGGTGAATCCATCGGCAACGGTGGCTGCATCCAAGGTGGTACAAGCGCCGGGAAAGCAAGCCGGCGACGACGCCGGGCAGATGACGGCACGACGACAGTAATGAGGCGATCATGAAAAGAGCATTCAGAACGTGGCTACCTGGCACCTTCGGCGCGCTCGTCGGCATAGCGATCGTGGCCGCTTTCGGCAGCGGTGTGGCTCCAGTGCAGTCCGGCACCATCCTGCAGGCCGGCGCGAGCCTCGGCCGAGCCGTCGCTGAATTCACTGCAATCGGCTTTGCGCTGGGCTTCGCTGCCTTCGGCCTGCGCCGCTTCGTTGCGCACGTCATTGAAGCGCGCCGCCGCGCAGTGAGCGCGGCCGCCACCACCAGGCAAACCATGATGCCGGTCAACGTCGTAACGATCCCGCGTCTCGTCGACGCCACGGCATCGGAATTCGACGATGGAGCGCGCCCGGCGTTTGCGCCCGTGACCTCCCTCACCGAAGCGCAGGTCGAACGCGAACGCGCACGCCGGCTCGGCTACTCCGGCATGAGCGGCCAATCGGCCAGGCTGCGATAACTCGGGCCGCTCGCCATCGTCTCGGAGGCCATCAGCGCGAACGAGCTGACTCTCCAGATGATGGGTACGGAGAGACTGCGTCGAATTCCGACTTCCACGCGTCGCGCCAAGGTCAGGTGCGGCGCATAGGGACGTTCATCGACCGGAAACCTGCGCGCGCTCAGCTCGCCTGCAAGGCGTTTCTGCAGCGCGACGAGCTCGAGTTGCGGCGCCGAAGCTCCCAGCCATGCGATACCGGCCTTGCGAAAGCAGCCGATCTCGTCGAGCGTCAGGGCGAAGCGCGAGCCACCGACGCGCGCCGCGAGCGCGCAAAGCGCAGCCATCCGGCTCGTTGGCTGTTCTCCGAGGAACGCGAGCGTGAGATGGACGTTCTCCGGTGCGGTCGGCCGCCCGCGCGCCTCGCGCGCGACGTCTGCGGCCAGCGCGGCAAGCGAAGTGCGTATCGAAGGTTCGGGCCACACTGCGAAAAAGACGCGGAGCGCTGCTACGGCCATTGCGTCAATATAAAACAACGGCGCGACTCCCGGAGGAGAGCCGCGCCGTCATCGACGACAGGAGATTCGATCAGGCGTTGGCGACCGATAGCTCGGCCTTGGGCTTTTCGAAGAATTGCTCGTCCTCGGTCGAGCCCTTCAGCGCGGTGGTCGACGATTGCCCCGCCTGGACAGTCTGCGTCACCGCGTCGAAGTAGCTGGTGCCGACTTCGCGCTGGTGCTTGATGGCCGTGAATCCCTTCGCCACCGCGGCAAATTCGGCCTCCTGCAATTCCACGAACGCCGTCATCTGGTTGCGTGCGTAGCCATGCGCGAGATTGAACATGCTGTAGTTCAGACTGTGGAAGCCGGCGAGCGTGATGAACTGGAACTTGTAGCCCATCGCCGCCAGCTCTTTCTGAAACTTCGCGACCGTGGCGTCGTCGAGATTCTTCTTCCAGTTGAACGACGGCGAGCAATTGTAGGCGAGCATCTTGCCGGGATAGACCGCATGGATCGCCTCGGCAAAAGCCTTCGCAAAGGCGAGATCGGGTTTGCCGGTTTCGCACCACAGGAGATCCGCATACGGCGCGTAGGCTAGACCGCGCGCGACCGCCTGCTCGAGCCCGTTGCGCGTCTTGAAGAAGCCCCCGACTGTGCGCTCCCCAGTGCAAAAGGGCTTGTCGTTGTCATCGATGTCGGAGGTAACGAGATCAGCGGCTTCGGCATCGGTGCGCGCAAGGATGAGCGTCGGTACTCCCATGCAATCGGCGGCGAGTCTCGCCGCGACGAGCTTCTCTACCGCTTCGCGCGTGGGGACCAGCACCTTCCCGCCCATGTGTCCGCACTTCTTGACCGCGGCGAGCTGGTCCTCGAAGTGCACGCCCGCCGCGCCGGCGTCGATCATTGCCTTCATCAGCTCGAACGCGTTGAGCACGCCGCCGAATCCCGCTTCAGCGTCGGCGACGATTGGGGCGAAGTAGTCGGTGTGCCCCTTCGCCTCCATGTGCTGAATCTGGTCAGCGCGCACGAAAGCGTTGTTGATACGACGAACGACGGCGGGAACGGAATTGACTGGGTAGAGGGATTGATCCGGATACATCTCGCCGGCGATGTTGGCGTCCGCTGCGACTTGCCAGCCCGAGAGGTAGATAGCCTTCAGTCCGGCCTTGACCTGCTGCAGCGCCTGGTTGCCGCTCATCGCGCCGAGCGAATTGACGAAAGACTCCTCGGCGAGAAGCTTCCAGAGCTTCTCTGCGCCGCGCCGCGCAAGGGTGTGCTCGATGTGCACGGAGCCACGCAGCCGTACGACGTCTTCCGCGCTGTAACCCCGCTTGATGCCTTTCCAGCGCGGGTTCTCCGCCCAGTCCTTGCTCAGCCGTGCCGCTTCCAGATCGTAGTTCATCGCTCGCTCCTGTTCGCGTCCCTCGGTGCTTGCAACAACAAAGCGTCGGTGCCCCGGTCATCAGCGTTCAAGTCACCTTGCGATCAACTTAGCAAAGATGCAGGGTGCGCACAATAGGAATTGCGGCATTGCAGTATCAGATTTACTCCTACAAATCAAACAGTTAGAAATCGTTTCCGCAGGATGGAATAAAAGCACCGTCGATCAGGCAAAGTGTTGTTGCGACGCACGACCGACGCTAGGGGGCGACGCATCGCGCATTTCTCTCCAATGCTTTGATTCGGTGCGGTAAAGCGAGAACTACCCATTGCTTACTCCTCGGGACAGAGTGCTCGGCTCTCCGGAATCGTGTTCCATTCCGCAGCGGGGGCGCCGTCGCGCAAATACAACGGAGGTCCGAGCAGACGGTATGCGCGAACCTTTCTAACGCGAGGTCGTGGACCCCGAGGCCCGTCGCCTCTGGCTTTGCTGTGGTTACCGGTCCCGCAGCGCCAGCATCGCCGCGAACAGCTTCGGGTCATCCCACGGTGCATCCACTGGATACTCGCGCAAATAACGGCTGCCTGGGTCGCGAAGCCACTCTTGTGGGAAATGCGCAAAGGTGCGGCCTTCGTCGCGCGGGTCGAGGTCTGTGCGCGCCGAGAAAGGCTTGCGGTGGAATCCGGCATGAAACGCCGCGGCGAGATCGATGCCTACGAGTGCCGCGGCATGTGTGCCTGGCGTCACTCGGCGGTTGATATCCAAGAGAAAACAGTCGCCGGTCTGCTCGTCCGTGACGAATTGGATCTCGAACAGACCGCTCATCCCGAAACCCTCGACGAGTCTTTTGGAAGCTTCACGCATGCTAGGGACCTGCACATAGCGCGTTACAGTTGCGGGACCCGTGGGTTCCGGATTCGCCATGAGCTGTTCGCGCGAAGCGCTGGCCAGGAGCGCACCGCGCATCGCAGCGACCGCATGGTGGCGGACGCGCCCTGCGATGCGGGCCTGGATGAGGATGTGCAGGCCGTTACCCTCCAAGTTTAGATCGGTCTTGCCGGAGAGCCGCGTGTACGCCTCGATGAAACCGGTCCGTGTGTTGGCCATCGCGACGCGGGCGCCAGTGCTGGAAAAGGTTCGCTTCAAGACAACGTCGAAGTTGTGCGCAGCCGCGAATGCTTCCGCTTCCAACGGGTCAGTGACCGCGATGAAGGGCGGCACGCGAATGCCAAGCTTCTGACCCGCAGCGGCGAGCAGGGCCTTGTCAATGCTCGTCCGGTAGTGCTCCGGGTCGCCGATCGATTCGCGGATGAGACGCGCCAGCTTGAGATGCACGGTGGGGTGCATGCCCGGCGGCGGCGTCAACACAAGCGTCTGCAGCAGCCGCTGCGCCATGTCGTCGCAGGAGATGACGAGCTGAGGAGTAAAGGAGTCGACTGCCGCGGTGAATGCATTCAGCCACTGCAGCGTGGTCGCGGCATCCGGAAGATGCCGCACTGCGCTCACGAAACGGCTCGCCTCCGCGAGCGTGTTCTTCGGCGTCAGCATCGACACCGAGAAACCCGCTTTCACCAATCGCTCGGGAATGCGCGCGGTGCCGATCCAGCGCGGCACGGTAGAAATCAGCAGCGCGGATGTAGCCATCGCGGGGCGAAGTCGAAGCGGCGAAGAAACAACGGGACGCTAGTGGCCGGGCGCCGCGCATCGTATCACAGGCGGACGGCGTGCAGGCCGACGGAGGTCGAAGGCGGCATGACGAAGCCCATCGTCAGGAGAGCATGTCGGCCCAGATCTCGCGCGCCCAGGCCCGCGCGTCTGCGCCTTCCTCCGTACTCGGCGCGGCGGACACCTCCGTGCGTCCGTCGACGGGCAGCATGGTCTTCGCTGCCGTGTCGTAGCGGTGGATCGAGGCGACGTGAGCCGCTTGCCGATCGTCGACGAAGCTGTAACAGATGTTTTCGAGCAATGGCGAAGCATTTACTTCCTTGCCGGCGAGCAGAGCGACCACGGCCGCCGCGCAAATCCTCGCCTGCCGGTTCGCCGTGTGTCCCGCCTTCGCCATCAGCGGCGCAGTCTGGATCGCATCGCCGAGCACATGAATCGCCGCTACGATCGACTCATAGGTCAGGAAGTCCACCTGGCAGAAGCGCGCGTTGGCGTTCGCCATGCCGAGCTGCCGTGCGATGGCACCGGCGCATTGCGGCGGAATCACGTTGAGCACGTCCGCCCTCACACTCTCGAAGTCGAGCTTCGCCGTCATGGTGCTCACGTCGACGTCCTCGAGCTCGCTCTCGGCGCGGTAGTCCACCATGCGTTTATAGCGCTCGCTCCACGCCCTAGTGAAGATCGCCTTCGTCGATTGCACTTCCGGATTTGCGTCCAGCACGATGACTTTCGACCGAGGCTTGTGCTGCTGGAAATAGAACGCGACTTGGCAGGCGCGCTCGTACGGCGCGGGCGCGCAGCGATAAGGCATCTTCGGAATGTGCAGCACGAACACGCCGCCGTCGCGCATCGTTTCGAGCTGGCGACGAAGCGCCGCTGTCTGCTCCGGGGCTTGCCATGCGTGCAGGATCTTGCTCCTCGCTTCCGGGCTCGCGAGCGAGGGCACTGCGTCCCACATGAAGTCGATGCCTGGCGAGAGGATCAGCCGGTCGTAGACGAGGCTTGCTCCATCGGCGAGCCGCAGCTTGCGCGCAACCGGATCGATCGCCACCGCTTCGCCACGCACTCGGCGAACGCCCCAGCGATCGAGGCCGTCGTAACCGAGCGTGATGTCGGCGAGCGCCAGGCTACCGCCGATGACGAGGTTCGACATCGGACAGGAGACGAACACGGTTTCGCGCTCGACGAGCACGACATCGATCGCACTGCCGCTCAGCTCGCGGACGTACTTCGCCGCAGTGGCCCCCCCGTAACCGCCGCCCACCACAACGACTCTCGCGCCCGCGACTGCCGATGCTGCGCGAACGCCAAGCGCCGCGCCGGCAAGCCACGCCGCGCCCGCCGCGAGAAAATCACGCCGCGTTGACTGCATCGCAAAAGAGAACGGGGGCGCTCCGGCCCCCGTTCGCATCCATGCCGCGTCCGCCGCTCAGGCGACTGCCTCCGGCTCCTCGGGCTGCTTTGCTTCCTCGATGAACATGAGCTTGACCTGGTCGTCGTCGCCAATGTCTATCGTCACTTTGCCGCCGTTGGCGAGCCTGCCGAAGAGAAGCTCGTCGGCGAGCGCCTTGCGGATCGTGTCCTGGATCAGCCGCGCCATCGGCCGCGCGCCCATCTGCGGGTCGAAGCCCTTGCGCGCCAGAAACTCCTTCAGTGCCGGCGTAAACGAAGGCTCCACCTTCTTCTCGTGCAGCTGGGCCTCCAGCTCGAGCAGGAACTTGTCGACCACGCGCAGGATGACCTCGTGATCGAGCGCGGCGAAAGAGATGGTCGCGTCGAGCCGGTTGCGGAACTCCGGCGTAAACATGCGCTTGATCGATTCCATCTCGTCGCCGGCCTGCTTGTTGTCGGTGAACCCGATTGAAGTCTTCGCCAGCGTCTCCGCACCCGCGTTCGTGGTCATGACCAGGACCACATTGCGGAAGTCGGCCTTGCGTCCGTTGTTGTCGGTGAGTGTGCCGTGATCCATCACCTGCAGCAGGATGCTGAAGATGTCGGGGTGCGCCTTCTCGATCTCGTCTAAGAGCAGCACGCTGTATGGGTGCTTGGTAATCGCCTCCGTCAGCTGCCCGCCCTGGTCGAAGCCGATATAGCCAGGTGGCGCGCCGATCAGACGCGACACCGCGTGGCGCTCCATGTATTCCGACATGTCGAAGCGGATCAGTTCCACGCCCAAGCAATAGGCAAGCTGACGCGCCACCTCGGTCTTGCCGACGCCGGTCGGTCCGCTGAAGAGAAAATTGCCGATCGGCTTGCGGGGATTGCCGAGCCCCGAACGCGTCATCCTGATCGCGGACACGAGCGCGTCGATCGCCTGGTTCTGGCCGAAGACGACGTTCTTCAGGTCGCGGTCGAGGGTCTTCAGGGCATTGCGGTCGTCAGCCGTGACGCTCTTCGCCGGAACGCGAGCTATCTTGGCCACGATCTCTTCGATCTCAGCCTTGCTGATCACCTTCTTCTGCTTCGACTTCGGCAGGATCCGCTGCGCCGCGCCGGCCTCGTCGATCACATCGATCGCCTTGTCGGGCAGGTGCCGGTCGTTGATGAAGCGCGCCGAGAGCTCCGCCGCGGTGGTCAGCGCCGATGGCGCGTATTTCACGCCGTGGTGCTGCTCGAAGCGCGTCTTGAGCCCCTTCAGGATCTCGATCGTCTCGGCGATCGTTGGCTCGGTCACGTCGATCTTCTGGAAGCGACGCGAGAGCGCGTGATCCTTCTCGAAGATCACGCGGTACTCGTTGTAGGTCGTCGCGCCGATGCATTTGAGCGCACCGGAGTTGAGCGCGGGCTTGAGCAGGTTCGACGCGTCGAGCGTCCCTCCCGAGGCGGCGCCGGCGCCGATGTTGGTGTGAATCTCGTCGATAAAGTGGATGGTGCGCGGATTCTCGGTGAGCTGCTTCAGCACGGCCTTCAGCCTCTGCTCGAAGTCGCCGCGGTACTTGGTGCCCGCGAGCAGCGCGCCCATGTCAAGCGAGTAAACGGTGAAGCTCTTCAGCATCTCGGGCACTTCGCCGTCGTTGACGCGGCGCGCCAGCCCTTCGGCGATGGCGGTCTTGCCGACCCCGGCTTCGCCGACCAGCAGCGGATTGTTCTTGCGCCGCCGGCACAGCACCTGGATCACGCGCTCCAGTTCGTGCTCTCGCCCGATCAGCGGATCGATCTTCCCGTTCTTGGCGAGCTGGTTGAGGTTGATCGTGTAGGCGTCGAGCGCGCCAGCCGACTGCTGCTCGCCTTCGCCCTCCTCCTTCGCCGATTCCGGCTTCTCCTGCTTCTGCTGCGCGTTCTTGGTGATGCCGTGCGCGATGTAGTTGACCACATCGAGCCGCGTCACCCCGCGCTGGTTCAGGAAGTAAACGGCGTGCGATTCCTTTTCGCCGAAGATCGCCACCAGCACATTGGCGCCGGTCACCTCTTTCTTGCCCGAGGACTGCACGTGCAGGATGGCGCGCTGGATCACGCGCTGGAAGCCCTGCGTCGGTTGCGTGTCAGCATCCGAATGCGGTGAGAGCCGCGGAGTGTGCTCGTTGATGAAATCAGTGAGCACGCCGCGCAGCTCCTCCAGATCGACCCCGCAGGCCTTGAGGACTTCGGCCGCCGAAGGGTTGTCGAGCATGGCCAGCAGCAGATGCTCGACGGTGATGAACTCGTGTTGCTTCTGCCGGGCTTCGACAAAAGCCATGTGGAGGGAGACTTCCAGTTCCTGCGCGATCATGTCTGTCCTAACGGCGGCCGGAGCGCTTCGCTACGATACCGCATTAACGCCTAAGTCTCCTCCATCGTGCACTGCAGCGGGTGCTGATGCTTGCGCGCGATGTTCACCACCTGATCGACTTTGGCGGCGGCAACTTCCCGCGTGTACGTCCCGCATACCCCCATGCCTTCGCGATGCACCTGCAACATCACCTGGGTCGCTTTTTCACGGCTCATCGCGAACACAGTCTGCAACACCACGACGACAAAGTCCATCGGGGTGTAGTCATCATTGAGCAGGATCACCTTGTACAGTGGCGGAGGCTTGAGGCGGGTTTTCTCGACCTCGAGGACGCTCCCATCCTGTTGCTGGATCGCCATGAACGTACCGGAAAGCCGACGTCCGATGCTCTAATGTTTGATGATTGCAACAGATTTTTCAAGTGCAGGGTCAATTTTCGCTTTCAAGCTTGACTTCACTGTCGCAAAGCGCGTACAAAATTCCTCGTTTGGCCCAGGAGGTCTGCTGTCCCGGTCTGTCGCCGTCGCTCGTGCTCAAGCGCTTGCCGTAGATAGTAACTGCTCTCCAGACAAACAATTCCCTCATTACCTGCAAGGAAGAGAGCCTTATGGCAACAGGCACGGTCAAGTGGTTCAACGACGCGAAGGGCTACGGGTTCATCACGCCGGACGACGGCGGCGAAGACCTGTTCGCGCATTTTTCGGCCATTCAGATGAACGGCTTCAAAACGCTGAAGGAAGGTCAGAAGGTGAGCTTCGAAGTCACCCAGGGACCCAAGGGGAAGCAAGCCGCCAACATCCAGGCCGCCTGATTCGGGCGCTGCCGAAAGAAAAACCCGCCGCGAGGCGGGTTTTCTTTGAACTCCTGGCCGAACGTGCTGCGCCGCTACATCCGCTCGATCATGGCTTTGCCGAATCCTGACGTTGAAACCTGCTTGGATCCCGGCATGAGCCGCGCGAAGTCGTAGGTCACAACCTTGTCCGCGATGGCCTTCTCCAGGCTCTTGACGATGAGCTGCGCGGCTTCCTTCCATCCCATGTGCGTGAGCATCATCTCGGCCGACAGGATCTCGGAGCCCGGATTGACGTAATCCTTGCCCGCGTACTTGGGCGCGGTGCCGTGGGTCGCCTCGAACATGGCAACCGAGTCGGACATGTTGGCGCCAGGCGCGATGCCGATGCCTCCGACTTCCGCTGCGAGCGCGTCGGAAATGTAGTCTCCGTTGAGGTTCAGTGTCGCGATGACGTCGTACTCATCGGGGCGCAGCAGGATCTGCTGCAGGAACGCGTCGGCGATGACATCCTTTACTACGATGTCACGGCTCGTCCTCGGGTTCCTGAACTTGGACCAGGGTCCGCCATCAACCGGCTGCGCGCCGAACTCCTTCTGCGCCAACGCGTAGCCCCAGTCGCGGAAGGCGCCTTCCGTGAACTTCAAGATGTTGCCCTTGTGCACCAGCGTCACCGACTTGCGGTCGTTCGCAATGGCATACTGAATCGCCTTGCGCACGAGCCGCTCGGTGCCTTCGCTCGACACGGGTTTGACTCCGATTCCGGACGTCGCCGGGAAGCGGATCTTCTTGACGCCCATCTCTTTGACCAGGAACTCCGTGAGCTTCTTCGCTTGAGCGGAGCCGGCCGCCCATTCGATACCCGCGTAGATATCCTCCGAGTTCTCTCGAAAGATGACCATGTCGACCTTCTCCGGCGCCTTGACCGGGCTCGGCACACCGGCGAACCAACGCACAGGTCGCAGGCACACGTAGAGGTCGAGCTCCTGCCGCAGCGCGACGTTGAGGCTCCGGATGCCGCCCCCCACCGGCGTCGTGAGCGGCCCCTTGATCGATACCACGTACTCCTTGAGGATCGCCATCGTCTCGTCCGGCAGCCAGACGTCCGAGCCGTAAACCCTGGTCGATTTTTCGCCGGCGTAGATTTCCATCCAGTGGATCTTGCGCCGGCCGCCGTAGGCTTTGGCCACTGCCGCATCAACGACCTTGACCATGACCGGCGTGATGTCAACGCCCGTGCCGTCGCCTTCGATATAGGGAATGATCGGCTGGTCCGGGACGCTGAGGCTGAAATCCTTGTTGACAGTGATCTTCTGGCCACCGCTGGGGACGGTGACGTGCTGATAGGCGGGCATCGGGGAACTCCTCGGAGGCAACTGCGATCGCAGAGCAGGCGTGGATTATCCCGGATTCCGGTGGATCGCGCGACTGCGTAGAATTGATCTTGATCATGATCCGCCGCCTGTTTGCGCGCCTCATTCCCGGCAGACCCAGCGGCGAGGCGCGTATCTACGGGCCCGAGAAACATCCGGTTCGGCGCGGCCAGCTCTCGCGCGGTGCGCTCGACGTTGCGCGCAAGCTGCAGCAGGCCGGGTTCAGGGCCTTCATCGTAGGCGGCGCCGTGCGCGATCTCATGCTGGGAATCGCGCCCAAGGACTTCGACATCGCCACAGACGCCACGCCCGAGCAGGTGAAGCCGCTCTTTCGCCGCGCGTTCATCATCGGCCGGCGTTTCCGCCTCGTGCACGTGCTACTAGGGCCGGAGACCGTGGAGGTTTCCACATTCCGCGGTCGGCAGACCGGAGACGATGCGGCCGACGAGCACGGTCGCCTCCTCACCGACAACGTGTTCGGCACCCAGGCCGAAGACGCGATCCGACGCGATTTCACCATGAACGCGCTCTACTTCGATCCGGCGAGCGAGAGCGTCTGGGACTTCGTCGGAGGAGTGGCCGACGTCAAGGCGCGGCGCCTGCGGCTGATCGGCGACCCGGTCACGCGCTTCCGCGAGGATCCGGTGCGCATGTTGCGCGCGGCACGGCTCGCGGCCAAGCTAGGGCTCGCCATCGAGGCGAAGACCGCGGCGCCGATCCCGAAGCTCGCACCGCTGATCGAGAACGTGCCGCCGGCGCGCCTTTTCGACGAGATGGAGAAGCTGCTCCTGTCGGGCCACGCGGTGGAGTCGCTCAAGAGCCTGCGCCGGCACGGTCTGCACCACGGCATGCTGCCGCTGCTCGACGTGATCCTCGAGCAGCCGCTCGGCCAGCGCTTCATCGAGCGCTCTCTCGCCAACACCGATAAGCGCGTGCTCGAGGGTAAGCCGGTCTCACCCGGATTCCTCTTCGCCACGCTTCTCTGGCACGAAGTGCTGGCGAGCT
>DATKJP010000113.1:0-13794 GCA_035543635.1 Casimicrobiaceae bacterium
AATGCGCAGCGCGAGCATCAGGAGTTCATGCGCAGCGTCGCCGAGGTCGCGGCGGAGCACGCCGCCGTCTTGAACGCGCTGCCGCACGACGGCGTCGCGGCGATCAACGCCGATGACGATTACGCATCGTTCTGGCGCGAGGTGATCGGACGTCGCAACGCCGAAGGCGCGAACCTCGCGACGCGCGACTTCGGACTGACCGCTCCGGCGGCCGTCGCGGCGCGCTACCGTGCCGAGGCCTGGGGCAGCGTGATCGACGTCGAATCGCCCGCCGGAGCGACCACCGTGGAGCTGCGCGCGCCGGGTCGCCACAACGTGACGAACGCGCTCGCCGCGATCGCGGCGGCGACCGCGGCAGGCGCGAATGCGGATGCGGTACGCCAAGGACTCGCCGCGTTCCGGCCGGTTGCGGGCCGGTTGGAGACGAAGGCAGGCCTTGCCGGCGTATCGATCATCGACGACAGCTACAACGCGAACCCCGATTCGGCTCGCGCCGCGATAGCGGTGCTCGCCAAGGCGCGGGGCGGGCGCTGGCTCGTATTGGGCGACATGGGCGAAGTGGGCGAAGCCGGACCGGCCTTCCACCGCGAGATCGGGGAGTATGCACGCGCGGCCGGCATCGACCGGCTGCTCACGACCGGGCCGCTCGCCGCGAACACGGTCGCGGCCTTCGGGCCCGGCGGCGAGCATTTCGAAAACGCCGACGCGCTCGTCGCCGTGCTCAGGCGCGAGTTGCAAAGCGCGTCTCCGACGCCGACCACGATCCTGATCAAGGGATCGCGCTTCATGCGCATGGAACGGGTCGTCGCTGCCCTTTCCGCCGGCGCAACGGTGAAGGAGATGCACTGATGCTGCTCGCGTTCGCCAACTGGCTCGCGGCCGACGTGCGCACCTTCAACGTCTTCGGGTACATCACGCTGCGCACGGTGCTCGCGACGATGACCGCGCTGGTGATCTCGTTCGTCGTGGGCCCCAGGATGATCCGCAAGCTCACGCAGTACAAGATCGGCCAGGCGGTGCGCGATGATGGCCCACAGACGCATCTCGTCAAGGCGGGGACGCCGACCATGGGCGGCGCACTCATCCTGGTATCGATCGCGATCACAACTCTGCTCTGGGCGGATCTGCGCAACCGCTTTGTCTGGGTCGTGCTGATCGTGTCGATCGGCTTCGGCGCGATCGGCTGGGTCGACGATTACCGCAAGGTCGTGCACCAGAACCCGAAGGGGCTTCCGGCTCGAGCGAAGTTCATCTTGCAATCGGTCATTGGCCTCGCCGCTGCGATCTACCTCGCGTTCTCGGTGTCGGCGCCGTCGAGCACGCAGGTCATTCAACTGTTTTTCTCGTGGATCGCGAGCGGTTTCAGCATGGACCTGCCGCCGAAGGCCGATCTGATCGTCCCGTTCTTCAAGACCGTGAGCTACCCGCTGGGCGTCTGGGGCTTCATCGTGCTGTCCTACTGCGTGATCGTCGGCGCGAGCAACGCGGTGAATCTGACCGACGGTCTCGACGGGCTCGCCATCATGCCCACCGCGATGATCGCCGGTGCGCTCGCGGTGTTCGCGTACGCGACGGGACGCCCGGACTACTCGTCCTATCTCCTGCTGCCGCACATCCCGGGCGCGAGCGAGTTGATGGTCTTCTGCGGTTCGGTGGTGGGCGCGGGACTGGGCTTTCTCTGGTTCAACGCCTACCCGGCGGAAGTATTCATGGGCGACGTCGGCGCGCTCGCGCTCGGTGCATCGCTCGGCGTGATCGCTATCGTGGTGCGCCAGGAAATCGTGCTCTTCATCATGGGCGGCGTGTTCGTCGTGGAGACGCTGTCGGTTGTGATCCAGGTCGCCTCCTTCAAGCTCACCGGCCGGCGGGTGTTCCGCATGGCGCCGATCCATCATCACTACGAGCTCAAAGGCTGGAAGGAAAACCAGGTCGTGGTTCGTTTCTGGATCATCACGATGCTGCTTGTCTTGTTCGGTCTTTCTACGCTGAAGCTGCGCTAGCTCATGAAGATCAGAAATCGCCGCGTCGTCGTCCTCGGACTGGGAGCCACCGGCCTCTCCGCCGCGCGCTGGGCTGCGCGCCACGGCGCCCGGGTCTCGGTTGCCGATACGCGCAGCGATCCGCCGCGCGCCGCACAGCTGCGAGCGGAGCTGCCGCAGATCCCGATCGCGAGCGGACCGATCGTGGAGGCCACGCTGGCTGGCGCCGAGCTGATCGTGATCAGCCCCGGACTCGCCAAGGATCAGGCTCCGATTCGCGACGCGGTCGCGCGCGGCGTCGAGCTCGTCGGCGACATCGAACTTTTCGCACGAGCCCTGCCGCGCGGGCAGAAGCTTCTCGCCATCACCGGCTCGAACGGCAAGACGACCGTGACCGCGCTCACGGGCAAGTTGCTGCACGCCGCGGACCTGACCACGACCGCCCTTGGCAACATCGGCGAGCCGGTTCTCGACGCGCTGGTCGCCTACGAGCGAGGCATGGCTTGGCCCGACGTATTCGTCCTCGAGCTGTCGAGTTTTCAGCTCGAGACGACGTCGAGCCTCGAGCCGACAGCGGCCGCCGTGCTCAACGTAACGGAGAATCATCTCGATCGCTACGCCGGGATCGACGAATATGCGGCGGCGAAGGCGCGCATCTTCGCCGGCGGCGGCGAGCAGATTCTCAATCGCGATGACCCACGCTCGCTCGCGATGCGCCTGCCGGGCCGTGTGGTGCAGAGCTTCGGCGGCGGCATCCCGGAAGGCGAAAACGACTGGGGACTGGTGCAAAGCAAGGGCGCGCTGCGGCTCGCGCGCGGCGGGGCACTGCTTCTCGCGGCGAACGAGCTTGCGCTCGTTGGCCGTCACAATCTTCTCAACGCGCTCGCTGCGCTCGCGCTTGCCTCAACCGTGGCGAAGCTCGACGCGAGGGTTCTCTCCGCGCTTGCCGCATTTCCGGGCCTGCCGCATCGCATGGAGCGCGTGGCGGAAATCGCCGGCGTTCTCTTCGTCAACGATTCCAAGGCGACGACCGTCGCCGCAACACTGGCTGCGCTCGAAGGCATCGCGCGCCCGGCCGTGCTGATCGCGGGCGGCGAGGGCAAGGGACAGGATTTCACGGCGCTCAAAGCCGGAGTGGATGCGCGTTGCCGCGCGGTCGTGCTGATCGGGCGCGATGCGCCCGCGATCGCGGCGGCGATATCGGGCGTGAAGCCGGCCATCGAATTCGCGCCGGCGCTCGAGGTCGCGGTCGCCCGCGCCGTGGCGCGTGCACAGCCGGGCGATGCCGTGCTGCTGTCGCCTGCGTGCGCGAGTCTCGACATGTTTCGCGACTATGTCGAGCGCGGAGAGCGCTTCAAGGCAGCCGTCGCCGCGCACGCGCAGGAGGCCGCGCATGCCTAGAGACATCGCCGCCCGCGCTGCCTTGCCGCGCTTCTCGCTGTGGCGGGCGGAAGCGCGCGAACCGCGTGCGATGCTCAACTACGACGTCACGCTCGCATGGGCAGCGCTGATGCTGCTCGCGATCGGATTGGTGATGGTCTACTCGGCGTCGATCGCGATCGCAGAGGCCTCGGCTTTCACCGGCTACCACCCCTGGTACTTTCTGGCGCGCCAGGCGCTTTTCGTCGCCGCCGGGCTCGTTGCGGCGCTGATCGCTTTTCAAGTTCCGCTGAAGGGGTGGCGCGTGCTCGCGCCGTATCTCTTCATCGCCGGCGCGGCGCTGCTGGTGGCCGTGCTCGTTCCGGGCGTGGGGCGCGCGATCAACGGCAGCAGACGCTGGCTGTCGCTCGGCGTCGCCAACCTGCAGCCTTCCGAGCTCATGAAGCTCTTCGTCGTGCTCTACGCGGCGAGCTACGCAGTGCGCAAGGCCGCGTTCCTGCATGCCGAGCAGCCGCTCAAGCAGACGCTGCTGCGTGGATTTCTGCCGCTGCTCGCCGTGATGGTCGCCGTCGGCGCGTTGTTGCTGCACGAGCCCGATTTCGGCGCCTGCGTCGTCATCATCGCCATCGCCTTCGGAATTCTTTTCCTCGGCGGACTCGACTGGCGGCTGCTCGCTGGCCTCTCCGTGTTGTTACCGGTCGCCCTTTGGATGCTCATTCGCGCGGCACCGTACCGCGTGCAGCGCTTCACTGCCTTCCTCGATCCCTGGGCCGACGCGTACGGCAAGGGCTATCAGCTTTCGCATTCGCTCATCGCCTTCGGCCGCGGGGAATGGTTCGGCGTGGGCCTCGGCTCGAGCGTGGAGAAGCTTCTCTATCTCCCCGAGGCGCACACCGACTTCCTGCTCGCGGTGATCGGCGAAGAGCTGGGCTTCGCCGGCGTTGCCGTGGTGATCGCGTTGTTCGCCTGGATACTCGTGCGCGCCTATGCCATCGGCCGCCAGGCGATGCGCCTCGAGCGACCGTTCGCGGCGCTCGTCGCGCACGGCATCGGCACCTGGCTCGGAGTGCAGGCGGTGATCAACGTGGGCGTGAACCTGGGCGTGCTGCCGACCAAGGGCCTGACGCTGCCCCTGCTCTCCTTCGGCGGGAGCGGCATCGTGGCAAATTGCATCGCGATCGCAGTCCTGCTGCGTGTCGATTACGAGAACAGAAGGCTGCTGCGGGGGTTCACCGCGTGACCGGCACCGTCATGATCACCACGGGTGGCACCGGCGGTCACGTCTTTCCGGGACTGGCGGTGGGCGCGCGGCTCATCGCCAAGGGATGGCGCGTGTTCTGGCTGGGGACGCGCGAGGGCATGGAAGCGAAGCTTGTTCCCCAGCACGGCATGGATTTCGAGTCGATCCACTTCGCTGGCATACGCGGCAAGGGACTGCGCACTCTGCTGCTGGGACCGTTGGCGCTCCTCGCGGCTTTCGCGCAAAGCCTTTCCATCATTCGCCGGCGGGCGCCGGATGTCGTGCTGGGACTCGGCGGCTTCGCATCCTTTCCTGGTGCGCTGATGGGCGTTGCCTGCGGCAAGCCGCTCCTGATTCATGATGCGAATGCGGTCGCGGGTCTTGCCAATCGCGTGCTCGCGTACGGTGCGAATCGGATTCTGCTCGGCTTTCCCGATGCACTGCGTGGCAAGCACGGCGGCAAGATCGAGTGGGTCGGCAATCCGGTCCGCGACGAGATCGCGACGCTGCCTCCACCGGAGGAGCGCTTTGCGTCGCGCAGCGGGCCGTTGCGCCTGCTCGTGCTGGGCGGCAGCCTCGGCGCCGCGGCGCTCAACGAATCCGTGCCCGCGGCTCTCGCTCTGCTTCGGGGAGATGAGCGTCCGATCGTGACGCATCAGGCCGGCGAGAAGCACATCGACGCGCTGCGCGTCGCATACGCTGCCGCGGGCGTGGACGCGGAATGCGTTCCCTTCATGAACGACATGGCCCAGCGTTACGCGAGCGCGGACCTCGTGATCAGTCGCAGCGGCGGGCTTACGGTGGCGGAGCTTGCCGCGGCCGGAGTGGCGGCGCTACTGGTTCCGTTGCCGGGCGCGATTGCCGACGAGCAAACGCACAACGCGAACTTCCTGGTCGAGGCCGGAGCCGCGGTGCTGGTCCCGCAGCACGAGCTTTCGCCGCAACGCCTGGCCGAGTTCCTGCGCAGCACCTCGCGCGAGCGTCTGCTCACGATGGCGCGCGCGGCGCGGCGTGTGGCGCGCGCGGACGCTACCGAGCGCGTCGCAGAGGCATGCATCAGCGAGGCGCGCAAGCCATGAAGCACAAGGTGCGGCGCGTGCACTTTGTAGGCATCGGCGGCGCCGGGATGAGCGGCATCGCGGAGGTGCTGCTCACCCAGGGTTATCAAGTGACCGGATCGGATCTCGCCGCGAGCGCTGTCACGCGGCGCTTGACGAATCTGGGAGCGCGGGTCGCGCTCGGTCATGCAGCCGAGAATATCGCCGGCGCCGATGTCGTCGTGGTATCGGCGGCCGTACCGGCGGACAACGCGGAGGTTGTCGCCGCGCGCGAGAATGGCACTCCGGTCGTGCCGCGCGCGCTGATGCTCGCCGAGTTGATGCGTCTGAAGCAGGGCATCGCGGTGGCAGGCACGCACGGCAAGACGACGACGACCAGCCTTATCGCGAGCGTGCTCGCCGAAGGCGGGCTCGATCCGACCTTCGTAATCGGCGGCAGACTGCTTGCCGCGGATGCCAATGCGCGGCTGGGCAAGGGAGAGTTCCTGGTTGCCGAAGCCGACGAATCCGACGCGTCCTTCCTCCTGCTGCAGCCCGTCCTGGCGGTCATCACCAGCATCGATGCCGATCACATGGAGACGTATGGCCACGACTTCGCGCGCCTAAGGCAGGCCTTCATCGACTTCGTACAGCGGCTGCCGTTCTATGGCGTCGCCGCGCTGTGCATCGACGACGCGAACATTCGCGCGATCCTGCCCGCGCTTGCCAAGTCGATCGTGACCTATGGTCTGGCAGAGGATGCTCAGCTTCGCGCGCACTCGGTCACGCACGCCGGCGGACGAATGCGCTTCGTGGCGCAGCGCACGGGCTGCCCCGAGCTTGCCGTCGAGCTGAATCTCGCGGGACTGCACAACGTGCGCAACGCGCTGGCAGCGATCGCCGTCGGGCGCGAAGCCGGCGTCGGCGATGCGGCCATCGCGAAAGCCCTCGCCGAGTTCACGGGTGTTGGAAGACGATTCCAGCGCTACGGCGAAGTCGAATTGCCGGACGGTGGGCGATACACGCTGATCGACGACTACGGCCACCATCCCGCCGAAATGGCGGCAACGCTCGACGCCGCGCGCGCGGCGTTTCCCGGCCGCCGCATCGTCCTCGCCTTTCAGCCGCACCGCTACACGCGCACGCGCGATCTGTTCGAAGACTTCGTGCAGGTGCTCGCCAGCGTCGACGCGCTCGTCCTCACCGAAGTGTATCCCGCCGGCGAAGCGCCGATCGTCGCGGCCGACAGCCGTGCGCTCGCTCGTGCGCTGCGCGTCACCGGAAGGATCGAGCCGATCTTTGTCGAGGAAGTGAGCGCGGTCGCAAGCGCGATCCGCGCCGCGGCGAGAGATGGCGATGTCGTGCTCACCATGGGCGCCGGCTCAATCGGCGGCGTGGCAGCGCAGTTGACGAGCCCGGGCTCACGATGAACATGGTCGAGCCCAAACATTTCAGCGGATTGCGCGGCACGCTCGCACTCGACGCGCCGCTAGCGAAACACACGAGCTGGCGCGCGGGGGGCGGCGCCGACATCGTGTACACGCCGGCCGATCGCGACGATCTCGCCGCATTCCTGCGCCAGCTCCCGATCTTCGAGCAGGTGACCGCGATCGGGCTCGGGAGCAACACGCTCGTGCGCGACGGCGGCGT
Source organism: Casimicrobiaceae bacterium (assembly GCA_035543635.1). Lineage (GTDB taxonomy): Bacteria > Pseudomonadota > Gammaproteobacteria > Burkholderiales > Casimicrobiaceae > PALSA-1003. Next base: position 7,287 of record DATKJP010000113.1, read on the forward strand.
GCGCGGTGCAGTGGTCCTCATGCACAACCCTGGCGGCGCGCTTGCGGTCGCCGACGGCCTCATCTATGCGGAAGCGGGCGTGGCCTGCCCGAAGCTCGCGCGTTTCGCGGCGCTGCACGGCTGTGGCGAAGCGGAATTTCTCGCCGGCGTTCCAGGAACGATAGGCGGTGCGCTGGCGATGAACGCCGGCTGCTACGGCAGCGAGACTTGGAGCTATGTCGCACGCGTCGAAGTGCTCGCCCGAGATGGAAACTTCGCGGTCAGAACGCCGAAGGACTATGCGATCGGCTATCGCAGCGTGCGACGCTCCGATGGACGTGCCATGGCCGATCTGTTTACTGCGGCCTGGTTCCGCTTTCCGACCGGGGAGCAACGCGGGGCACGGGAAAAGATCAGGGAATTACTCGCTCGACGGCTGGCCACGCAGCCGCTCGATCTTCCGAATGCAGGAAGCGTCTTCCGCAATCCGCCCGGCGATCACGCCGCGCGATTGATCGAGAGCCTTGGGCTCAAAGGCTACGCGATTGGCGGCGCGCGCGTGTCGGAGAAGCACGCCAACTTTATCGTCAATCCGGAGCGGCGCGCTACGGCAGCGGACATCGAAACCTTGCTCCTGCACGTGCAGCGCGTCGTTGCCGAGAAGACCGGTGTCAAGCTCGAGCCGGAAGTGAAGATCATCGGCGAGCTGGTGACCAAGACATGAGCGAGTTCGGAAAGGTCGCGGTGATGATGGGCGGCCCCTCTGCCGAGCGCGAGATCTCGTTTCTCTCGGGCAACGCCGTGCTCAAGGCGCTGCGTGACAGCGGTGTGGACGCGCATGCCTTCGATCCCGCGGAGCGCGCGGTCGCCGAATTGAAGCGCGATGGCTTCGTACGCGTGTTCATCGCGCTGCACGGACGCTTCGGCGAGGATGGAACGGTGCAGGGTGCGCTCGAGGTGCTCGGCATTCCGTACACCGGCAGCGGTGTGATGGCTTCCGCGCTGGCGATGGACAAGTGGCGCACCAAGCTCGTTTGGATCGCATGCGACATCCCCACGCCTCGGTATCGCGTCGTCGACACTAGGACCGACTGGTGGGCCGTGGTGGCCGAGCTCGGGCTGCCGCTCATCGTAAAACCGTCGCGCGAAGGCTCCACCATCGGCATCACCAAGGTTACGACCGTCGATCACGACGAACTTCGGCTCGCGTACATCGAGGCAGTGAAGCACGACTCGCTGGTCATCGTCGAGGAATTCATCGCCGGGATCGAATTGACCGCGTCGATCCTCGAGGACCGTGCGCTGCCGTTGATCCGCATCGAAGCGCCGCAGGGCAACTACGATTATCACCACAAGTATTTCTCCGACGAGACGCGCTACTACTGCCCGAGCGGAATACCCGAAACGGCGGAGCGCGCGATCCAGGCGCAATCGCTCGAAGCTTTCAATCTGATCGGCTGCAGCGGCTGGGGGCGGCTCGATTTGATCCTCAAGCCCGACGGCGCTTGGCAATTCCTCGAGGTGAACACTTCGCCCGGCATGACCGGTCACAGCCTAGTGCCGATGGCGGCGAAACAGGCAGGCATCTCCTTTCCGGAACTGTGCGTGCAGATCTTGCGGGGCGCCCATGTGGGATGATCCGCGCCGCCTCAACGCCGCCGCGCTGCTCCTTCTGCTGACGGCGCTAGCGCTGCTCGCGTGGGGTGGGATCTCGTGGGCCACTCGTCAGCCTGTCTTTGCAATCGGGCACGTGGCTGTCGACGGGGCGCTGGTGCGCGTCAACCCCGCGCATATCGGTGCCGTGATTCGCGAAGAGCTGCGCGGGACATTTTTCACGATGCGCCTCGCCGACGCGCGCGCATCGCTTGCACGCGTGCCGTGGGTGAAGAGCGTGGCGCTGCGCCGGCTCTGGCCCGACCGACTGGAAGTCACGATCACCGAGCACGAGCCGCTCGCGCGCTGGAACGAGGGCGCGCTGGTCGACGTTGACGGCGAGGCGTTCAATGCCGAGTTCGACGGCGAGCTGCCGCAACTCATCGGTCCCGACGGCAGCGCCGCGACGGTCGCTGCGCGCTTCCGCGATTTCGGCGCGGCGCTTGCGCCGCGCGGACTCGCGATCTCAGAGCTTGTGCTTTCGGCTCGCGGATCGTGGCGCTTGAAAACGGCCGGGAACGCGGCGCTCACCGTGGACCTGGGTCGCAGCGTCCCGGAGGAGCGGTTGTCGCGTTTCGTTGCCTATTACGCGCGGACGCTGGGCGCGCTCGCGCGCGCCGGCAGGCGCGTCGAGTACATCGACCTTCGGTATCGCAACGGCTTCGCCGTGCGGGTTCCCGGGTTTGTCGAGAAGACCACGAAGAAAGCGAGCTGAAGCGCATGGTGAAGGACAGCAAGAACCTCCTCGTCGGCCTCGACATCGGCACCTCGAAGATCGTCGCCATCGTGGCCGAGCTCACGCCGGAGAAACGGCTCAACATCGTCGGGCTCGGCGTGCAGCCTTCGCGTGGTCTCAAGAAGGGTGTGGTGGTCAACATCGAGGCGACGATGGCATCGATTCAGCGCGTGCTCGAGGAAGCCGAGCTGATGGCCGATTGCCGGATCGCCGAGGTTTACGTCGGCATCGCGGGAAGCCACATCCGCAGCCTCAACTCGAGCGGCATGGTGGCGATCAAGGAGAAAGAGGTCACGCAGGCCGACATCGATCGCGTGGTCGAGACGGCGAAGGCGATCGCCATTCCCAACGATCAGCAGATCCTGCACATCCTGCCGCAGGAATTCATCATCGACGGGCAGGAGGACGTGCGCGAGCCGCTGGGGATGAGCGGAGTTCGGCTTGAGGTCAAGGTCCACATCGTCACCGGGGCAGTGTCCGCGGTCGAGAACATCACGAAGTGCGTCCGCCGCTGCGGGCTCGAAGTGAAGGACGTGATGCTGCAGCCGCTGGCCTCCGCCACGGCTGTGCTCAACGACGACGAGAAAGAGCTCGGAGTGTGCTTGATGGATATCGGCGGGGGAACCAGCGATCTCGCAGTGTTCACCGGAGGCGCGATCCGGCACACCGCGGTGATCCCGATCGCCGGCGATCAGGTGACCAACGACGTCGCGATGACGCTGCGGACGCCGACCAAGGACGCGGAAGAGCTGAAGGTGCGCCATGGCTGCGCGCTGCGCCAGCTCGCCGACCCGAACGACATCATCGAAGTCCCCGGCGTCGGTGATCGGGGGCCTCGCAAGCTCTCGCGCCAGATGCTCGCCGAGGTGATCGAGCCGCGCATCGAGGAGCTTTACACGCTCGCGCAGGCCGAGCTGCGGCGGAGCGGCTTCGAAGAGCTGCTCTCATCCGGGATCGTGTTGACCGGCGGCACCGCGATGCTCGCCGGCATGGTCGAGCTCGGCGAGGAAGTCTTTCATCTGCCGGTGCGCGTGGGCGTGCCGGCTTATGTGGGCGGGCTGGCGGATGTCGTGCGCAGCCCGCGCTACGCCACCGCCGTCGGGCTGCTGCTCGACGGCCGGGACGAATTTCTGCGCACCGAGGCGGCGCGCGCGCAGGGCGGCGGATTGACCAACGTAGCGCAACGAATGAAGCAGTGGTTCAAGGCGAATTTTTGAGCAGACGAAAGCAGAAGCGAGCGATCGAGTAGACGGTTCAGGACCCGACAGGAAAGGAGCACATCATGTTCGAAATCATCGATCAGAATCCGCAGGAAGCGGTCATTCGAGTCATCGGCGTGGGCGGCTGCGGCGGCAACGCCGTCGAGCACATGATCAGCAAGGGACTCGCCGGCGTGGAGTTCATCGCCGCCAATACCGATGCGCAGGCGCTCAAGCGCTCGACCGCGCGAACGCAGTTGCAGCTCGGCAGCAGCCTGACGCGCGGGCTTGGCGCCGGAGCTCGGCCGGAGATCGGACGCGACGCGGCGATGGAGGATCGCGACCGTGTCGCGGAGGCGATCGAAGGCGCCGACATGCTGTTCATCACCGCGGGAATGGGCGGCGGCACCGGCACCGGAGGCGCGCCGGTCGTCGCTCAGGTCGCGAAAGAGCGCGGCATTCTCACCGTCGCAGTCGTGACGCGGCCGTTCAAATTCGAAGGCAAGCGGCAGAAGGTGGCGCAGGCCGGGATCGAAGAGCTCGGCAAGATCGTCGATTCGCTGATCATCATTCCGAACGACAAGCTGATGCAGGTGTTGGGCGAGGAAGTCTCCGTGCTCGACGCTTACGCGGCGGCGAACGACGTGCTGCACAGCGCGGTGGCGGGCATCGCCGAGGTGATCAACAACCCGGGCCTCGTGAACGTCGATTTCGCCGACGTGCGCACGGTGATGTCCGAGCTCGGCATGGCGATGATGGGATCGGCGACCGCGAGCGGGACCGATCGCGCGCGGGCTGCCGCGGAGCGCGCTGTGGCGAGCCCGCTCCTCGAGGAGGTCAACCTCGCGGGAGCGCGCGGCGTCCTGGTCAACATCACCGCGTCGGCAGGGCTCAAGATGAAGGAGTATCACGAGGTGATGAACACGATCAAAGCCTTTACCGCCGAGGATGCGATGGTGATCGTCGGGACGGTCATCGACAACGCGATGGAAGATCATCTTCGCGTAACGATGATCGCGACCGGGCTCGGCGGTGCAGTGGCTAAGGCGAGGCAGCCGAGGCTCGAAGTGGTCGAACCGCTGGCCCTCGAGCGCACGGGCACCGACGGCCTCGCGCCCGCGACCGAGCCCGTCGACTACGACCGGCTCGAGCGAACTCCGGCGGTGATTCGGCGCGGTCGCGCTCCTGCGGCCAATTCAACGGCAGCAGGCTTCGATCCCTCCGACATCCCTGCCTTCCTGCGCAAGCAGGCGGATTGAGAGTGCTCACTATGCTAGAATAATGAGCAAAATCCTGAGCCCGCGAACCTTGCCGTCACCTGTCGCAACGGCGAGGCGCTGAGAAGATGCTACGACAACGAACGCTGAAGAGCGCGATCAAGACGACCGGGGTGGGTCTGCACACGGGCGCGCGCGTCGACCTGACGATGCGACCCGCCGCGCCGGACACCGGCATCGTCTTTCACCGCGTCGACCTTCCGCATCCGGTATCGATTCCGGCGCACGCGCTCAATGTCGGCGACACGCGTTTGTCTTCTTCGCTCGAAAAGGACGGCGCAAAGGTTTCGACGGTCGAGCATCTCATGTCGGCATTGGCCGGCCTGGGCGTCGACAATCTGCACGTCGACGTCGCCGGCCCGGAGCTCCCGATCATGGACGGGAGTGCGGGTCCTTACGTGTTCCTCCTGCAGTCGGCGGGCCTTGAGGAGCAAAAGATGCGCAAGAAGTATCTGCGCGTCAAGGAGCCGATCGAAGTGCGAAGCGACGACAAATGGGCCCGCTTCGAGCCGCATCACGGCTTCGTCCTCGACTTCACGATCGACTTCCCGCATCCGGTATTCGGATCGGAGACGCGTCGCGTCGTGATCGACTTCGCGGAGCACTCCTATACCAAGGAAGTGAGCCGCGCGCGCACCTTCGCCTTCATGCAGGACGTGGAGGCAATGCGCGAAGCTGGGCTCGCGCTCGGCGGCAGCCTGCAGAACGCGATCGTGCTCGACGAGACTCGCGTCCTGAACAGTGAAGGCCTGCGCTACGACAACGAGTTCGCCAAGCACAAGGTGCTCGATGCGATCGGCGACCTCTATCTGCTGGGTCATCCGCTGATCGGCACTTACTCCGCATTCAAGTCGGGTCACGCGCTCAACAACGCGGTGTCGCGCGCGCTCCTAGCCCGTCCCGACGCTTGGGAGCTGGTGAGCTTCGACGAGCAGGCTGCGTTGCCGAAGGCATTCCAGGGCTGGCAGCTGCAGCCGGCCTGAGCTCGCGCGTCATTCGCGCGGTAAAGAATCCTCGACGTCTTGGTCCAACGGATCGTCGTCGGAGCCGCGGCGCGCTCGCGCGTCGGCGATGCGCCGCAGCGCTTCCGACAGCAGCGGATCGGAAAGCTTGCGCGCCGCCGCTGTCAATCGCGCCGCGGAAATCGCATCGAGTTGTTTTGGCAAGGAGTTTTTCTGCGGACGAGACGCCGAGCGGGCTTGCACGCCGACACGTATTCCGTTAAATTCCCAGCCGCTACGCTTCAGAGCCTCGAGCAACGCGGGAGATCGTTGACGCAGAAGCGCAGCAGCGGCGCCGCCGGAGGCAACCAGAACCAGTTCCTGTGCTTCCGCCCTGGCGGCACCAACGTGAGCAGCCAATGCCTGCGGTAGCTCGCGCTGAACAAGCTGCAAGAGTGTGCGTTCGCGCTGCCTGCGCTCGGTCCACTTGGCGATCGCAGCGTCGGCAGAGAGAATTTGTTGCAGAGGGCGCAAATCGAAGGCTCTCGATGCAGTTTGAAGGCCGCCCCTCGGCGGCCGGACCGGGGAGTGTCATTTGAACATAATCGTCGTGTCCGGCGCCATGGCCCGGGCCCGAACCCTGACACTGGACTGGCGCCACTGGACTTTCGGCGGGCTCGGGCTGCTCGCGCTCTTCCTCTCCTTCACGCTCCTTTTCAACTA
>DATKJP010000114.1:0-6250 GCA_035543635.1 Casimicrobiaceae bacterium
TGCCGATTGCCAGCGAAGCAGCAGATGAGCATCTCGCCGCAGGACTCGCCGCTGTCACGAGCGGTGACTATGCCGGCGAGCACTGGCTCGCGACCTTTGCCGTGCTCGCACTCACGACGTAAACTCCGCGCGTGGAATCCCCGTGGCTGATGATCGCACTCGGCGTGGTGCTTGCGCTGCTCGCGGTGGCGCTTTTTTTTGTCCTGTCACGGCTCGGCGGCGTCTGGTCCCGAGGCGCGCACGAGCTAGGCGCGCGACTGGACACGATCGACGCGCAAAACGAGCGGCTGGAGCGCGAGCTGAAAGCAGAGCTCGTTCAGGCGCGCGGCGAGGCGGCGCAAAACGCGAAGACGACGCGCGAAGAGCTGGGAGCCAATCTGGGGCGGTTCACGCAGACGCTGCAGCAGCAGCTCTCGATGCTGACGCAATCCAACGAGCAGCGGCTCGAAGCGGTGCGCGCGACGGTCGAGCAGCGGCTCGAAGTGCTGCGCAGTGACAACGCGCAAAAGCTCGAACAGATGCGCTCGACGGTGGACGAGCGTTTGCAGTCGACGCTCGAGCAGCGCCTGGGCGAATCGTTCAAGCTCGTCTCCGACCGGCTCGATCAAGTGCATCAGGGGCTGGGCGAGATGCAATCGCTCGCCGCGGGCGTCGGCGATCTGAAGCGGGTGCTGGTTAACGTGAAGTCGCGTGGCGGGTGGGGCGAAGTACAGCTCGGCGCGCTGCTCGACGAGATGCTCGCGCCGGGTCAATACGCGAAAAACGTTGCCACGCGTCCCGGAGAGGATTCGCGGGTCGAATACGCGATCCGGTTCCCCGGCCGCGGCGCTGACGGCGTGCCGTGCTGGCTTCCGATCGACGCCAAGTTTCCGCTCGAAGACTATCAGCGCCTGCAGGAGGCGATCGAGCGCGCCGACGTCGCTGCGGTCGAAGCAAGCCGCAAAGCGCTCGAGGAGTTCTTCAAGTCAGAGGCTAAGAAGATCCGCGACAAATACGTCGAGCCGCCGCATACGACCGATTTTGCAATCATGTTCGTTCCGACCGAAGGCCTCTATGCCGAGGCGCTGGCACGACCGGGATTGGCGGACACTCTACAGCGGGATTGCCGCGTGATGATCGCCGGTCCGACGAACCTCATGGCGTTTCTCAACAGCCTGCAGCTCGGATTCCGTACGCTCGCCATCGAGCAGCGCTCAACCGAAGTATGGCGGGTGCTGGGCGCAGTAAAGACCGAATTCAGCAAGTTCGGCGAGATTCTGGCGAAGACCAAGGAGCGGCTCGACGCGGTCGGAAGAACACTCGACGAGGCCGGAAGGAAAAGCACGACGATCGTGCGCAAGCTGCGCGATGTCGAAGCCCTGCCGCAGGCGGAAGCCGAGCAGGTGCTTACCGGCGAGGTCGGCGGAGTCTACGACTCGGACGAACCCGATCTGCTGACTCGCATCGACGCCGACCCGCCGTCGCGCACTTGACTGACACCGCGGCCCATGTTTGAAGCGATTCGCAGGTGGAGAGAGCGGCGAATCCTTTCATCGTCGGCGATCCCGGAAGATTTGTGGCGCGAAGCGCTCGAAGCGCTGCCGTTTCTCGCCGTCTACACCGAACCAGAGCTCGAGCGCCTGCGCGAGCGCGTCGTGCTCTTCCTCAACGCCAAGAGCATCGTCGGCGCGGAGCGTTTCGAGGTCACGCCGCTGATGCGCGCGATGATCGCCATTCAGGCCTGCGTGCTCACGCTCAATCTCGATCAACGTTTCTACGACGGCTGGGAGAACGTGATCGTCTATCCGGAGGAGTTCGTCACCAACCTCGAATACGAGGACGATGCCGGCGTCGTGCACCGACGGGCGGAACCGCTCGCCGGCGAAGCCATGCCGGGCGGCCCGGTGGTCCTGTCGTGGCCCGACATCGAGGCGAGCGCCGACTGGTCGGCTACCGGCATGAACCTCGTCATCCATGAGTTCGCGCACAAGATCGACATGAGGAACGGCGAGGCGAACGGGTTTCCACCATTGCCGCCGGAAATGCCCCGTCGAGGCTGGCAGAAAACGATGAGCGACGCCTACGCCCATTTCCGCGCGCGGGTGGAAAAGGGCGAGGACACTGCGATCGATCCCTATGCGGCGGAGAGTCCGGCGGAATTCTTTGCAGTGCTCTCGGAAGTCTTTTTCGCCGATCCGACCCTGCTGCGATTGGAATACCCGAGGGTGTATCAGCTGTTTGCGCAATTTTACCGCCAGGACCCTGCGAGTCGGACCGAGCTTCTGCTCGAACACTGACGCACAGGGTCCGAGCGGCACGATCGCGGCGCACGGGGTTGCAAATCGAGCGGGCTGCGCTATCCTTGCCGGCGTCGGCTGGCGGGACGTCCCGCTCGCTTCTCGACATCCTAAAGAGGAGGCTTGATGAAACGTACCGCTCTGTTCGCTGCCGCGATGCTGTTCGCCGGCGCTGCGCTGGCGTTCCACTGCCCGCAGGAAATGAAGAAGATCGACGACGCGCTGGCGAAGAATCCCAAGCTTACCGACGCACAGATGGCAGAAGTCAAGAAGGACAGGGCCGACGGCGAAGCCCTGCACAAAGCTGGCAAGCATGCGGAGTCGCTCGAAGCGCTTGGCCGGGCCGAGAAGACGCTGGGAATTCCGACGAACTAATTCTTCGAGGTTTGCTCGAACGCGCCGGAGCGGGGCGACCGCTCCGGCGTTTTCTTTTCCGTCGGCGGGCGATCGGCGTCTACGCAAGCGCGGCGAGCACGGCTGCGCAATCGATCCCTCGCGGCAATGTCCCGAACGCGGGACCAGATGCCTCCTCTAGGCGCGACCGGCAATACGCCTCGGCGATTGGCCGCGGCGCATTCCGCAGCAATAGCGACGCGGCGAACGCAGTCGCGATCTTGCCCGCGATGTGTCGTGCATCGCTCTCGTCGAAGTCGGCTCGATGCAAAAGCTCGACAAGCGCGGCAACGTGCCGGTCGAAGCGGGCATCCGCACCACGGGCGCTCGCAAGCTCCGCGTCGAGAGCTTCGATCGCCGCAGGCTCGCGCCGCGCCGCGCGCAGCACGTCGAGGCAGATGACGTTGCCCGAACCTTCCCAGATCGAATTGAGCGGCGCCTCGCGCAGCATGCGCGGGAGAGGAGATTCCTCGATGTAGCCGTTGCCGCCAAGCACCTCGGCGGCCTCGGCCACAGTCATGGTTGCGCGCTTGCAAATCCAGTATTTGAGCGCGGGCGTAGCGACGCGCGCGAGCGCGCCATCGGCGGGTGAAGCATTTGCTTCGAATCCGCGCGCGAGACGCAGCGCAAGCGCGGTCGACGCCTCGGCTTCGAGCACGAGATCGGCGAGCACGTTTTGCATCAGTGGCTGCTCGAAGAGCTTCCGTCCAAACGCGCGGCGATGGGCGGCGTGGTGCAAGGCCTGCGACACCGCCCCGCGGATGAGGCCCGCGCTTCCGATGGCGCAGTCGAGCCGCGTGTGCTGCACCATCTCGATGATGACCGCCACGCCGCGGCCTTCTTCGCCGAGCAGCCAGGCTGTCGCGCCGTCGAACTCGACCTCCGATGAAGCGTTCGAGCGATTGCCGAGCTTGTCCTTCAAGCGCTGGATACGCACCGCGTTCTTCGTGCCGTCGGGCAAAAGGCGCGGTAGCAAGAAACAGGAAAGACCGCCTTGCGCCTGCGCGAGTACCAGATGCCCGTCGCACATCGGCGCGGAGAAAAACCATTTGTGGCCGGCGAGACGGTAGCTTCCATCGCCGCATCGTTCCGCGGCGGTTGCGTTGGCGCGCACGTCAGAGCCGCCTTGCCGCTCGGTCATTCCCATGCCGACGAGCGCCGCGCGCTTGTCGGCCAGGGGAAGTGTCCGTGGATCGTAGTCATTCGACAGCATCCGCGGCAGCCAGGTTTCTGTGATCGCGGGCATCGAGGCCGCGTAGCGTTTCAACACCGGTACTGCGGCGTAGGTCATGGTCAGCGGGCACTGCGTGCCGTTCTCGACTTCGGCGTGCAGGAGATAGGCCGCGGCACGCGCGACCTGCGCCCGGCCTCGCGGATCGACCCACGGCGCGCAGTGCTCGCCTTCGCGCGTGGCCAGGCTCATCAACTCGTGCCAGGACGGATCGTAGGCGACCTCGTCGATGCGATTGCCGAAGCGATCGTGCGTGTTGAGCTGAGGCGGAAGGCGATTGGCACGCGCCGCCAGCGCGAAAGTCTCGGCGCGCCCGAGCGTCTCGCCCCAAGCCGTCAGACGTTCCTGCGCCCAGCCGCCACCCTCGCAGGCCACCGCGCGCTGCAGCGCGGGATCGGTCAGGTAGAGGTTGCGTCCCTCAAAGGGAGGCGCTTGATTCGAATCAGGCGGGACGTTGCGCACTCTTCGGTCGGAACGCCTTGCAGAAACTCTCGTTCGTTTCGATGTAGGGACCGCCGATGAGATCGATGCAATAGGGCACGGCGGGGAAGATGCCGTCGAGCGTTTCCTTGATCGCTTTGGGCTGTCCAGGGAGATTAAGGATGAGCGCGCGTCCGCGCACTACGCCGACTTGCCGCGAGAGGATCGCGGTAGGGACGTACTTCAGGCTCACCTGCCGCATCTGCTCGCCGAAGCCGGGGAGCACGCGCTCCGCGACCGCGAGCGTGGCTTCGGGCGTGACGTCGCGTGGCGCCGGACCGGTGCCGCCGGTGGTGAGCACCAGTGCGCATCCCGTATCGACCAGCTCGATCAGCGTGCGCTCGATCATGGGGCGTTCGTCCGGAATAAGCCGCGTCTCCATTCGCCATGGCGTCTTCAGGGCCGCGGTGAACCAGTCGGTGAGGCCGGGTATGCCCTTGTCCTCGTACACGCCCGCGGAGGCGCGGTCGCTCACCGACACGAGGCCGATCAGAAGCGTTTGGCTTTCAGTCACGGTGAGCAAGCAGCGCGCCGAGCGCCTTGAACAACGCGCGGTAGGCGCGCGGCGCGGCGCCGCGCACGTGCTCGCGATGAGCCTGCTCGACGAGCGCGCCGAATGCGCCGTGATCCGCTTCCGGGTACTGCGCGCATAAATCGTCCAGTCCGCGGGCATCGGCGAGCAGCCGCTCGCGCCAGCGCTCGATCGCGTGCAGCCGAGCCTTTTCGCGATTTGGCGCATCGGTCCACTGCGCAAGCCGGACGCGGATCGGTGCCGGATCGACTTCGCGCATCAGGCGCCCGATGAACTGAATCTGGCGTCGTCGCGCTTCGCGCTGAGTGATATGCCGCGTCTCGGCGATGGCTTCGGCGAGGCGATCGGGAAGCTCGAGCTCCGCGAGCCGCGCCGGGTCCACGCCCACCAGCGCTTCGCCCAGGCTCTGCAACGCGTCCATCTCGGCCTTGCGCCGCGTCTTCGACGGCCCTGACACCTCCTGTACGTCTGCGGAGGGTGTTTCGTCGGGTCGTCGCATCGCCGGCATTCGAGAAAGAAGGCGTTTGCTATGATACTCGGTCGCACCCGCAGGTCGACCGCCAGGTCGACGCTCTGAGAGTCCGTCGATGACCGATACAGCGGCCGCCGTCGCTGCCGCCATGCGCTTTCCTCTCGCTCCAGACGCCCTCGAGGCGATGGCTGAGCGGGTGCTCGATGCTGCGAAGCAAGGCGGCGCCACCGCGGCCGAAACCGAAGTCTCGCAGGCGTTCGGTCTGAGCGTTACCGTGCGCAAGGACGAAGTCGAGACGATCGCGTACAACCGTGACAAGGGCGTAGGCGTAACGGTTTACGTTGGCACTCGGCGCGGCCACGCAAGCACGGCGGATTTCTCCCCTGAGGCCATTGCTGACGCGGTAAGCAAGGCACTCACCATCGCCCGCTATACGGCGGAGGACGATTGCGCGGGGCTCGCCGATCCGGCTTTGCTCGCTCGAAGCTGGGGCGATCTCGACCTCTACCATCCCTGGGATCTGTCGGTCGACGAGGCGATCGCCATGGGACGCGAATGCGAGGCCGCAGCGCTTGCCACCGATCCACGTCTCACCAATTCCGACGGCGCCACGGTATCGCTGCACGAAGCCGAGTTCGTTTACGCCAACAGCAACGGCTTTCGCGGAGGTTATCCCAGCTCGCGCCACGGACTCTATTGCTCGGTCATCGGGGAGGACGGCGGCAGCATGCAGCGCGACGACTGGTACGCCTCAGCGCGCGCAGCGAGCGATCTCGAGTCGGCCACGCTCGTCGGCCGCATGGCCGGTGAGCGCACCGTACGCCGGCTCGGCGCAAGGCAGCTCGCGACGCTGGATTGTCCTGTCG
>DATKJP010000115.1:0-6472 GCA_035543635.1 Casimicrobiaceae bacterium
GAGATATACAGACCGTCGGCGAGGATCAAGTGCTGCTCGTCAAAGGTGGAGGAGCGACCGAGCTTCTCAGCGGCAAGACCGTGAGTTCGCTCCCGGAGAGCCGCGACGACATCGTCATCAACAACCGCGTCCGCAAGGGCCTCGGCACGGCCATCGCCGCCTTGAAACTATCCGCGCCGAGCCGGGCAGTCCGACTCGCAGCCGCGAAGGAGCTGCAAAGCGGCACCGACGAAGACATGCTGCCCGCGATCAGCGACGCGCTCGCCCGGGAGACCGATGCAGAAGTCAAGGAACTCCTTACGCTGACGCGCGCATCGATACAGCTTGCGAGCACGGACAAGACAACGCGCCGCGCGGCGATCCGCGCGCTCGGCGATAGCAGCAGTCCGAGCACGAAAACTCTTCTCCTGGGCGTCCTCGAGAAAAAGGGAGACAGCTTCGCCGAGCCCGATCCGGAGCTGCGGGCCGAGGCCGAGAAATCGCTGCGCGCCGTCGAAGGCAGGCTCGCTAAGGGCGAGATGCTCGGACGCGTGTTCAGCGGCGTTAGCCTCGGCAGCATCCTGCTTCTCGCCGCGCTCGGACTGGCGATCACGTATGGCCTCATGGGCGTGATTAACATGGCGCACGGCGAGTTGATCATGGTCGGCGCCTACGCGACCTATGTCGTGCAGAACCTGTTCCGGAAGTACGCTCCAGGCGCCTTCGATCTTTATCTCCTGTGCGCGGTCCCGGTTGCCTTCGCCACGGCCGGCGTCGTCGGCATGGCGCTCGAGCGCAGCATCATCCGCTTCCTCTACGGCAGGCCGCTGGAAACCTTGCTCGCGACCTGGGGCATCAGCTTGATCCTCATCCAGAGCGTGCGCACTATCTTTGGCGCAGCAAACGTGCAGGTCGAGAATCCGTCGTGGATGTCGGGGGGCATCGAAGCCGTCAGCGGCGTCGTGCTGCCATGGAACCGCATCGTTATCATCGGCTTTGCGGCGCTCGTTTTGCTTGCGATGTGGCTGCTGCTCACGCGCACGCGACTCGGGCTCTTCATGCGCGCGGTGACGCAGAACCGCGCCATGGCGAGCTGCACCGGGGTGCCGACGCGACGGGTGGATACGCTCGCCTTCGGGCTTGGCGCGGGGATCGCCGGGCTCGCTGGCTGCGCACTTTCGCAGTTTGACAACGTCGGACCGAATCTGGGACAGGGCTACATCGTGGACTCGTTCATGGTTGTCGTGCTGGGTGGCGTCGGCCAGCTCGCCGGAACCGTCTACGCGGCGCTGGGGCTTGGCATTGTCAATAAGTTCCTCGAAGCATGGTCGGGGGCAGTACTCGCCAAGATCGCCGTGCTGGTGTTCATCATCTTCTTCATCCAAAAGCGGCCGCAGGGATTGTTCGCCCTCAAGGGCCGGTTCGCCGAGACGTGATGAGCACGGCCTTCGTTCCGGTGCAGGCACTCGCCGGACCGCGGTCGCTGCGGCTCCTCTCCGCCGGCGGGTGGTCGTTCTACACCGTCGCAGCAGTCATGCTTTTCATCGTGCTGCCGGTGCTGCATCTTGTCGTTCCGCCCGATAGCGCGCTGCATCTCTCGACTTACTGGGTGACGCTGATCGGCAAGATCATGTGCTATGCGATCGTAGCCCTGGCGATGGACATGATCTGGGGCTACACCGGAATTCTCTCGCTAGGCCACGGCCTGTTCTTCGCGCTCGGCGGCTATGCGATGGGCATGTATCTGATGCGAGCGATCGGGCGGGACGGTGTGTACCAGAGCGATCTTCCGGACTTCATGGTGTTCCTCGACTGGAAGAAGTACCCGTGGTACTGGAGCTTCACGGAGCATTTCTGGTACGCGGCGGTGCTGGTCGTGCTCGTTCCGGGGCTAGTCGCGCTCGTGTTCGGCTTCTTCGCCTTTCGCTCGCGCATCAGGGGCGTCTATTTTTCAATTATCACGCAGGCACTCACCTACGCGGCGATGTTGCTCTTCTTCCGCAACAACACGGGCTTCGGCGGCAACAATGGGTTCACCGACTTCAAGCGCATACTGGGCTTTCCGATCACCGCGCCGCAGACGCGGATGGCGCTCTTCGTCATCACCGGCGTCGCGCTGCTCGGCTTCCTGTTGATCGCGCGATGGATCGTCACATCCAAGCTGGGGCGGGTTCTGACCGCGATCCGCGACGCTGAGACCCGCGTCATGTTCTGCGGCTACAACCCGGTGTACTTCAAGCTTTTCATCTGGACGGTGTCGGCCGTGATCTGCGGCATCGCCGGAGCGCTCTACGTGCCGCAGGTCGGGATCATCAATCCGAGCGAAATGTCGCCCGCGAACTCCATCGAGATCGCGATCTGGACCGCAGTCGGCGGCCGCGGCACGCTGATCGGTCCGGTGCTAGGAGCGGCCGCAGTCAATCTCGGCAAGAGCTGGTTCACGAAGGCTTTCCCCGAATATTGGCTGTTCGCGCTCGGACTTGTCTTCATTCTGGTCACGCTGTTCCTGCCACGCGGCATCGCGGGGCTATGGACGAAGACGAAGAAGCGCATATGAGCACACCTTCGGCGCGCGAGCAGTGGGACGATCCGGTCGCGAGCGGCGCGCGGGTGCTCACCGAAGGCGTCGACACGACTCATGGCAGCATTCTCTATCTCGACGGCATCTCGGTCGCCTTCGAAGGCTTCAAGGCGCTGAACAGGCTTTCGCTGACCATTGACGCCGGCGAGCTTCGCTGCGTGATCGGTCCGAACGGCGCGGGCAAGACGACGATGATGGACGTTATCACCGGCAAGACTCGTCCGGACGCAGGGACCGCGTTCTTCGGACAGACCATCGACCTCACCCGCATGACCGAGCCCGAGATCGCCGGCGCGGGCATCGGGCGCAAGTTTCAGAAGCCGACCGTGTTCGAGCAGCACAGCGTGTACGAGAACCTGGAGCTCGCGCTCAAGGCCGACAAGCGCGTGTTGCCGACGCTGCGCTCGCGGCTCGGCTCGACGGAGCGCGATCGCATCGCCGCGACGCTCGACACGATCAAGCTCACGTCGGACGCGGAGCGTCTAGCCGGGATGCTCTCGCACGGCCAGAAGCAATGGCTTGAGATCGGCATGTTGCTAATGCAGGAGCCGCAGCTCCTCCTTCTCGATGAGCCGGTCGCCGGTATGACCGACGAGGAGACGCTGCGCAGCGCGGAGCTCTTCGTTTCGCTCGCGGGGGCGTACACGCTCATCGTCGTCGAGCACGATATGGATTTCGTCGGCCGGATTGCGCAGCGGGTTACGGTGCTGCATGAGGGAAGCGTGCTCGCCGAAGGCTCGATGGATCAGATCCAGAAGAACGAGCAGGTGATCGAAGTCTTTCTCGGTCGATAACAGCATGCTCTCAGTCGCGGATCTAAATCAGTACTACGGCGGGAGCCACATCTTGCGCGATTTGGCATTCGACGCGCAGTCCGGCGCGTGCACCGCGTTGCTCGGACGCAACGGCGTGGGCAAGACGACGCTGCTCAAGTGCCTGATGGGTTTGCTGCCGATCCGATCCGGCGAAATTCGCTTCGACGGGGCCGACATCACCGGCCTGCCTCCATATTCGCGCGCGGCGCTCGGGATCGGCTACGTCCCGCAGGGTCGCGACATCTTTCCGCGCCTCACCGTCCTCGAAAACCTGCAGATGGGGCTGGCGACGAAGAAACGCGGCGCGCGTATTCCCGATCTCGTCTTCGAGATGTTCCCCGTGCTTGATGAGATGCTCCATCGCCGCGGTGGCGATCTTTCCGGAGGGCAGCAACAGCAGCTGGCCATTGGCCGCGCGCTGGCGAGCGAGCCGCGCCTGCTGATTCTGGATGAACCGACCGAGGGTATTCAGCCGTCTATCATCAAGGACATCGAGCGCGCAATTCACAAGCTCGTCGCTGGCGGCCAGATGGCGATCCTGCTGGTCGAACAGTACTACGATTTCGCCAAATCGCTGGCCGATCACTACGTGGTCCTCTCGCGCGGCGAGATCGTCGCGCGAGGGGAAGGTGCAGCGATGGACAAGGAGGCACTCCGTGCGCACCTTGCCGTGTAGCCGGGCCGCTGCGCCGGTCTAGCGCCGATCGGACTTGCTGTGCGCCTCGTCGCGCGCGAGATTCGCGAGCATCGCGAGCAGGCTTCGCCGCGTGGCCACCACATCCGCGCGTGCCACCCCACGCAATGCCACGCGATTGACCTCTTCCGCGAGAGGCACAAGCCGCCTCTTGAGCGCGCGTCCTTTCGCGGTAAGAAAGATGTGCACATCGCGACGATTGCCGCCGACGCGCTGGCGCTCGATGTAACCCCGCCGCTGCATAGCCTTCAATGCGGCGAAGGTGGTCGGTTCCATCACACCGGCTTCGCGGGAAAGCTCGCGCTGGGTCAGGCCGTCGCGCTCCCAGAGGATGCGCAGGAAGGTCCAATGACCGAAGGACACCGCGCGCCGAGCGAGGCGGACCTGCAGCGCGCGGACCAGCGCTCGCGTGGCGTCCTTGACCAGATGCGCCATGCGGTCATCGGGCACGGCGTCGCGCCAGTGGCGGAGAATCCGCTGCGCATCGCCAACACGGGCTTTTTGCGGTTCGCGCATCGGCTCAGGCCTTGCCCGGCCGTGGCACCGCGACCTGATGTCGCAGCACGATCTCTCGGCGCTCGCGCGCGGAATCGAGCATCGCCAGGCAGACTTCGAGCGTCGCTTTCGCCCAGCGCGCGTCGTGCAGCGGCGGCCGGCCCATGACGATCGCGTCGAAAAGCTCGTCGAAGACTTCGGCGCGCGGGACCCGAGGCTGTGGCAGCGCCTCGAAGCGTGCTTCCTGGTCGCCGTAGATCATCACGCCGTTCGGGAGCGGCCGCAGATCGGCGCGATCGCAGGAAACGAGCACCAAGCCGAAGTGCTCGTACCACGCACCGGCCGCGCTCGGCTCGATCGCCGGGTGATAGTCGCCGCCGCCGTAGTTGCGTCGCTGTTTTAGCGCCGCTTCTTCTGCTGCGCTCGCAGCCCTCTCGAGGCTACGTCGGGCCCCGCCGTACGAGTCAGCTGTCTTCTTGCGCCCCGACTCGCCGATGCCATCACAGAACTCGTCGCTGTCGAAGTGCGCGTAGCCGCTGTACAGGATCGACGCAAAAGCGTCATTCGCGAAATTGAGGAGCGCAGCGTATGCGCCTTCGGTCGGACGCGCGGAGTCCCACGCTCCCGTGGAAGCGCGCACGCTCACGACTTTGCCGCCGCCGAGGAGGCGCACGATGTCGACCTGATGTGCGGCCTGGCTGAAGATGACGCCGCCGCCTTCCGCCGTCACTAGCTCTTCGGGACGCCGTGGGCGATACAGGAAGTCGGTGTAGTACTGCGCGTTGATCATGCGCAGCGCACCGACTTCGCCGCGGGCGATGATCTCGCGCGCGCGCAGGATCGGACGATCGAAGCCGTGACTGTGCCCGACGACGAGCAAGATGCCTTCTCGCTCGACCGCGGATATGATCCGATCGCACTCCTCGAGTGAGATCGCCATCGGCTTTTCCACCAGGATGTGCTTGCCATGCGCCGCTGCGATCGCAACGTGCGCGGCGTGAAGCTGATGCGGGGTCGCCAGATAGACGACTTCGACATTCGCGTCGGCGCAGAGCTCATCGACCGACCTGTACGCGCGCGCGCCAAAATCTTCGACAAAGCGGTGCGTCGCCTCCGGTCGAGGATCCGCTGCCGCAACGAGCTCGATGCGCGACTCGGCTGCGAGCGAGGGCAGCATCACAGTGAACGCCCTGCCCAGGCCGGCCACGCCCAGCCTCAGCCTGCGCTCCGGCCGGCTGGCGATCTCGACATCGCTCATCGAACTGAAGTATCTTTCTTAGGTCCCTAAGTTTATGGCCGGCTCGCCGCGGCGGCAACCTCGAGCGCGTGCGACACTCTCCGGTCGGAGGCCATCATGTTGAGCCGCGAAGACAACGAATTGCTATGCCGCGTCGAGGGCGCGGCCCCGATGGGCAAGCTCATGCGCGCGTACTGGATGCCGGCCTGCATGTCGGAAGAAGTCGCAGAGCCCGACGGCGCGCCCGTCCGGGTCCGGCTGCTGGGAGAGGACATGGTCGCGTTTCGCGACACCGCCGGACGGCTCGGCGTGCTCGACGAGCATTGTCCGCACCGGCGCGCGTCGCTCGCGCTCGGGCGCAACGAGGAATGCGGCTTGCGCTGCCTCTATCACGGCTGGAAGGTCGACGTCGAAGGCAACGTCGTCGACCGGCCTTCAGAATCGCACGAAGCCGTGCTGGCGAAGAAGGTTACCCACAAGAGCTATCCCTGCAGGGAGGCGGGCGGATTCGTCTGGGTATGGATGGGACCGCCGGAGCGCATGCGCGAGTTCGAGCCGCCGGCGTGGGCGCCCATGCCGAGCGTTCGCACGAGCATCGTGAAGATGCACGTACGCTGCAACTGGGCGCAGGTGCTCGAAGGCGCGATCGATTCGGCGCACAGCTCGAGCCT
>DATKJP010000116.1:0-4254 GCA_035543635.1 Casimicrobiaceae bacterium
GCTCCGGCTTGTGGCGAAACGAGCTGATTGCGGCGGCGCCGAGGCTCGCCTTCATCCAGTCGATCAGCGCCGGAACCGACCAGTATTCCCGCGACTCGCTGCGCGCGGCCGGCATCCGCGTAGCCAGCGCGCAGGGCGCGAACGAGCGCGCAGTCGCCGAGCACGCGATCGCCTTGATCCTCGCCATGGCTCGGAAGATTCCGGAGGCTCGCGACAACCAGAGCGCGAAGAAGTGGCGCGGCATGATCGGGGACATCTCGAAGCGCGAAGATGAGCTCGGCGGGAAGACGCTGCTGATCGTCGGCATGGGTCGCATCGGCTCGCGGCTGGCGACGATCGCCAAGGCCTTCGACATGCGCGTGATCGCCATTCGGCGCGATCCATCCAAGGGCGCTGGGGCGGCTGACAAGGTCGTCGGCGAGGATCACCTGCTCGGCATGCTGCCGCAGGCCGATTTCGTCGCGCTGACCTGCCCGCTCACGCGCGAGACCGAGAACCTGATCGACGCGAAGGTGCTCGCGGCGATGAGACCCTCCGCCTATCTCGTCAACGTTGCGCGCGGCAAGGTGGTGAACGAGCCGGCGCTCGTCGAGGCGCTCACGCAGAAACGGATCGCCGGCGCCGCGCTCGATTGCGTCTGGGACGAGCCGCTACCCGCCGCGTCGCCGCTGTGGGGCGCGACTAACGCGCTGATCACGCCGCACACCGCGGGCGAAACGCGCCGCTACGAAGACAACGTCATCGATTTATTACTTGAAAACCTCGAGCGCCTGTGGCGCGGCGAAACGGAGCTAAGGAACCAGTTCGTTTGACGCCTGGCTTATGGCGGCCAGCGCGTCGCGCTCGCGCTGCCCAATGGCCTCGAGCGCGGCTGGTACCATCGTCCATGCCCCTCCGCTCCCCTTCACCGCCAACCCTCAACCCGCAACACCATGACAACTCTCCGCAACGTCTGCACGCTAACGCGTTACATGGCATGGGCGAACGACAAGATCTACGAGGCCGTCGCAGCATTGCCCGAAGGCGAAGCGACGAAACCTCGGCGCAGCGTGTTCAAGAACATCGTCCACACGCTGAATCACGTCTACGTGATCGACCTCATTTTCCAGGCGCATCTCGAGGGACGCGAGCACGGCTTCACCGCGCGCAACACGCCGGACTGGCCGCCGCTGACCGAGCTGCGGCGGAAGCAGCGCGACTTGGACGACTGGTACGTCGCCTGGAGCGATCGGCTGACGGAGGTCGAGCTCGATCGCAAAGTGCACTTCACCTACGTGGGCGGCGGCGAAGGCGTGATGACGTGCGCCGAGATCGCGATGCATCTCGCCAACCACACGACCTATCACCGCGGTTACATCGCGGACATGCTCTACCAGGTGCCCGCCAATCCGCCTACGACGGATCTCACGGTCTTCATCCGGGACGTGACAAGGAACGAAACGTGATACATCAACTTACGAAACGAATACTCTGTGCTGCGATGTTCGCATCGATGTTCACGCTGGCAGCGCCGAGCGCGAACGCTTTCGACCTGATCGTGCATTCGTCGATGGTGCTGAAGGCTCTAAAGACACAGGTCTTCAAGGAACGCGGCCGTTATTACCTGCAGAAGCCCGACCGGTGCAGCGATCCGTACCTGGATAATCCGAGCGTGTCGTTCAAGCAAGGGCGGGTCTATGTCGGCGCGCGTTTTGCCGGGCGGATCGGGGGGCTCATCGGCGGGGTGTGCAAGTCGGCAACGACCCAACCGAGCGCGGTCATGCTTTCGGCGCGGCCTCTCCTACGCGGTCAGGAAGCCGCGCTGGACGACGTGCGTCTCGAAACGGCGGACGACCCCATGGTGGCCGCAGTGCTGCAGAGCCTGGTCCGGGCGAACTCTCTCTCGAAATTGCACATCGACCTTCTTCAGGCGGCAAGAACCCTCACTGCGCCGGAGAAGACCGCTCCCTACACGATCGCCGTGCGCGCGCTCAGATTCAGCGACCTCGCCGTGCAGAACGAGGAGCTCCGCGTCGCGGTGAACGGCGAGGTGGAAATCAGGTAAGGCATCTTCCATCATTCGATCACTTCACCGGGACATTTCAACCATGGCAGTGAGAGTCGAGAAAGAAGGATCGGTCTGGACCGTCATTCACGACCGTCCCGACGCACGCAACGCGATGGATCCCCACAGCGCGAATGTGCTGACCGCCGCCTTTCTTGAATTCGATGCCGATCCGGATGCTTCCGTTGCGGTCTTCTATGGCGCGGGCGGTGCGTTTTGCGCGGGCTGGGATCTCTAGTACGTCAGCACGCTCAACGCCGACTATCCGCTCGGGGAGCTCGATATTCCTCCGGCCGGGCCGCACGGCAACGGCGGCGAGATTCCGCGCGGCCCGCTCGGACCATCCCGACTCGAGTTGGACAAGCCGGTCATTGCGGCGATCGAGGGGCCTGCTGTCGCCGGTGGCATGGAGCTGGCGCTATGGTGTGATTTTCGAGTGATGGCAAAGGAGTCTTACTTCGGTGTCTATTGCCGCCGCTGGGGAGTGCCGCTGATCGACGGTGGCACGGTGCGCTTGCCGCGAATCGTGGGCAGCGGGCGCGCACTGGAGATTATCCTCACGGGTCGGAAAGTCCCGGCAGAGGAGTGCTTGAGCATCGGCCTTTGCGAATACGTCACGCCCAAAGGAGGCGCTCGCGAAAAGGCTGAGGAACTAGCGCAAGAGATTGCGCGCTTCCCGCAAGTGTGTGTGCGCGCCGATCGACGATCTGCGATCAAGAGCCACGGCCTGAGCGTGCGAGACGCGTTGATTCAGGAGTGGTACAACGGGCGCGAGGCACTGATCAAGGACGGGGTGTCGGGCGCGAGCCGCTTCAAGGACGGACTCGGCCGACATGGCGACTTCGCCAAGATTCGCTGAGCGAATTCCACGCCCGAATTGTGGCGGCATCGCGTCTGATCGAGGAATAAAATCCGCGCGACATACATCGAGGAGACTCACGATGTCATTTCGCGTTCTCGGACTCTCGCCGGTCCCATTCCGTCCGCTGTTCGCCATGCACGACGCCCGGCTCCGCACTCTGGGGGCCCGTCGCGTCATCGCGGACGATCCACGCATGCCCTGCCGCGTTAGCCTGGAGCACGCTCGACTCGGCGAGGAGCTTCTTCTTCTCAACTTCGAGCACCAGCCTGCAAACACTCCTTACCGCGCGACCCATGCCATCTATGTGCGCAAAGCCGCCACGCAGGCCTTCGACGCAGTCGACACGATTCCCGAGGTCCTTCGATCGCGGCTCCTGGCGACTCGGGCCTTCGACGGTGAGCACATGATGATCGACGCCGAAGTGTGCGAAGGCGCCGAGGCAGCCGATCTGTTCGAGCGATTCCTAGCCGACCCGCAAGTGAGCTACCTGCAGGTGCACAACGCAAAGCGCGGCTGCTATGCCGCTCGAGTCGAGCGTGCATGAGCGCGATACGTTTCGCGCCGGATGAGTAAGTAACGGTAGCTGGTTATTCCGGCCACACGACGTCGCCCCCGCCGTGCTCTCCGGTGACGACGGCTACCACTTCCGCCATCCTCGCCACGGTTTCCAATCGCAACGGCGCGCTGGCCGGTACTTCGTACTTGAAACGAGTTTCGGTGCGTCTGGTCAAGCGGTGACCAGGTACCGAAGAACCCGCACGATGACAAGTGGGGACCGGCAAGTATCGGCGTAGCATGTAGATTTCGGGAAATCAATGCAGCTCGCATAGGCCGCGAGCCGGAGTTCACCACATGAGAACCCTGCTTCTCGTTCGTCACGCCAAGTCGAGCCGCGATGATCCTGCGCTGTTCGACAGGGAGCGGCCGTTGAATGAACGCGGCAAGCGCGACGCGCCAAAGATGGCCAAGCGTCTGGCCAAGCGCGATTTGCAACCCGACCTCATCTTGTCCAGCCCCGCCGTGCGCGCACTCACGACCGCGCAACTCATGGCAGAGAAGCTCGACTACAAGGCCATGGATATCGTCGTGGATGACCGACTGTACGCGGCTGCACCGGAAGCTGTACTGAAGGTCATTCGCGAGTTGGGGGACAAGCCGAAGCGCGTGATGCTCGTCGGCCATAACCCCGAGCTCGCCGAGCTGGCACATCGTCTTTCTGACGGCATCACCGACATGCCGACCTGCGCCGTCGCCGAATTTGTTTTCGACGTGAAATCCTGGTCGGAGCTCGGCCAGCAAGAACCCGCGAAGGTGAAGCTTCAGACTCCAAAAGACTGATCCACTTTAC
>DATKJP010000117.1:0-23310 GCA_035543635.1 Casimicrobiaceae bacterium
GCGGGATTCGGCGCGACGCGCGTCAGCCCGTCGATGCCTTCCTTGTGCTTGTCGGCGCCAAGATCGAAGGTGCGGATCACGACCGGGTGGCCCTTCATGCCGGTGGCGACCGCGCGGTATGCCTCGAACTGCTCGTCCTCAGAGGGCAGTCCGTCGCGATTGAGGAACAGAAACTCGGTGCGGAAGAGCCCGACGCCCGTGGCGCCATTCTCCAGCGCCTGCTCGAGATCCTCCGGCAATTCGATGTTGGCGTTGAGCTCGATCGTGTGGCCGTCGAGCGTCATCGCCGGCGTCGAGCGCAGGGGCCTCAGCTTCTGTTTCTCGAGCTCGAGCTCGCTCTGTTTGAGATGATATTCGTGAAGGACCGAGCGGTCCGGATTGACGATGACCACGTTGCGGCCGCCGTCGACGATCAGTAATTCGTTTTCCCGGATCAGCCCGCGAGCGTTGTGCGTGGCCACGACCGCGGGAACGTTCAAGCTACGCGCGACGATTGCGGTGTGGGAAGTCACTCCGCCGAGATCGGTTAGAAAGGCGGCGAAGTGGTGATTCTTGAACTGAATCACGTCAGCCGGCGAGAGATCGTGGGCGACGAGGATCGTATGCTCCTCGGGGTCGGGCGGAGGCACGCCCCCTGGCTTGCCGAGAAGCACCTTCAACACCCGCTCCACCACTTGCACGACGTCGGCACGCCGCTCGCGCAAGTACGGATCCTCGATCGATTCGAATTGCTCGACCAGCACGCCGAGCTGCTGGGTCAGCGCCCACTCCGCGTTGCAGAGCTGCTCGGCGATCGTGCGCTTGGGCACCTCGGAGAGCGTCGGATCGGTGAGGATCATCCAGTGCACGTCGAGGAACGCGCCGAATTCCGCCGGCGCGTCGTCTGAGGTCATCGCGCCGTGCAGACCTTCGAGTTCCTTTTGCACCGCGCGTATCGCCTGAGTCAGGCGCTCGATCTCGTCCGCTACCTGCTCCGGCATGATCGAATAGTGAGCGACTTCCAGCGTCGCGTGCGAGACGAGCTGTGCGCGGCCGATCGCAATGCCGCCGGAAACACCGATGCCATGCAGGACGAAGCTCATCGAGTGTGTGGGGCCGGATTTGTCCGGCCGCGATGCTTCAAGCGTTACCGGCGAAGGAGCAGTGCTCATCTACGCCTTGCCATTGGTCAGGGTGTACATGCTTTGGTTCCGCAAAACGTGCGAAGATGCATGTCGTGATGTTGCGACGCAAATATTTCGCAAGGAATCATTGTCCTTCGCCGAAATAGTCTCCAATCAGCGCGACGATCGCATTCATCGCCTCTTCCTCGTCGGGGCCGTCGGTCTCCAGCGTGACCCGGCTGCCCTTGCCCGCCGCGAGCATCATCACCCCCATGATGCTCTTTGCATTTACCTTGCGGCCGTTGCGGCCTAATGACACATCGCATTGATATTTCGCGGCGAGTTGCGTGAGCTTGGCCGCGGCGCGGGCGTGCAAACCGAGCTTGTTGATGATTTCAGCTTCTTGTTGACGCATACGCCGGGTCGATGTCGACGTGCAGCACGCCGTCGCAGCCGCCGCTGATCGCCTTCTTGATCATCGTCTCCATGCCCTTGTCGCGGTAGGTGAACGCTCGCACCAGCATCGGCAGATTGACGCCGGCAATCGCTTCCACGCGGCCAGCCTTCAGCAGCTTGGCGGTCAGATTGCTCGGGCTCGCGCCGTAGATGTCGGAAAAGATAAGCACGCCCTCGCCCGTGTCGAGCGAAGCGACCAGCGCTCGCGCCTTCGGCGCCAGCGCAGAAGGGTCGTCGGTGGAGGCCACGCGCAAGGTTTCGAACTGCGCCGGCCGCCGCCCAAGGACATGAGTAACCGCGGCGGCGAGGCTCTCGGCGAGGCTATCGTGAGCGACAATCAGCACTCCGATCATGTTGCTATCGTACCGCTTGTTCCAGCGCCTCGGCGAAGCGAGCGGCCACATCGAACCCGCTCTGCTGGGTGATCTCCACGAAGCAGGTCGGGCTGGTTACGTTCACCTCGGTCAAGTAATCCCCGATGACGTCGAGCCCGACCACCAACAAGCCTTCCGCGGCGAGCCTCGGACCGACGCCCTCAGCAATCTCGCGGTCGCGCCGCGAGAGCGGCCGTGCCACGCCCTTGCCTCCGACGGCGAGGTTGCCGCGCGTTTCGCCCGGCTTCGGGATGCGCGCGAGAGCGTGCGGTACGGGTTCGCCCGCGATCAGGATGATGCGCTTGTCGCCTTCCGCGATCGCCGGGATGTAGCGCTGCGCCATCACGCTCTTCTCGCCATGCTGCCCGACGGTCTCGATGATGACGTTGCGATTCGGGTCATCCTGACGCACGCGGAACACCGACGTCCCGCCCATGCCATCGAGCGGCTTAAGGATCACGTCGGCCTGCTCGTCGATGAACTCGCCGATCAGTTGCGCGTCGCGCGTGACGAGCGTCGGCGCGATGAACTCGGTGAACTTCGCGATCGCCATCTTCTCGTTATGGTCGCGGATCGCCCGCGGACGGTTGAAGATCCGCGCGCCTTCGTGCTCCGCGGCTTCGAGAAGATAGGTCGAGTAAACGTACTCCATGTCGAACGGCGGGTCCTTGCGCATCAGAACCGCTGTGAAGGAAGCCAGGGGACGCGTAATCGGCTCGCCGGTCCGGTACCAGTCGTGATCGTCGTCGTTCACAGTAAGCGAGCGCACGTGGGCGTGCGTTTTGCCGTTGTCCCAGAAGATGTCCGACTGCTCGAGCGCGAACAGCAGGTGCCCGCGCGCCTGAAGGGCGCGCATCATCGCCACGCTCGTGTCCTTGTAGGCCTTGAGCGAGTCGAGCGGATCGAGGACGAAGGCGAATTCCACGGCGTAGCGCCGGATTCATCCGGCCGCGGCAACTTATGCGGCCGTTTCCGGCCGCTTTTACGCCATCCTACCGCATCTCGCGGGATGCGCCGCGACCGAGCGCTTCGACGCTGGTGACCGTACCCGCACCATCGGCTCGATAACCTGGCAACGCCCTGACAACGCGCGCGAATGCCGGGCCGTGCAGCAGGTCTATGAGTCTCGCGACCGCGGGTGCGGCCAACGTTGCGGCGCGCCCCGCGAGATAGTAGCGTTCGCGCAGTCGCGGGATGAACGCCAATCCGTACTGCACCGCTGCCGCGCGCAATCCGAAACCTGCGTCCGCTGCGCCCGAGGCGATGGTCGCGGCGACCGCTGCATGCGTCAGCTCTTCGTTTCCGTAGCCGAAGAGCGCGGATGGCTTGACACATTCCTCCGCGAGCAGGCGATCGATCAATACGCGCGTTCCCGAACCGAGCTGCCTATTCACGAAGCGCAAGCCGCTGCTCGCCATTTCCGCAAAGCTGCGAATCCGCGCCGGGTTTCCGCGCGGCAGGATGAACCCCTGCTCTCGATCGACGATGCGAATGAGCCGATCGCTCCGAGGCGAGAGAAGCCGCCGGAACGGCACGCGTTCGCTCGCGGACTGTCGGCCGATCGCGACATGAAAACCCGCCAGATCGACACGCCCCTCGTGAAACTGTTGCAGGGCGTGGAGACTTCCCATAACGGTTATCTCCAGCGCGATGCCGGCGTCGCTGGGCAGGCCGTCACGCAAGGCCGTGAGCGCGAGGTCGTGGCTGGCGGCGATGCGGAGTCGCGCAACCCGCGACGGCTGCACACCGGTTCCTTTGGCGGCACGCCCGATTTCCAAGCCGAGGGCAGGTAGCACTCGCGCGAGCCGGCGCTCGGCCTTGCGATGCACCTCGACGATATCCTCTCCCGCCGGCGCGAGGCGCGCGCCCCGTCCCCGCTCCAGGGTAACGAGGGGTGCACCAAGCCTTGCCTCGTAGTCGCGCAGCAGCCCCCAGGCGGCCCGATACGAAACGCCGCATGCGACGACCGCCGCGGAAAGCGAGCCGCTGCGCGCGACGGCATCGAGCAGAGGCACGAGCCGCGAGTCGAGCGCGGCGGGCGGGTCGCTCGCCAAGACCCAGTTCAGTGTCGGCGCGAGCCTCATTTATGCACCGCTCGGCATATTTCGATCGGTGGACGCTATGGTTATCATGTTGCAAAAATGGCGTCTTCGCGGTGCGCCTAAATATGCACGATTATACATATCGAGGCTGGCGCCGGCAGAGTTGCCCCACGACATGAACGATCTCTCGAGCGCCGCGGCGCAGGCGCTGCGGCTCGTCGGCGGCGCCGACCCCAAGCTTCTCGATATCGTGCTGCTGAGCCTGCGGGTGAGCCTCACCGCGGTGGCGTTGTCCTGCGTAGTGGGTCTCCCGCTCGGCGCCACGATCGCGGTCAGCCGCTTCCCTGGTCGGCGGGCGGTGGTCGTCGTTCTCAATGCGCTGATGGGGCTGCCGCCGGTCGTGGTCGGCCTCGCGGTCTATCTGTTGCTCTCGCGCGCCGGGCCGCTGGGCGAACTGGGTTTGTTGTTCACGCCGACCGCCATGGTCATCGCTCAGGCGATCCTCATTACGCCAATCATCGCCGCGCTCTCGCGCCAAGTGGTCGAGGACGCATGGAGCGAGTATCGAGAACAGCTTCGCTCGCTGGGGGAAAAGCGACTCGACGCCGCGATGACGCTGCTCTGGGACCTTCGTTTCTCGCTGGTCACTCTCGTGCTTGCGGGCTTCGGGCGCGCGGCGGCCGAAGTGGGCGCGGTCATCATCGTCGGCGGCAATATCGACGGCGTGACGCGTGTCATGACCACGGCGATCGCGCTGGAAACGAGCAAGGGCGATTTGCCGCTGGCGCTGGGCCTTGGCTTCGTGCTGCTCACGATTGTTATTGCACTCAACGCCGCCGCCTATGTGGTCAAGGAAACGGCGCAGCGGCGCTACGGATGACCGACACCATGCACGGACCGCGATCACTGCTTCCGCTGCGACTCGACGAGGTCGTGTTCGAAGCTGGCGGCCGCCGCATCATCGATCGCGTGTCGTTGACGCTCGAGGCCGGAGTGCGCACCGTGATCATCGGCCCGAACGGCGCAGGCAAGAGCGTGTTGCTGCGCCTGTGCCACGGGCTGCTTCGGCCAACGTCCGGCACGATCAGTTGGAACACGCCGGAGCTTCCCGGCGAAGCGCGGCGGCAGGCGATGGTATTCCAGCGGCCGGTGATGCTCCGCCGCTCGGCGCTCGCGAACCTCACCCACGCGCTGGCGGTCGCTCGCGTGCCGCGGTCGCAGCGTGATGCCCGCGCTCGAGAAGCGCTCCGCAAGGTCGGACTCGAAGCGCTCGCCTCGCACCCTGCGCGCGTGCTCTCCGGCGGCGAGCAGCAGCGCGTTGCTCTTGCGCGCGCCTGGACGCTCCATCCTGAAGTGCTGTTTCTCGACGAGTCGACGGCGAATCTCGATCCCGGCGCGACGCACGAGATCGAAAGCGTCATCGCGGCAATGCATAGTGCCGGAACCAAGATCGTGATGGTCACGCACAACCTTGGTCAGGCCAGGCGCCTCGGTGACGAAATCCTCTTTCTGCATCAGGGACGAGTGGTGGAGCGTGCGCCCGCCGATCGATTTTTCAAGCGTCCCGCTTCGAAGGAAGCGGCGCAATTTCTGGAAGGAGAGTTGCCATGGTAGCCGCCCGTCGGGGCTTGCTCGTTCTCGTCCTCTTCGCTGTCGCGCTTTGCGCGAGCGCGCAGGAGAAATTCATCACGGTTGCTTCGACCACGTCGACCGAGCAATCGGGGCTGTTCGGATACTTATTGCCGATCTACGAGAAACAAACGGGGGTCAAAGTTCATGTTGTGGCGCTTGGCACCGGACAGGCGCTCGACGTTGCGCGGCGCGGCGATGCGGATGTCGTCTTCGTCCATGCGAAACCCGCCGAGGAGAAGTTCCTCGCTGAAGGCGAGGGCGTGAAGCGCTACCCGGTGATGTACAACGATTTCGTTCTGATCGGCCCGAAGGGCGACCCCGCGAAGATCGGCGGCGGGAAGGACATTCTCGCCGCGTTCAAGAAGATCGAGACCGCGCATGCGCCGTTCGTCTCGCGTGGCGACCGCAGCGGCACGCACATGGCGGAGCTCGCGCTGTGGAAGGCGGCCGACATCGATATCGACAAGATGAAGGGTCCTTGGTACCGCGACACCGGTCAGGGGATGGGTCCCGCGCTCAACACGGCGGCGTCGATGAACGCCTATATCCTGGCCGATCGCGGGACCTGGCTCGCTTTCAAGAATCGCGGCGACATGACGATCCTGGTCGAAGGAGACAAGCGGCTTTTCAACCAGTACGGCGTGATGCTGGTGAATCCCTCGAAGCATCCGAACGTGAAAAAGGATCTCGGCCAGCAGTTCATCGACTGGATCGTCTCTCCCGCCGGCCAGAAAGTGATCGCTGAGTACAAGATCAACGGCGAGCAGCTGTTCTATCCCAATGCGACGGATCCGAACGCGTAGAGGACGGGCGCTATCGCTCGCATTCGCGGCGATCACGTTGTCGGGTTCTGCGCTCGCACAAGAGTCAGCCATGAAAGTTTACGCCGCGGGGAGCTTGAGCGCCGCAATGACCGAAATTGCTACGGCGTTCAGCGCCTCGGGTGGCCCTCTGGTGGTGCCGGTGTTCGGCCCGTCAGGTGTTCTGCGCGAGCGTATCGAGAAAGGAGAACCCGCCGCCGTGTTCGCTTCCGCCGACGTAGATCACCCGCGAGCGCTCGGGCGTGCAGGCCGTTCCGGACCAGCGATCGTGTTCGCGCGCAACCGGCTATGCGCGCTGGCCGCACCGGGAGTCGACGTGACGTCGGAGAGCCTGCTCGACCGCATGCTCGATCCTGGGATCAAGTTGGGGACCTCGACGCCCAAAGCCGATCCTTCGGGCGACTACGCGTGGCAGCTTTTCGAAAAAGCGGACAGGATCCATCCGGGCGCGCTGGCAACACTCGACGCGAAGGCGCTCAAACTCGTTGGCGGCTTGGACACGCCGCAGGCACCGCCCGGCCGCACGCTCTACGGAATGATGATCGCCGAGCGCAAGGCCGACATCTTCCTTACCTATTGCACCAACGCCGCGCTGGCCGCCCGCGAGGTCGCGGGTGCATGCGTCGTCGCTATTCCCGAGCCGCTCGCGGTTGGGGCGAGCTACGCGTTGACGGTCGTTGATCCGCCGCGCCCCGGCGCCGAACGTTTTGCGCTGTTCGTGCTATCGATCCGCGGGCAGGAGATTCTCGACCGACACGGCTTTACGCCGGTCGGCGCGCCCTAGAGGGCATTACTCGCTCAGAGTGCGTAGCTCGACGGACTGCAGCCACTTCACGTGGCGTGGACCGGGACGCGTATCTTTGAGCGAAACGAGCGCGATGCGCCCTTCGCCGTCGTCGAGTGGCGCGCCGTCACGCTCGTAGACGACCAGCACACCGTCGCCGACCGGCGATAGATAAAGCTCGGGCCAAGAGAAAACCACGCGATAGCCATCGCTTGCGGTCGCGATCACGACGCTTTTGCGAAAATCCATGCGTTTCTTCTCGACCGGCTTGGCGCGCTCGAGCACGTCGCGGAGCAAGCAGCCGACATAGTGACGGACGCTCTCGCTGGCCCCCGCCGTGCCGGATGCTTCGCGGACGCTGCGCACGTCATCGATGCGCTGAACCGGGAGCCGCTTCAGTTCATCGACCGACAGCGTGATTTCGCGCTCGACGCTGCCCTTGACCGTCAGCGTCGTCGTCACCGCGCCCGGCGCCTGGGCTAGCGCAGATGCAGCGAGGAAGCCCGGGAGCAGCCATGCCGCGCAGAGACGCAATACCGGCGCCACCGGCGCGCCTCAGTCGACCGCGACCACCACGCTACTGGCCTTGATCAGCGCATAGGCTGGTTTTCCGACCGCGAGCCCCAAGTTTTCGGCGGAACGCGTGCTGATCACCGCCACAACCCGCACGCCTTGCGAGACTTCGATCGTTACTTCGGCGCTCACCGGGCCCTTCGTAATTTCCTTGACCGTACCCTTGAACTGATTCCGCGCGCTTGTTTTCATGCTAGCCCCCGCTAAAGGTCATCCCTTCGTCCTTCCAGAATGCGATTGATCCACGGCAAGGTCAATATGCAGTGTAGTGCCGAAAGAGAGGTCGCGGCGCATTGTCGTGCGTTATATACGCCGGTATATTACGCGTTATGGTCTTCAAGCGCAAAACGACATGACAGCAAGGACATTCGCCATCATTGGCGCGGTACTCGCCCTTGCCGGCTCGTTCGCGCCCGCGATCAGCAGCGCTCAGAGCATTACCGTTTTTGCCGCGGCGAGCCTCAAGGAAGCGCTCGACGAGCAAACCGCGCGTTTCGAGGCGGACACGGGTCGGCATGTGACGGTCGCGTACGGCGCCAGCAGCGCGCTCGCGAAGCAGATCGAAGCCGGCGCCCCCGCTTCGATCTTCGTCTCCGCCGATCTCGACTGGATGGACTACCTCGAGCAGCAGTCGTTGCTGGCACAGGGCTCGCGCACGAATCTGCTGGGCAATTCGCTGGTCCTGATCGTTCCGACCAGGAGCAGCACCTCGCTGAAGATTGCTCCCGGCTTCGCGCTGGCGGCCGCGCTCGGTACCGACAAGCTCGCGATTGCCGTTCCCGAAAGCGTTCCCGCAGGCAAATACGCGAGGGAGGCGCTGCAGTCGCTCGGCGTGTGGAACGCGGTGGAGAAGCAGACCGTGCGGGCAGAGAACGTGCGCGGCGCGCTAGCGCTCGTGGCGCGCGGCGAAGCCGCCTTCGGAATCGTCTACCGTACGGACGCGCTCGCGGAGCCGGCGGTGCGCATCGTCGATACGTTCCCCGATTCGACGCACGCGCCGATCGTTTACCCGATCGCGCTGGTAAAAGCGGCCAACTCGCGGACCGCGGCTGCGTTTGCCGATTTCCTGCGTTCGCCAGTGGCGCGCGCCATCTGGAGCAAGCATGGTTTCGTTCCGTTGTAGAAAGGGCACATGGGACTGAGCGCTGACGAAATCGGCATCGTTCTCTTGAGCCTCAAGGTTGCGCTCACCAGCGTGGCGCTCAGCCTGCCAGTCGCGATCGTCATGGCGTACTTGCTGGCTCGCTTCGATTTTCCGGGCAAGACTCTGGTCGATGCACTCGTGCATCTGCCTCTCGTCCTGCCTCCGGTCGTCGTCGGCTTAGCGCTGCTGGTGCTGTTCGGCCGACGCGGCGTGATCGGCGCGTGGCTCGACCAGTGGTTCGGCATTGTCTTCGCCTTCCGATGGACCGGCGCGGCGCTGGCCGCGGCAATCATGGGCTTCCCGTTGATGGTACGCGCGATCAGACTATCGTTCGAGAGCCTCGACGGCCGACTCGAAACGGTTGCACGCACGCTCGGCGGCTCGCGCGCCTGGGTCTTTGTCTCGGTCACGCTGCCGCTCTCGGCGTCCGGCATCGTCACTGGCGCGGTGCTCTCCTTCGCGCGCAGTCTCGGTGAGTTCGGAGCCACGATCACTTTCGTGTCGAACATTCCCGGCGAGACGCAGACCCTGCCGCTCGCGATCTACAGCTTCACGCAGGTGCCGGGCGCGGACGCCCGGGCATGGCGCCTTTCCGCGATGGCGGTGCTGCTTTCGGTCGCGGCGCTCGTCGCGGCGGAGTGGATCGCGCGCCGGAAGCTCTTTTCGTTTCGCGGTGTGAAATCGTGATCGCAGTCGACATCGAAGAAAGACTCGGTCAGTTCCACCTCGACGTCGCGTTCACCGCCGAGGCTCCGATCGTGGGTCTCTTCGGCCGCTCGGGCGCGGGCAAGACCTGCCTCGTGAACGCGCTCGCAGGCATCTCCCGCCCGGAGCGCGGAACGATCGTGGTCAACGGCACTACGCTTTTCGACAGCGAGCGCCGCATCGACGTTGCGACGGAGCGGCGGCGGCTCGGCTACGTTTTCCAGGACGACCTTCTCTTTCCGCATCTCGACGTGGAGTCGAATCTTATGTACGGATTCCATCGCGCACCACGCGCCGAGCGCGTGATCGATCCCAAGCACGTGATCGAGCTGCTGGGCCTGGGCTCGCTGCTCGCGCGATTGCCGACCGTGCTGTCGGGCGGAGAGAAACAGCGCGTCGCGATCGGGCGCGCGCTCCTCGCGCAACCCCGTCTCCTGCTCATGGACGAGCCGCTCGCATCGCTCGACATCAACCGTCGCGACGAGGTGCTGCGTTACATCGAGCTCTTGCGCGACGACCTGCACATTCCCATCGTGTACGTGAGCCATTCGGTCGCCGAGATCACGCGGCTCGCCGATACGATGGTGCTTCTATCCGAAGGCAAGGCGCTGGCGGTGGGTGACGTCGATGACGTCATGGGCCGCATCGATCTGCGTCCGCAGACCGGGCGCTACGAGGCAGGCGCGGTGATCGACACCGTGGTAGCCGCGCACGACATCGATTACGGCCTCACGACGCTGCGCTTCGACGGCGGCGACCTGACCGTGCCCAATGTCGAGGCGCTGGTCGGAGAGCGGGTGCGCGTGCGCATCCGGGCGCGCGACGTTTCGATCGCGCTCGAACGACCCAAAGGCATGAGCATCGTCAATGCGCTCGAAGGATTGGTCGCCGCGGTCGCGGACGACGGCGGGCCCACCGTCGAGCTGCAATTGCACGTCGGCGCCGCCAGGCTGCAGGCGCGGATCACGCGTCGCTCGCGCGACGAGCTGAAACTGGCAGAGGGCCGCCGCGTCTACGCGCTGATCAAGGCGGTCTCGCTCGATCGCCGCAGCGTCGGCTACGCCTAGCGCCGCAGGAGCTTGAGCAGGGCGCGCATTTCGGTCGCGCTTGCCCGTTCGGCGCGCTGTTCGATGCGCCGATAGCATCGCACCGCTTCAATACCAACTGCGGTGAGCCGGGTGCCGCCGCCGCGCTTGCCCCCCTTCGCCGCATCGACCACCGGCGTCCTGAAGCAGCGGTTCATCGTGTCGACGAGAAGCCACGCCCGGCGATATGACATGTCTAACCCGCGCGCCGCGGCGGTGATGGAGCCTGTTTTCGCGATCGCCTCCAGGAGATCGACCTTGCCGGGACCGAGCGCGATGTCGGCGCCGCGGGTGACGCGCAGCCGAAAACGAATGCTGGGTGTCACTCGACGGTGACCGACTTCGCGAGATTGCGCGGCTTGTCGACGTCGGTCCCGCGCATCACGGCCGTGTGATACGCGAGCAGCTGCAGCGGAATCGTATGCAAGATCGGCGAGAGGAGTCCGGCGTGCTCGGGCAGGCGCAGCACGTGGACCCCCTCGCTCGACTCGATGTGGCTGTCGGCGTCGGCGACGACGTACAGCTCGCCGCCCCGCGCGCGCACTTCTTGCAGATTCGACTTGAGCTTCTCGAGGAGCGTGTCGTTGGGCGCGATGGCCACCACGGGCATGTTCGCGTCGACCAGCGCCAATGGCCCATGCTTCAGCTCTCCCGCCGGATATGCCTCGCCATGGATATACGAAATCTCCTTGAGCTTTAATGCTCCTTCCAGCGCGATGGGGTAATGCAGCCCGCGGCCGAGGAAAAGCGCGTCCTGCTTGCGCGCGAACTGCTCGGCCCATGCAATGATCGAGGGCTCGAGCGCCAGTACCGACTGGATCGCGGCCGGCAGGTGGCGAAGCCCGGCGAGCCAACGCGCTTCGTCGTCTTCGCTCAATCGGCCGCGCAGCTTGGCGAGCGAGAGCGTGAGCAGGAACAGTGCTACCAATTGCGCGGTGAACGCCTTCGTCGATGCCACACCGATCTCGGTGCCGGCCCGCGTGAGATAAGTGAGCTCGGTCTGCCGCACCATTGAACTGGTCGCGACATTGCAGATCGCGAGAGTGTGCTTGTGGCCGAGGGTTCCCGCGTGCTTGAGCGCCGCCAGCGTATCCGCGGTTTCGCCCGACTGCGAGATGACGACCACGAGCGCATCGGGATTGGGCACGCTCGCGCGGTAGCGGTATTCGCTCGCCACCTCGGCCTGCGCCGGCAGCCCGGCGACGGCTTCGAGCCACAGCCTGCCCACCTGTGCGGAGTAGTAGCTCGTGCCGCAGGCGAGAAGGTGCACCGCTTCGACTCTCTTGAGGACCTCGGCTGCGCTCGCACCGAAAACCTCCGGCTCGATGCTGCTCACGCCCTCAAGCGTATCGGCGATGGCTCGCGGCTGCTCGAAGATCTCCTTTTGCATGAAGTGCTGGTACGGTCCCAGCTCGACGTCTCCGGAGACCTTGACCGTGACGGCCTGCCGTGAAACACGCGTTCCATTCTCGTCGTAGATAGCGTAAGCCCCGCGCGTGACGTCTGCGATGTCTCCCTCTTCGAGATACACGACCCGCTGCGTGACTGGTGCGAGCGCGCTTGCATCGGAAGCGAGATAGTGGTCGCCCTCGCCCAATCCGACCAGAAGCGGACTGCCCGCTCGCGCGCCGACGATGCGATCGGGCTCGCGCGTGCTGATCGCCGCGATGGCGTAGGCGCCGCGGAACTCGCGCACCGCCTTGGTCACCGCGGCAAGCAAATCACCGTGGTAGTGCGCGTGAATGAGATGCGCGATGACTTCGCTGTCAGTCTGAGTGACAAAACAATAGCCTTGTTTCTGCAGGCGTTCACGAATCGCCTCGAAATTCTCGATGATCCCGTTGTGCACGACAGCGATCTCGTCGTGGCTTACGTGGGGATGGGCGTTGGCCGGCGTGGGCGCACCATGCGTGGCCCAGCGGGTGTGCGAAATTCCGGTGTGTCCCTTGAGCTGGGCGCGTGAAGCCTGCGCCGCCAGGTCCGCTACGCGCGCGGTGCTCACCAGCCGCTGCAGACTGCCGTTGATCACCGCGAGCCCGGTCGAATCGTAACCGCGGTATTCGAGGCGGCGTATGCCCTCGATCAGGATCGGTACCACGTTCTCGCGCGCCACCGCGCCGACGATGCCGCACATAAGCTCAGCCTTTCTCCGGGCGTTTCCAGCCGCTCTTCGCGACCTGCATCTTCTCGTTGACGACCAGCGACTCGCGCGGCACGTCCTTCCACACGGTCGTACCCGCGCCGATCGTGGCGCCGCGGCCGATCGTCACCGGAGCGACGAGCTGCGTATCCGATCCGACGTGCACGTCGTCTTCGATGACCGTGCGATGCTTCGCGGCCCCGTCGTAGTTGCAGGTGATCGTGCCGGCGCCGAGATTGACGTCGCGTCCGACGACCGTATCGCCGACGTAGGAAAGATGATTCGCCTTGCTGCGCGAGCCGAAGCTCGACGCCTTCACTTCCACGAAGTTGCCGATGTGCACTTCGTCGGCCAACGCGGTCCCTGGCCTGGTGCGCGCATAAGGGCCGATACGGCAGCGCGCCCCGACCTGCGTGTCGTCGAGTGTCGAGAACGGCGCGATCGCCGTGTCCTCGCCGATACTCGAGTCCTTGATTAGGCAATTCGCGCCGATGCGCACGCGGTCGCTGAGCGTCACTTGCCCTTCGAAAATGCAGTTGATGTCTATGGTCACGTCGCGTCCGCATTCGAGCGTGCCGCGCAGGTCGATGCGCGCCGGATCGGCGAGCGCCACGCCCGCATCGAGCAGCGCCTCGGCCTGCGCGCGCTGATATCGGCGCTCCAGCTCGGCGAGCTCGCGCATGCTGTTCACGCCCATCGCCTCGATGACGTTCTCCGCTCGAGTCGTGGCGATGGCCACGCCGTCGCTCACCGCGAGCGCGGCCACGTCGGTCAGATAATACTCCCCGCTCGCATTGCGCTTGTCGATGCGCTCGAGCCAGTCGCGCAGCCCGTTGGTCGGCGCCGCCATCACGCCGGTGTTGATCTCACGAATCGCGCGCTGCGCCGGGGTTGCATCCTTGTGCTCGACGATCCCCGTAACGCGGCCATTCCTGTCGCGCACGATGCGGCCGTAGCCGGATGGATCTTCGATCTCGGCGGTGAGGAGCGAGAGCGCGCCGCTCTTCGCCCGATCGACGACCTGTTGCAAGGTCGCGGCTCGGGCAAGCGGATCGGCGCCGAAAAGCACAAGCGTTACCCCGTCGGCGGGAAGCGCCGCGAGCGCGCAGCGCACCGCGTCGCCGGTCCCGCGCGGCGGATTCTGCCGCGCCCACAGGAGACTGCCGTCGGGAAAGCTCCGCCGGACCGCATCCTCGCCGTAGACCACGCAGGTCGCACTCGGCTCCAACCGGCCCGCCGTCTCAAGCACGTGCGCGAGCAAGGGCTTGCCACCGAGCAGGTGCAAGACCTTGGGCAGGGCGGAGCGCATGCGCTTGCCTTCGCCTGCGGCAAGAATCGCAACCTGCAAGCCTGCATTCATAGAGGCATGAATTATCGCACTTTTGAGCGCGCACTCCGGCAGCCTGTACACTCGGGAGCATGGCGGTCATCGCGGTCTTCAACCAGAAAGGCGGCGTCGGCAAGACCACGACCACTCTCAATCTCCTCGCGGGCATCGCCCAGCGCGGGCATCGTCCGCTCGGAATCGATCTCGATCCGCAGGCGCACTTGTCGAGCGTGTTCGACACGCATCCGCGGTTGGCGGACGATTCGGTCTATTCCTTCTTCGTGCGCCAGCGTCCGCTCGCCGAAATCGCGCAGATCACCGCAAGCGGGGTCGTTCTCTGCCCGGGGCATCTGGAGCTAACCAAGCTCGATACGCTGCTCGGCAAGGGGGTGAACGTCGTGACGCGGCTTCGCGTCGCGCTCAAGCAGCACGATATCGCGCCAGGGCCGGTGATCATCGATACCTGTCCGCTGCTCGGCGTTCTTTCGCTCAACGCGATCTTCGCCTGCGACCTTTTGCTGGTCCCGGTCTCCGCCGACTATCTTGCGCTGCGGGGAGCGCAACAGGTCGAGCGTGCGCTGCACGCGCTCGAACCGGTGTTCAAGCGACGGCTTCCGCGCCGCTATGTGCTCACGCGCTTCGATGCGCGAAGAAAGATGGCCTCGGAAGTTGCCGATCTGATGGCGATGGCGTTCCGGCCGGAGGAGATTTGCGCCACGCGGGTCGCCGAGAATGTGAGCCTAGCCGAGAGTCCGGCGCAGCGACTCGACGTGTTTCGCCACGCGCCGCAGAGCCGTGGCGCGCGCGACTATCAAGCGCTGGTCGAGGAGCTAGTGGGTGCCGGACTTGTTGCGTAGCATCGAGCGGACGATCGCGGGGACGGTCGCCGGCCCGTTGCTGATGATGCCGATTACGCCTTCGAGATCCAGGGGATCATTGCGCAGATTCACCGCCTCGGTCTGGCAGTGAACGATTTCGCATTGATGGTACATCTGTCGCAGCCGGCGTTCGGCGTCGGCCTGGTTCGCGGCCATGATGCAAATGTTATCGACCCGCTGGCCGGTGCGAGTTCTGATGTTGAATCCAAATCGCGTCATCGGGGCCTACCTCCCGTTCTCTGATTCACCCCTGGTTCCAGTCCTTGTCGCCCGATGTCGCGCGACCCCTTGGAAGCGCGCGACAGCAACGCTAGTGCAAATATCGTACCGGCCAAGGCACTCGGAGGGGTGCAGGGCCGGCTTATTTTCGCAAGCTCTCGCGAAGAGTCGGAGTATAACGCTTTTCCCATCTTGTCTAGCATGCGAGCGTGTACTCACTGTCATGAATGCAGCCGCAGTCCCAGCGCCCTGACGGCTGTCGCCCGGTGACGACGCTTTTGTGCCGCCCCGCGTCATTTGTCGGCCACAGAGCGACCGAGCGGTCGCGCCCTGAGCCCCTGCAATTCGGTTGAACCGAGCCCGGCACGGGGCCCAAGGATCGCCGAGCTCAGCAACGGAATCGAGCGTGCAGCGCTTCACCGCCGCGCCTGAAACAGGATCGAACTCGCGAGCCCGCGCCGCGGCGTTAGCGGTTCGCCAGAATCGCTTCGACCAGCTCCGCGAAGCCGGCGCCGGCTTCGCGCGCCGTGACATACGCGGGCGGAGTGGCGATGCGATCGGCGAAGCGGCGTACGTTGGCGACGCCTACCGAGCAGGGAAAGAATTCGAACATCGACGCGTCGTTCGGCGAATCGCCAACGAAGGCGAACTCCGCGCGCTGCGCGTCGAGGTCGACGCAGAACTCTTCGCGCAGCAGGCTTCGCGTCATGGCGAGCTTGTCGTATGCGCCGAACCAGCCGTTGACGTGGATCGACGAGATCTTCGCCGTCAGTCCCTCCTCGCGCATCAGCGCAACGATCCGGTCAACCTCGGCCGCAGGCAACGGCGGCACGTCCTCGCAATAGTCGATCGCGAGGTCGCATTCGCGATACGGCTGATCGGACGCAAGAGCGCAGCCAGGGACCTCGCGCAGGATACGTTGCGCGACCTTCTCGAGACGCTTCCGGTCGGCGCACCGCTCGCGCTCGGAAACGGCGTAGCGCTTTCTGAGCTTGCCTGCGCGATCGTCGTGTCGCATGTAGAGCGCGCCGTTTTCGCCGACGACAGCGTCGACCGGCCACATGCGGGCGATGTGATCACACCAGCCTGCGGGCCGCCCGGTGATCGGGATCATGAGCATCCCCGCCGAGCGCAATCGAGCCATCGCCGCGTAGGCCTCGCTCGTGATGCGGCCCGTGGTCGAGAGCGTGTCGTCGATATCGGAAAAGACGCCCCGAATCGAGCGGCGAACCGCTTCCGACAACGCGGAAAGCGGTTGCATGCCTAGGCGCTGCCGTACTGCTCGTGCAAGTAAGCCGCGACCGCGTCGCACTGTTCGCGCGACAGATGCAGACCGCATTTCGTGCGTCGCCACAGCACATCCTCCGCGCTGCGTGCCCACTCGACTGCGACGAGATAGTCTACTTCGGCCGCATAGAGCGTGCTGCCGAAGTGCGTGCCCAGCTCAGCGGGGGTCTTCGCTTCTCCGAGTATGCGCGAGGTCCGTGCGCCATGCCGGTGCAATAGCGCAGTGCGCAAGGTCGATGGCATTTCAGGATATTGCACCGTAAGCTCGCGCTCGTACTCGGCCAGCTTGGCTCCCGGAAGCTCACCTCCCGGCAGCGGTGCG
Source organism: Casimicrobiaceae bacterium (assembly GCA_035543635.1). Taxonomy (GTDB): domain Bacteria; phylum Pseudomonadota; class Gammaproteobacteria; order Burkholderiales; family Casimicrobiaceae; genus PALSA-1003. Next base: position 16,893 of record DATKJP010000117.1, read on the forward strand.
TCGCGCGTCCACTCGCGCTTCATCTGCGGGAAAAACGCTTTCAGCTCGGCGAGCGCCGCTTCGGCGAGGCGCCGGTAGGTCGTGATCTTGCCGCCGAAGATCGAAAGCAGCGGCGCTTGGCCCGAGTCGCCGACATGCAGCCTGAGAACGTAGTCGCGCGTGACCGCGGACGGATTCTGCGAGCCGTCGTCGTAGAGCGGCCGCACGCCGGAGTAGCTCGAGACGACGTCGCGAATGCCGATCGGCGAAGCGAGATACGCGTTCGCGATCTCGCACAGATAGTCGATCTCGTCGCGTGAGGCCGCCGGTTTCTCGTATTCGTCCACCGGCACGTCGGTGGTGCCGATGAGCGAAAACTCGCCCTGATACGGTATGACGAATACGATGCGCTGGTCCGAGTTCTGCAGGATGTAGGCGTGCGGCTCCGCGTGCACGCGCGGCACGATGATGTGGCTCCCTTTGACGTGCCTCACATTCTCGGGACCGCGCGTCGAAGTCACCGCGTCGAGCACCTGTTTGACCCACGGCCCCGCGGCGTTGACGAGCGCACGGGCTGCGATCTCGCTTGGCGCGCCGCTTGCCTCGGCGATCCCGATCCGCCAGAAGCCGTTGTCGCGGCGCGCATCGCTTACGCGCGTGCGGACGCGAATCTCCGCGCCCAGCTCCTTCGCGCCGAGCGCGTTCGCGACGACCAGTCGCGCGTCGTCGACCCGCGCATCGGAGTAGACGAAGCCGCGACCGAACCTGTCTTTCAATCCGGCCCCCCAGCGCGTCGCGTGCAGGCTCACGCCGAAGGAGGACGGCAGCGTGGCGCGCCCGCCGAGATGATCGTAGAGAAAGAGGCCGGCGCGAATCATCCAGGCGGGCCTGAGATGCGGCTCGTGCGGGAGGACGAATTGCAGCGGTTCGATCAGGTGTGGCGCAGCGCGGAGCAACACTTCGCGCTCCGCGAGCGCCTCGGCGACGAGCCGGAACTCGTAATACTCGAGATAGCGCAGGCCGCCATGGATGAGCTTGGTGCTGCTCGACGAGGTATGCGCCCCGAGATCGTCCTTTTCGAGGAGCACAACGCTCAAGCCGCGGCCAGCCGCGTCGCGCGCGATGCCCGTGCCGTTGATGCCGCCGCCGATGATGGCGAGATCGTAGATCGTACCGTTCGTGCCGGGCATGCGGTCGATTGAGCGCGATGGCGTCAGGGCATTCTAGCGTGTCGAAAGTCGCTTCTCACGCTACCATCACGCTTTCGCCCCCGAAGCCTCTGACCTGCAGCCATGAACATCCGCCCCGAGATCGCCGCGATCGTCCCCGAGATGACGGATTGGCGTCATCACATCCACGCGCACCCGGAAACCGCTTTCGAGGAAGTCGCGACCAGCGCCTTCGTTGCCGAAAAGCTCCGCTCGTTCGGGCTCGAAGTTCATACCGGAATGGCGAAGACCGGAGTGGTCGGCGTGCTCCGCAGCGGCAAGGACAATTCGGCGATCGGCCTGCGCGCCGATCTCGACGCGCTGCACGTGCGCGAGCGTTCGGGGGTGCCCTATGCATCGCGACATGAAGGCCGCATGCACGCCTGCGGACACGACGGTCACACGACGATGCTGCTTGGCGCTGCCAAGGCGCTCGCCGGCGCGAAGACGTTTGAGGGCACGGTCTACTTCATCTTCCAGCCCGCCGAGGAGAACGAGGGCGGCGGCCGCGTGATGGTTGAGGAAGGTTTGTTTGACCGCTTTCCGATGCGTGCGGTGTACGGCATGCACAACTGGCCGCGTCTGCCCGTCGGCACGTTCGCGATGCGCGCGGGACCCCTGATGGGCGCGTACGACGTGTTCGAGATCATCGCTACCGGCAAGGGCGCGCATGCGGCGATGCCTTACACGGCCAAGGATCCGATGCTTTTCGCCGCACACGTCATCAACGCGCTGCAGACGATCGTCTCGCGCAACCTGCACCCGCAGGACGCGGGAGTCGTCAGCGTGACGCAGGTGCACGGCGGCGACACGTGGAACGTCATCCCGCAGGAGGTCATGCTGCGCGGCACGGTGCGCACTTTCAAGCGAGAGGTGCAGGAGCTGATCGAAGAGCGCATGCGCGGCATCGTCGCCGGTGTCGCGGCTACTTTCGACATGAGCGCTACCGTTCGTTACGAGCGGCGTTATCCTGCGACCGTCAACGCGAAAACGGAGACGCATCACGCCATCGCCGCGGCCGCGGCTGTCGTCGGCAAAGAGCACGTCGACACGAACCCGACGCCGGAGATGGGCAGCGAGGATTTCGCCTTCATGCTGCAGGCCAAGCCGGGCTGCTACGTGTGGCTAGGCGCCGGACGCGGGCCCGAGACGCCGAACATCCACAGCCCGCACTACGATTTCAACGACGATGCGCTCGCTATCGGGGCGAGCTACTGGGTGACGCTCGCGGAGCAGCAGCTTCCGAAGCGTTAGGGTCGTGATACCGCCGGCTGACTGAGCCCTACCGGCGGCCACGCAACCGCCGGATGGCGGCAAGCTGTGCCACCGCCCCGGCGAGCTCGCCTTCCGCTGCGGCGATTTCTTCCTTCGACGTCTTGTTCTGCAACGCTTCCTCGGCGCGCTGCTTGGATTCGAGCGCCTTCGCCTCGTCGAGATCGCGCGCCCGGATCGCGGTGTCGGAGAGCACCGTGACCACGTTCGGCTGAACCTCCAGGAAGCCGCCCTGCACGAAAACAATCTGCGGCTCGTCTTGTCCTGGAATCTTGATGCGCACTTCTCCCGGCTTGATCTGCGTGATCAACGGGGCGTGCTGCGGATAGATGCCGAGCTCGCCCATTATGCCGGGGAGCACGACGAACTCCGCGTCGCCCGAGTAGATCGACTCGGTGAGGCTGACGACGTCGACGTGGATGGTGTTCGCCATTTGGACAGCGCCCGCGCTATTGCAGCGTTTTCGCTTTCTCGGTGGCTTCCTCGATGGTGCCGATCATGTAAAAAGCCTGCTCGGGGAGCTGGTCGTACTCTCCGTCCACAATCGACCTGAAGCCGCGGATCGTGTCCTTCAGCGCCACGTACTTGCCCGGCGAGCCCGTGAAGGTTTCGGCGACGTGAAACGGCTGCGAGAGAAAGCGCTGGATCTTGCGCGCGCGGGATACGACCAGCTTGTCCTCCGGCGAGAGCTCGTCCATGCCGAGGATCGCGATGATATCGCGCAGCTCCTTGTAGCGCTGCAGCGTCTGCTGCACGCGCCGCGCCGTCGTGTAGTGCTCCTCGCCGACGACGTGCGGATCGAGCTGTCGGGACGTCGAGTCGAGCGGGTCGACCGCCGGATAGATGCCCAGCGAGGCGATATCTCGGGAAAGGACCAGCGTTGAATCGAGGTGCCCGAAGGTTGTCGCTGGCGATGGGTCGGTGAGATCGTCGGCGGGAACGTAGACGGCCTGTATCGAAGTGATGGATCCGGTCTTGGTTGACGTGATCCGTTCCTGCAGCTCGCCCATCTCCGCCGCAAGCGTCGGCTGATAGCCCACCGCGGAGGGCATCCGTCCCAGCAGCGCGGACACCTCGGTGCCGGCCAGCGTGTAGCGGTATATATTGTCGATGAAGAGTAGAACGTCACGGCCTTCGTCGCGGAAGTATTCCGCCATCGTGAGACCGGTGAGCGCCACGCGCAGCCGGTTGCCCGGCGGCTCGTTCATCTGACCGTAGACCATGGCGACCTTGGACTCGGAAAGATTGTCGAGCCTCACCACTTTCGCTTCGCGCATCTCGTGATAGAAGTCGTTGCCCTCGCGGGTGCGCTCACCCACGCCGGCGAACACCGACAGGCCTGAATGCTGGGTGGCGATGTTGTTGATGAGCTCCAACATGTTTACCGTCTTGCCCACGCCAGCGCCGCCGAACAGTCCGACCTTGCCGCCTTTAGCAATGGGGCAGACCAGGTCGATCACCTTGATCCCGGTCTCGAGCAGCTCCGTCGACGGGGAGAGCTCCTCGAACGTCGGCGCTTCGCGATGGATCGGCATCTTCTGCTCGGATTTGACAGGGCCGCGCTCGTCGATCGGCCTTCCCAGCACGTCCATGATCCGGCCCAGCGTCGCCGGGCCGACCGGCACCGAGATGCCGGCACCCGTGTTCTGGACCTTCATGCCACGGCGCAGGCCCTCGGCGCTTCCAAGGCAAATCGTGCGCACGACGCCGTCGCCTAACTGCTGCTGTACCTCGAGCGTGAGATCGCTTCCTTCGAGGATCAACGCGTCGTAGATCTTGGGCAGCTCCTCGCGCGCGAACTCTACGTCGATTACCGCGCCGATGCACTGGACAATCGTTCCTTCGGTCATCTTCTGGTCCTTGAGAATCGTCAAACCGCCGCCGCGCCGCCGACGATCTCGGAGATCTCCTTGGTGATCCCCGCCTGGCGCTGCTTGTTGTAGATGAGCTGCAACTCGTCGATGATGGTCGCCGCATTGTCGGACGCCGCTTTCATCGCAACCATCCGCGCGCTCTGCTCGGAGGCGATGTTTTCCGTGACCGCTTGGTAGATGATCGCCTCGATATAGCGCTTGAGAAGCTCGTCGAGCACCGTCTTCGCGTCGGGCTCGTAGATGTAGTCCCACGGATATTCGCGCTTGTCCGTGACGTCGTCGCCGAGATCCGCAATCGGCAAAATGTGCAACGCAACCGGAGTCTGTTTCATCGTGTTTTCGAACCGCGACGCGATGACATGGAGCTCATCGATCTTTCCGTCATAGAACAAATCGAGCTGGACCTTGACCGGTCCGATCAGTGCGTCCAGGCGCGGCCTGTCGCCGATGTTGGTCACCTGGGACACGACGTTGAGCTTGTGCCGAAGCATGAAGCCCAAGCCCTTGTTGCCGATTGCCGTAACCGCAATGCCGACGCCTTGCTCCTGCCACTCCTTGATGCGAGCAAACGCGACGCGCAGGGCGTTGGTGTTGAGCCCACCGCACAAGCCCTTGTCGGTTGTGACCACGATCAGGCCCACGTTCCTCACCTGCGGCCGTTTGAGAAGAAACGTGTTGCGATACTCGGGATTCGCGCGAGCAAGGTGGCGCGCGATCGCCACCATGCGGCTCACATAGGGCCGCGAGGCGCGCATGCGATCCTGCACCCTTCTCATCTTGGAGGCCGCAACCATCTCCATCGCCTTGGTGATCTTGCGCGTGCTCTGCACGCTCTTGATCTTGTTGCGGATCTCTTTTGGACTAGCCATCGCGGAAGGATCTAGTAAGTCCCGTTCTTCTTGAAGTCTTCGATGGCGGCGGCCAGTGCCTTCTCGCCTTCGGTATCGAGGTCCTTCGCGCTCTCGATCTTGTCCGCGAGTGCGCGATACTTGCTCTTCATGAACGTGCGGAGGGCCCCTTCGAAAGCGAGGGCCTTTTCAACCGGCACGTTGTCGTAATAGCCCTTGTTGACCGCGAAGAGCGTCAGCGCCTCGTCGGCGACCGAAAGCGGCGCGTACTGCGGCTGTTTCATGAGCTCGGTCACGAGCCTACCGCGATCAAGCTGCTTGCGTGTCGCCTCGTCGAGATCGGACGCGAACTGCGCGAAGGCGGCGAGCTCGCGGTACTGCGCGAGCGACAAGCGCACGCCGCCGCCAAGTTTCTTGATCACCTTCGTTTGCGCGGCTCCGCCCACGCGCGAGACCGAAATGCCCGCGTTGATCGCCGGCCGGATCCCCGCGTTGAACAGATCCGTCTCGAGGAAGATCTGACCGTCCGTAATCGAGATCACGTTGGTCGGCACGAACGCCGTGACGTCGCCCGCCTGGGTCTCGATGATTGGCAATGCCGTGAGCGATCCGGTCTTCCCCTTGACCTTGCCCTTGGTGAACTTTTCGACATATTCCGCGTTGACGCGGGCGGCGCGCTCGAGCAGGCGCGAGTGCAGGTAGAAGACGTCGCCGGGATACGCCTCGCGCCCCGGCGGGCGGCGCAGCAGGAGCGAGATTTGCCGGTACGCCCACGCCTGCTTGGTCAGATCGTCGTAGATGATGAGCGCGTCCTGGCCGCGGTCGCGGAAATATTCGCCCATCGTGCATCCCGAGTAAGGAGCAATGTACTGCATCGACGCGGAATCGGAAGCCGAGGCAGCCACGACGATCGTGTAGTCCATCGCCCCGTGCTCCTCGAGTTTCTTGACGACGTTCATGATCGAGGAAGCTTTCTGCCCGATCGCGACGTAGATGCAGGTGAGCTCCTTGCCCTTCTGATTGATGATTGTGTCGATCGCCACCGCAGTCTTGCCGGTCTGCCGATCACCGATGATCAATTCACGCTGGCCGCGGCCGATCGGCACCATGGAGTCGATCGACTTCAGTCCCGTCTGCACCGGCTGGCTCACGCTCTGGCGCCAGATCACGCCTGGGGCGACTTTCTCGATGACGTCCGTTTCTTTCGCATTGATCGGGCCCTTGCCGTCGATGGGCT
>DATKJP010000118.1:0-2285 GCA_035543635.1 Casimicrobiaceae bacterium
TCTTGACGGCATCGGCGCGCTGGCCCTGGGCGCTCTGCAGCTGCGCTTTGAGAACAAGTGCTTCCGAGTAGTCCGGCGCTTTGGCGAGCGTCGAATCAAGTAACGCCAGCGCGCGAGCCGGATCGCCCGCCTCCGAAGCGATCTGCGCCTCGATAACGTGAACGCGTGGATCGAGCGGGCCCGCAGCGGTCGCGGCGGCAATAGCGGCGTTGGCCTTTTTCGTGTCGCCAGCGGCGAGGTACGCCGCGGCCATCGAGGCGTCGAGGTCCGCCTGTGCGGCCGGACTTCCGAGCTTGCGATCCGCGAGTTCCGACGTCAGCCGGCCGAAGGCTCCTTGCGCGAGCAGGCTCCGCGCAAGGGCGGGATACGCTTGATCGGCGGAATAACCGAGATCGATCGCCTTGCGCAGTTCGGTCTCGGCGGCGGCCGGGGAGCCGGTTCCAAGAAACGCCTGTCCGAGCAGAAACCTGGCCTCGGCGTTGTCCGGCGTCGCCTGCAGCGCGCTCTTGAGCTGGATGATCCCGGAGTTGAAGTCGCCCTTGCCGAGATAGGCTTTTGCCGATGCGACCAGCGCGGCGGAGTTCTGCCCGCCGCAGGCCCAGACGAAGCATGCGGCGAGCGCGATTGCAGTGAAGCGTATCGATCGTGACTTCATCCGGCGTTCATTGGAGATATGAGCATTCACGTGGATGCCGCGATTCATTTGAGTCCGCAGCGGTGCATGAGGTCGTACAGCGTCGGACGGCTCACGCCGAGGAGCTCGGCTGCCTTGCTCAAGTTCCCGTTGACTCGCCCGAGCACCCGCAGGACAGCATTCTTCTCGGCCTCCTCCCGGACGCGACGCAGGTTCAGCGCCGAAAGGTCGGTGTCGACGGTGGGCAGGCCCAGGTCAGCCGCGCCGATCCCCGAGCTTTCGGCCATGATCACGGCGCGCTTGATCACGTTCTCGAGCTCACGGACGTTTCCCGGCCAGGCGTGCGCCTCGATGGCATCGATCGCATCGGGCAGCAAGGTCATCGCAGCGCGTCGCTGCTCCGCTGCGAAACGGCGCACGAAGTCGTGCGCGAGCAACGCGGCATCGCCCGTTCGTGTGCGAAGCGGAGGAATGTCGACCACGATTTCGGCGATCCGATAGTACAGGTCCTCGCGGAACGAGCCGGCGACGATGAGATCCTTCAGCCGCCGGTGCGTCGCGCAGACCACGCGGACGTCGACCGGAATCTCTTCGCGACCGCCGATGCGCTCGATCACCCTTTCCTGCAGGAATCGCAGCAGCTTGACCTGAAGTGCGACGGGGAGATCGCCCACCTCGTCCAAGAAGAACGTCCCGCCGCTCGCGGTTTCGATCTTTCCCAGCGTTCGCTTGGCCGCACCGGTGTACGCGCCGCGTTCGTAGCCGAACAACTCCGCCTCGAGGAGCGTTTCGGGAATCGCTGCGCAGTTGATCGCCACGAAGCGTCCCTCACGCCGCGGCGACAGCTCGTGCAGCGCCCGCGCCAGCAGCTCCTTGCCGGTGCCGGATTCACCGATGATGAGCACCGTAGCCGAGGCGGGGGCGAGCTTCTCGATGGTGCGGCAGATCCGCAGCATTTCGGGATCACGCGTGACGATGCCGGACATCGCCGGCGCGGCCTGCGCGGATTGGAGCCGCCGGTTCTCCTCCTGCAGCTCCTGGACACGAAACGCGCGCTCGATCGTCCACGCGAGAATCTCGGGCTCGAACGGCTTAGTGCAGAAATCGTGCGCGCCGAGCGCGATCGACTTGAGCGCGTTCGCGCGATCGTTCTGCCCGGTCAGCACGATCACCTTGGTGTCCGGAGCGAGCACGTGCATCTCTTCGAGCAGGCGGAGACCTTCGCCCGGGTCGTCCGGATTCGGCGGAAGCCCGAGATCCATGGTCACCACCGCCGGCTCGCAACGTCGTAGCTGCGCGATCGCCGATTCGCGATCGGCGGCAACGACCGTCTCGTAGCGATCGAGCGCCCAGCACATCTGCTTCTGCAGCGCGAGGTCGTCCTCGACGATCAGGAGCGGCTTGCGTGTATCCGTCACGCGACGCTCGCGATCTGGGCACGCGGCGCCCGTTGGCCGTCGCCCGGCAGCAGCAGCACGCGAACGCGCGTGCCGCGCCCCGGCTCGCTTTCGATCAGCATCTGTCCCCCAAGCCCGGTGACGTACTGGAAGCTTTCGTACACCCCGATGCCCATCCCGCCGGGCTTCGTCGTCTGGAACGGTTTGAACAACCTTTCGCGCACGAATTCCGCGCTCATTCCGATTCCGCTGTC
>DATKJP010000119.1:0-2064 GCA_035543635.1 Casimicrobiaceae bacterium
ACCGATTCGAGGCTGATCGCATTATCGAGCGCGAGCGGACCGTCGAGGACGGCGCCCGTGATCTGTCCGCGATCGGCCATCTTGCAAAGCGCGGCGGCTTCCACCGTCGACGGCACCTTGGGATTGACCGTTTCCATCGCCGACAGAATCGCCACGCGCACTTCCTTGAATCTCAGCGCGTGCGCCAGATCGATCGCGTTCTGCACGATGTCGACCTTTTCCTCGAGAGTGGGCGCGATGTTGACCGCAGCGTCGGTTAGGATCAGCGTTTCCGAATAGGTTGGCACGTCCATGACGAAGCAGTGGCTGATCCGCCGAGCAGTGCGCAGGCCCGCATCGCGACTGACCACCGCACCCATCAACTCGTCGGTGTGCAAGCTTCCTTTCATGAGCGCTTCCGCCTGTCCCTCGCGCACCAGGGCGACCGCTTTCTCCGCGGAGGCATGGCTGAAGGGCGCATCGACGATCGGCAGACCCGAGATATCGATGTGATGCTGCCGGGCCACCTGCTCGATGCGGGAACGCGGACCGACCAGCGTGGGTGCGATGAGCCCGAGTTTTGCGGCGTCAGCCGCTCCCTCGAGCGAGGTCTGGTCGCAGGGGTGCGCGACCGCGGTCGGCGTCGGTGGCAGCGTCTTGCAGAAATCGAGAAGCCGCTGGTACTTCTCGTGCGGTCGATCGCGATCCGACCCGCGAAGCATTTCCGGGGCGGTGACCGCGTGTGCTTTGGTGGTTACGGTGCTCGACATGGTCAGGCTCCTCCGGCAACTTTCTTGACCAAAGCGACGCGCGGCGCCGCGCCGGTGCGCAGCGTCTCGACGATCGTCTCCAGCATCGCGAGCTGCTGGGGCGTCGCGCCGCTGCGTTGCACGCGTTCGTCGGCAAGGAGACGCTTCGCCAATGTGATGAGTCGCTCGCGATCTGCCGGATCGCCGAGAAGCACGGGCAATGCCGCCAGCGCCCGCGCAGGCTCGTAGCGCACGATGATGTCCTGCTCGCCGCGGATCCGGCGCCATTCGTCCGGCGCGAGCTTCGGCAGCAGATCGCCATACTCCTCGACCAGCTCCTTCTTCAGCGCGATTCTCGCGAGCGGCAGCGGCTCGCCGCGCCGCGCGAGAAGCGAGGCCACGCGCGTGATCGCTTCGGCGTAGCCACCCGTCCCGATCGACGCCAGTGCTTCTTTCACGACCGGCAAATCGCGCGGATCGGCGACGCTTTCCTCCTCTTCGACTTCGCGCTTGTCCGCGAGGTAGAGCGAGAACATGTTGCCAAAGGTCTGGAAGAACATCGCTTCGCTTGTCGCGTCGCGGATTTCGCGATAGTAGTCGAGCGACGCGCTCACGATCTCGGATCCCATCTTCTCCCATTGGCGCAGCGGCGCGTCCTTCGCGACCGGCCTGCGATGCACCTTGACCATTTCCGCGGCGGGGCCGAGCCAGCCGAGCCAGGGATTCAGGTCGGACATCGCCCAGCGCTGCGCCCGCAGCGGATGAAACTGCCGCGCGAGCTTCGCGGTGAACTCGTTGGACATCGCCTGCACCAGCGGTTGCGCGAAGAGCTCGTAGGCGCGTTGATTGAACTCGGAGACTTCAGCGACTGCCTCGAAGGGCTTCTCGTCCGCACGCTTGAAGCGATTGAGCCGCGAGGCGATCTCCTCGAGGTCCCGCTCGCGGAATTCGACCTCGTACTCACTCGCGCCGTCGCGGCCCTTCCTTTCGCGTATCGACATGCCATACAGACCCGGCGGCAGCGCCTCGATCGACTTCAGCACCGAGACGATCTGCGCGTGCTCCTTCTTCGCCACCTTGCCGGAGACGAAGATGCCCAGGTGCCCCACGTTTTCGTGCAGCAGGCCGACGATCACCTGACCGTGCGCCTTGATCGCTTCGGTCGAGCCGTAGACGTCGGCCACCCAGTTGAACGCCTGCTGCGGCGGCGTGATGTTATCGCCCATCGAGGCGAACAGAACGATCGGCGCCTTGATCGCGGTGAGATCGAACGGCTTGCCCCCCTTGGACTTGGTAGTGCCTGACCAAAGCTTGTTTCCGACGAAGAGATTGCGCG
>DATKJP010000120.1:0-3778 GCA_035543635.1 Casimicrobiaceae bacterium
GCGCTCGGCCCGATCGACATCCTCATCAACAACGCAGGAACGACCTGGGGCGCCGCTACGCTCGAGCATCCGCTCGAAGCCTGGCAGAAGGTCGTGAACCTCAACCTCACCGCGATGTTTCTCGTCTGTCAGGAAGTCGGAAAGCGCTGCATGGTGCCGCGGCGCCAGGGCAAGATCATCAACATCGCCTCGATCCTGGGGTTGACTGGCGGTGGCGATCCCGGCCGCCCGGCCACCATCGCCTACAACACGACCAAGGGTGGCGTGGTCAACTTCACCCGCTCGCTCGCCGCCGAGTGGGCGCAATACAACATCAACGTGAACGCGATCGCGCCTGGATTCTTTCCGACCAGGATGACCAAGGGCATCATGGAGATGCTTGGAGACCAGGTCGCGGAGAAGGCGCCGCTCAAGCGCATGGGCGGACCGGAGGATCTGAAAGGGATCGTCGCGCTCTTCGCCTCCGACGCCTGCGCGTTCATCACCGGGCAGATCATCGCCGTCGACGGCGGCGTCACGGCGATTTGATCCGCGCTCATGCAAGATTACGAAGCAAACCGCGGCACGCGGCCGGTTGCCGAGGCGCATCGCTTCGACGTCGCGGCGCTGGAGCGGTATCTTTCCACTCGGATCGAAGGTTTCCACGGGCCGCTGCAGGTCGAGCAGTTCCGCGGCGGGCAATCGAATCCGACCTTCAAGATCACTGCCGCGGACCGCGCGTACGTATTGCGCCGCAAGCCGCCCGGGAAGCTCCTGCCTTCAGCGCACGCCGTGGATCGCGAGTACAAAGTGCTGACCGCGTTAGCCGGTACGGACGTGCCGGTCGCGCGTTGCTACCTCTTGTGCGCCGACGAGTCGGTGATCGGCGCGATGTTCTACGTGATGGATTACGTCGACGGGCGCGTGCTGTGGGATCCCACTCTGCCCGGCATGAGCTCCTCGGAGCGGCACGCGACCTACAGCGAGATGAACCGTGTGCTAGCCGCTCTGCATCGAGTCGACTACGCTGCGGTCGGACTCGCCGATTTCGGGCGCCCCGGCAATTATTTCGCGCGGCAGATCGACCGCTGGAGCCGGCAGTACAAGGCGTCCGAGACCGAAAAGATCGACGCGATGGATTGCCTGATCGAATGGCTGCCGCAGCACATCCCTCCCGGCGAGAGGACTTCGATCGTGCACGGTGACTATCGGATCGACAACCTGATCTTCCATCCCCGCGAGCCACGCGTGCTCGCGGTGCTCGACTGGGAATTGTCGACGCTGGGCGATCCTATGGCCGATCTGGCCTATCACATGATGGCGTGGCGCGTCGCGGCCAGCGATTTTCGAGGCCTGCGAGGAGCCGAGCTGGCCGCGCTGGGCATCCCCGACGAGGACGAGTATCTACGGATGTATCTCGTACGGACTGGTGAGGCAGGGCGACCGAGTGCGGCCGAGTGGTCGTTCTACATGGCGTACAACATGTTCCGGCTCGCCGCGATCCTGCAGGGCGTTATGGCGCGCGCGGTGGCGGGCAACGCGGCGAGCGATAGCGCGCTGGAGGCGGGAAGACGAGCGCGGCCGCTCGCGCAGCTGGGCTGGCAGCAGGTGAAGGGAAACTGAGGGGAAACTGAGGGGAGCCGCATGAACTTCGACTATTCGCCGAAGGTTAAGCAGCTGGAATCGCGGCTGCGCAACTTCATGGACGCGCAGGTCTATCCCAGCGAAGCGCGCTATCACGCCGAGATTGCGAGCGGTGACCGCTGGCAGCCGCTCGAGTTGATCGAGGAGTTGAAGGCGAAGGCGCGCTCCGCCGGATTGTGGAACCTCTTCCTCCCGGAGTCCTCGCGCGGCGCGGGACTCAGCAACACCGAGTACGCGCCGCTATGCGAGATCATGGGACGAGTGCCGTGGGCGCCGGAGGTGTTCAACTGCTCGGCGCCTGACACCGGGAACATGGAAACCCTCGAGCGCTACGGCAACGAAGCGCAGAAGAAGGAATGGCTCGAGCCGCTGCTCGAAGGCCAGATCCGCTCCGGCTTCGCGATGACCGAGCCCGATGTGGCTTCATCCGATGCCACCAACATTGCGAGCTCGATCGTCCGGGATGGCGGCGATTACGTGATCAACGGCCGCAAGTGGTGGACTTCGGGAGCCGGCGATCCACGCTGCAAGATCATCATCTTCATGGGCAAGACCGACCCGAAGGCGCCGAAGCACGCGCAGCAGTCGATGATCCTGGTGCCGCGCGACACGCCCGGCGTGAAGGTGCTGCGCCATCTGCCGGTGTTCGGCTACGACGACGCGCCGCACGGACACATGGAAATCGCTTTCGATAACGTGCGTGTGCCGGTCGCCAACATCCTGCTCGGCGAAGGACGCGGCTTCGAGATCGCGCAGGGGCGGCTCGGGCCCGGACGCATTCATCACTGCATGCGCGCGATCGGGTTGGCCGAGCAAGCGCTCGAGAAAATGTGTGCGCGCGCAAAGGCGCGCGTCGCCTTCGGCAAGCCGATCGCCGAGCAGACCGTGACGCTGGAGCGCATCGCCGAGGCACGCATCATGATCGATCAGGCGCGGCTCCTCACCCTCAAAGCGGCGTACATGATGGACACGGTGGGCAACAAGGCCGCGCGCGCGGAGATCGCGATGATCAAGATCGCCGCCCCCGCGATGGCCTGCAAGGTGATCGACTGGGCGATCCAGGCGCACGGCGGTGGAGGCGTGTCCGATGACTTCGGCCTCGCCTACGCGTATGCGCACGCGCGAACTCTGCGGCTGGTCGACGGTCCAGATGAAGTGCACCGCAATCAGATCGGCAAGCTGGAGCTGGCGAAGCATTGAAGCGACGACCCTATACCGTTCGTGTCTCGCCGACCCACGGCCGGGGCGTCTTCGCAACGAGAGGCATCCGCAAGGGTGCGCGCATCATCGAGTACCGAGGCGCGCGGATAAGCATTGACGCGGCCGACGAGCGCCCCGACACCGATCCGGGCGATCCGTACCACACGATGCAGTTCGAGCTTTCGAACGGAACCGTGATCGACGCCTCCATCGGCGGCAACGCGGCGCGTTTCATCAATCACGGCTGCAGCCCGAATTGCGAGCCCATCGAGCACGACAACGGACGGATTTACATTCACGCGCGGCGGACGATCCGCGCAGGCGAAGAGCTTTGCTACGACTATCGCCTCGGCTACGAAGGCAAGCTCACGAAGCGCGCCGAGCGCGCGTTTGCGTGCCGCTGCGGCGCGCCGCGATGCCGCGGCACGATGCTGTGGCCGGCGCCGCGCGGGAAACGTTGAGATACTTCTCCCGCCTGCGGGCACCGCGAAGACGGCTACAAGCGATGTGACTGATCGCCCTGGCGAAACCCGGCCAGATGCACGTCGATCCCTCGCACCAGCGCGAGCGCCTTGAAGAGCTCTCCCATCTCCGCGGGTGAAGTGAGCCGCTGCACGGCATTCGCTTCGAGCAGATACGCGGCAGATTGCGGATCTCCGCAGCGCTCCAGCTCATCGAGGACGCCGCAGTTCACGAGGAAGCGAGCCTGCGTCGTGTAACCGGCGCGCTGCATGCCGCCGGCCACGCCCGAGTGCGCCATCGCGCTGAAATCGACGTGCGTGGTGAGGTCGGTCAAGCCGGGAAGAAAGAACGGATCGACCAGAGCGTGATGGCGGTAGTGAGCCATCAGCGTGCCGAGGCTCCGCTGCGGATGATAGAACTCGGCGGAAGGAAAACCGTAATCGAAGAAGAACATCGCACCGCGCTCGCAGCGCTGAGCGAGCGTGCGCAGCAG
>DATKJP010000121.1:0-8673 GCA_035543635.1 Casimicrobiaceae bacterium
GAATGACGCGGCGGATCAGCGGATCCTTCGCCAGCTCCTGCGCCGACTTGAGCGGAATGTTCCCGGTCGGCACGTCGAGGTGAAAGATGCCGGCGAGCATGAGCTGGATCGGGCTGCCCTTGGCGCCGACTACGAGATCGATGCCCTTCGCGTCGCGGGTGAGACTGTCGCCGATCTGCCCGTTCACGATCAGAACGAAGCCGATGGTTCCCACGCCGAGCGCGAGCAGCACGACGTTGAGCAGCGTGCCGAGCGGCCGCGCGCGCAGGTAACTCCATGCAAGCTGAAGAAGGGTCATGCGGCTTGTTGTTCGGCGCGGCGGGGCAACGCAAGTTGCCGCGGGATTTTTGACTTCAGCCGCGTATCGTGGGTGGCGATGACCAGCGACACTGCGTGCTGCTGCGTCGCGCTGAGCAACAGGTCGATCACCGATGCGCAGGCCTCGTCGTCGAGATTGGAAGTCGGCTCGTCGGCAAGAAGCAGCTTCGGGCGATTGACCAGCGCCCGCGCGATTGCGACGCGTTGCTGCTGTCCTACCGAGAGCTGGTGCGGATACGCGTCGACTCGCTCGTCGACACCCAGGCCGCGCAGCATAGCGAGAGCCGCCTCCCGGTTTACCGGCAGCCCGGCGATGCTTTGCGCCACGAGCAGGTTCTGCAGCGCGGTGAGCGTCGGCAGGAGATGGAACTGCTGCAGGACGATGCCGATGTGGCGCCCGCGGAAGCGATCCCGCTCATGCGAAGAAAGCGCGGAGAGGTCCTGTCCGTCGACGATGATCGAGCCGCTGCTCGGCAGCAAAAGCCCGGCGATCAGGTGCAGCAACGTGGTCTTGCCGCAGCCGGAAGGCCCGACCACGAGAATGTTGCTCTCGGCCTCCAGGGCGAATTGTGGCAAGCGCAGGACATCGGGGCCGCCGCTGTATCCGAACCGGAGTTGCTCGATGCGGATCATCGCGCGCGAAGCTCCCGCTTGCCGCAGTCCAGGCAGCGTCCGTAAAGCGTGAGGTCGTGATCCACGACGGTGAAGCCGCGCGGGGCGAGGCGGCGCAGATTCCCGGGGCAGCCGGGCACGTCGTAGATTCGCTGACAGCTCGTGCATTGGAAATGATGGTGATGCTTGAGCTTCGCCGCTTCGTAACGCGGTGCTTCGCCCGGCAGGCTGATCGCGTGCACGCTGCCTTCCGCTACCAACAGCCTAAGAGTCCGGTATACCGTAGCGATGCCGGTCGCGCGCACGGCCAGCCGCGCCTGCTCGAGCACCTCGCGGGGCGAGAGAGGACGCTTGGCCGCCTGGATAGCGCGCCGGATCGCGTCCCGCTGGCGCGTTTTGCGCTGCATGGTTTCGGAGGAGCGGCTGGCTCGCAAACGTTCGACAACGATAATGATAACCCATTATCATGATGGTCGCACCACCTTGGCTGGCAATGCCTCGCTGCGTATAATTTGCATGCCGGCGCGTGCGACAACCCATCGCGACGGTGCGCTCACTCTAGAAAAGGCTCGACGCGATGACTTCTCGAATGCTCCCGTGGCTCGGCGCGATCCTAATCTGCACGGCGCTTCCCGCTTCCGCGCTCGATAGCAACATACCCGCGACGGGCTTGCCCAGCGCGGCGGATTACAGCTCGACCATTCTTCCGGAGATGAGCGGGGTCGTCTCGTGGCGGACGCTGGCGCAGGTCGAGCCGGTGAAGCAGGGCAACAAGATGGTGCCGGAGTTCTCGAAGGAGATCCTCGGACTCAATCGCAAGGACGTCCGCGTCTACGGCTTCATCATCCCGCTCGACATGGGCGCGGACCAGAAGCATTTCCTCATTTCCGCAGTCCCTCCTCACTGCCCGTTCTGTCTGCCCGCGGGACCCGACGCGCTGGTCGAAGTGCTCGCGAAAAAGCCGATATCGTACGGCTTCGAGCCGGTCGTCGTCGCCGGGAAATTCGCCGTGCTGAAAGACGATCCCGCCGGCGTGCTCTATCGCATGACCGACGCGGTGGCGGTAGCAACGCCGTCGAAGTAGCGGTTCCGCTTTGATACGCGCGACTGCGGCGCGCTGCGCCGAGGACGCGGCCGCGCGTCCGCTATAATTTGCGTTTTCACTGACGCGACGCGTTCCATTTTTGCTCATGCCACTCGACAAGACTTACGAGCCGCGCGCCATCGAGCAGAAGTGGTACCCCTTCTGGGAATCGCAGGGGCTCTTCAAGCCATCGTGGCGCGAGGGCGCTCCCGCGTATTGCATCCAGCTGCCGCCGCCAAACGTCACCGGAACGTTGCACATGGGGCACGCGTTCCAGCAGACGCTGATGGACTTGCTGATCCGATGGCGGCGCATGCGCGGCGACAACACGCTGTGGCAGCTCGGCACCGATCATGCGGGCATCGCCACCCAGATCGTCGTCGAGAATCAGCTCCGCGCCGAAGGCAAGACGCGGCCTGAGCTTGGGCGCGAGCGCTTCATCGAGCGCGTCTGGGCGTGGAAGCGCGAGTCGGGCTCGACCATCACCAACCAGATGCGCCGGCTCGGCGCGTCGGGCGACTGGTCGCGCGAGCGCTTCACAATGGACGAAGGACTGTCCAACGCGGTGCTCGAGACATTCGTGCGCTTGTACAACGACGGGCTCATCTATCGCGGCAAGAGGCTGGTGAACTGGGACCCGGTGCTCGGCACCGCGGTGTCTGATCTTGAAGTCGAGAAGGAAGAAGAGAGCGGTAAGCTCTGGGAGATCCGCTATCCGCTCGTCGACGGCAGCGGCTTCGTCACAGTGGCGACGACGCGGCCGGAGACGATGCTGGGCGACGTTGCCGTCGCGGTGAATCCCGGGGACGAGCGCTACTCGCGCATCGTCGGCAAGGAAGTCGAGCTGCCTTTGACCGGTCGGCGCATTCCAGTGATCGCCGATGCGTCCGTCGACAAGTCCTTCGGTACCGGCGCGGTGAAGATCACGCCGGCGCACGATTTCAACGACTACGAGGTGGCGCAGCGGCACGGCCTTGTGCCCCTCACGATCTTCACGTTGCAGGCCGCGATCAACGAGAACGCGCCGGCGAAGTATCGTGGGCTCGACCGCTACGCCGCACGCAAGATGGTGCTCGCCGATCTCCACGCGTCCGGACTGGTCGCGGCCGAGAAGTCGCATCAGATGGTCGTGCCGCGCTGCGGGCGCACGGGGGAAGTCGTCGAGCCGATGCTGACCGATCAATGGTTCGTCGCGATGACGAAGCCGGCGCCGGCGAATCATCCGTTCTTTCCCGGCAAGACCTTCCAGCAAATCTGTCTCGACGCGGTCAACGCGAGTATTGCTGAGGCTGGGAGCACGGCGCCCGTCAAGATCTCGTTCGTTCCCGAGCACTGGACTTCGACCTACGACCACTGGCTCGAGAACGTGCACGACTGGTGCATCTCGCGCCAGCTCTGGTGGGGACACCGCATTCCGGCGTGGTACGACGACGCGGGTAACATGTACGTCGCACGCAACGTCGAGGAGGCGGCGAAGCAGGCTGGGAAACCGGCGAGCGCGCTTAAGCAGGAGGAAGATGTCCTCGATACCTGGTTCTCCTCGGCGCTGTGGTGCCACTCCACGCTCGGCTGGCCGGAAGAAACGCGCGAGCTGAAGGCGTTCCTGCCCTCGTCGGTGCTGATCACCGGTTTCGACATCATCTTCTTCTGGGTCGTGCGCATGATCATGATGACGACCTATTTCGCCGGCAAGCGGCCGTTCCGCGACGTCTACATCAACGCGATCGTGCGCGACGAGGAAGGGCAGAAGATGTCGAAGTCGAAAGGCAACATCATCGACCCGCTCGATCTCATCGACGGCACCGATCTCGACTCGCTCATCACCAAGCAAACCTCCGGTCTGCTCCTTCCGAAGCAGAAGGAGGCGATCGAGAAGCGAACTCGGCGGCAGTTCCCGAACGGCATCCAGGCCTTCGGCGCCGACGCGGTGCGCTTCACCTTCGCGAGCCTCGCTACCTTCGGACGCACGCTCGACTTCGATCTGAACCGCTGCGCCGGCTACCGCAACTTCTGCAACAAGCTTTGGAACGCCGCTCGCTTCGTGCTGATGAACGTCGAGGGGAAGGACGTCGGTCTCGACGATGCGAAGCCGCTCACGCTCTCGATCGCCGACCGCTGGATCGTGAGCCGGTTGCAGCAGACCGAAGCCTCGGTCAACGAGCATCTCGAGAGCTACCGCTTCGATCTTGCCGCGCGCGTGGTCTACGAGTTCGTTTGGGACGAGTACTGCGACTGGTACGTCGAGCTCGCCAAGGTGCAGCTCGCGGAGGACGACGAGGCCGCGCAGCGCGGAACGCGACGTACCCTGGTGCGCGTGCTCGAGGTGATTCTGCGCCTCGCGCACCCGTTCATTCCCTTCATCACCGAGGAGCTGTGGCAAAGCGTTGAGCCGCTGGCGGCAAAGCAAGGCGTTTCGATTTCCATCCAACCGTACCCATTGCCGCAAATGGAAAGACGGGATCCCGTCGCCGAAACCGAGATCGGACGACTCAAGGAGCATGTCCTCGCAGCGAGGGGATTGCGCGGCGAGATGAAGCTCTCGCCGGCGCAGCGCATTCCGCTGTGGGCTGCGCCCGGCAATGCGGAGGAGCGCGCGGGCCTCGCCGCGACGACGAGCTACATGAGCGCGCTCGCGAGACTTTCGGAAGTGCGGATCGTTGACGAGCTGCCTCAGACCGATGCGCCGGTCGTGGTCGCGGGCGCGACCAAGCTGATGCTGCACATCGAGATCGATCGCGGCGCGGAGCGTGAGCGCATCGGCAAGGAGATTGCAAGCAAGGAAGCCGAAGTGACGAAGCTCGCATCGAATCTTGCCAACGAATCCTTCGTCAGCCGC
This sequence comes from Casimicrobiaceae bacterium, assembly GCA_035543635.1. GTDB lineage: Bacteria > Pseudomonadota > Gammaproteobacteria > Burkholderiales > Casimicrobiaceae > PALSA-1003. The sequence goes on from DATKJP010000121.1 coordinate 4,851, forward strand.
GCACCAGCCCAGGTCGTGGCGCAGCAGCGCGCACGTCTCGCGGGCTTGAACGCAATGCTCGAGAACCTTAGGGCCCAGCTTGGCCGGCTTTCGGGCTGAACCGGCAGCACGACGTCCTGAAGGCTGACCGTGAGCCGGTGCGCGCTCGTCGTGGACGATGTGATTCCGCGCTCGGGCTGGGGATCCGGATATCCGCGAAGCGCGCAAATCGTGCGGGCGCTTGCGCGGTGCAGCGACGAAGTCGATGTCTGTGCCTTGCAGGAGAATCCCGGTCCCGATGCGGCGGCGGATTCGTTTCCCTCGAACGTTCGGTCGGTGGCGGGATACGGCTACGAGGCATTCCAGTCGGCACTGCGCGCCGTCAACGGTCGGCTGGGGTTGCTGTGGATCGGGCGCCCGCACAACCTCGCCAAGGTCTTTCTTGCCCACCAGATGTGGCCGCGCCTGTTTGCGGGCGTTCGCATCGTCTACGACGCGGAAGCGGTGTCCGCATCGCGGACCATCATGGAAAGAGATCTGGGCGGGCAGCCAATGACAAGGCTGCAACGCCGTGTGCTTCTTCGTGATGAGCTCCGTCCGACGGAAATTGCGCACGCCATCGTCTGCGTGTCGCAGCTCGAGCAGCAACTGATTCGCGACGTCACGGGCCGGACGCCAGCGATCGTCGCCGCAGCGGCTGAGATCGCCGAGACGCCTGCCTCGTTCTCGGACAGGCGCGATTTCGTTTTTTTGGGAGCGCTCTGGAACAGTCAGTCACCGAACGCGGACAGCGTGCGCTTTTTTGTCGAATGCGTCCTGCCGATCATCGTCCGGCGGAGCGATGCCAAGTTGCGGATCGCCGGCTCGGGAAGCGACCAGGCCGCCTGGCTCCAGTCGATCGCGGGTTCGCGCGTGGAGATCGCCGGTCCGATCGATGATCTCGCCGAACTGTTCGGACAGGCTCGAGTATTCGTCGCCCCGACGCGTTACGCTGGCGGCATTCCGCAGAAGGTCATCGATGCGGCGAGGCATGGCGTGCCCGTAGCCGGCACGGGGTTGATCGCCGCTCAGCTCGGCTGGCGAGATGGGCAGGAACTTCGGGTTGCCGACGAGCCGGCGCTGATGGCCGAGGCGTGCCTTGCGCTTTACGAAGACCAAGGCTTGTGGAAGCGAATTCGCTCGACTGCGCTCGCCGCCGTGCGCCGGGATTTTGATCCGGCAGCGTTCGACGCCGCCGTGGCTCTCGCTGCGTGGGGACCGATCGACGCCCCGTCGGGCTCCGGCGCGACGCTGCCCGCGCCTGCGTGACGCCCCCGGTCAGGCGCTCTCGGGTTCCGGCACGCGGCGCTTCATCAAGAGCGCCGGGATGGGGCGAGGCTTGTGATGCCCGGGGCGCCTCGGTGCGTGCGGTGTGACTAACGCTGAAGCCGGCTTGCCGTGATGCGCAGCCTGACTGGCGCGCGCTTCGCGTCGGGCCTCGTGCGGCTTCGTGTGTGTCGCGTGATGCGGATGATGACCCGCGTCGCGCGCGGCTGACGTCGCGCGATGCGCGTGGGGCTCGTGCCCGCGCCGTTCAGTGCTGAACCCGTCCGGTAGCGCGACCGGAATCCTGCGTTTGAGCAGTCGCTCGATCTCGGTGAGCAGCTCCTCTTCATCCGGCGCGCAGAACGAGATCGCCTCGCCGGTCGCGCCGGCGCGCCCAGTGCGGCCGATGCGATGGATGTAGTCCTCGGGGACATAAGGCATCTCGTAATTCACGACCAGCGGCAGATCGTCGATGTCGAGGCCGCGCGCAGCGACGTCCGTGGCGACCATCACCTGCACCTTGGCGTCCTTGAACTCATCCAGCGCCTCGAGCCGTGCGGCCTGGCTCTTGTCACCGTGAATCGCGGTCGTCTGCAGCCCGTCCTTTTGCAAGGCTCGTGCGAGACGTGACGCGCCGTGCTTGGTACGCACGAAGCAGAGCACTTGCCACAGGTCGCGCGATGTCACGATGTGCTTCAGAAGCGCGCGCTTCTGCTCGGCCGGCACCTTGTAGACGCTCTGCACGACGGTGTCCGCCGTCGTGTTGCGACGCGCGACCTCGATCAGCTGCGGCTCGTTCAGGAGAGCGTCGGCGAGCTTTTTGATCTCGTCGGAGAAGGTGGCCGAGAAGAGGAGGTTCTGCCGGCGCACCGTCGCGGGCAGGAGCGCCATGATGCGCTTGATGTCGGGGATGAAACCCATGTCCAGCATGCGGTCGGCTTCGTCGAGGACGAGGATCTCCACCTGACCGAGGTAGACAGACTTTTGCTCGACGTGGTCGAGGAGCCGGCCCGGCGTCGCAACGAGGATCTCGACTCCGCCGCGCACGATCGGCAGCTGCTGCTTGATGTCCACCCCGCCATAGACCACGGTCGAGCGGAGTCCCGTGTGCTTTCCGTAAGTCCGGATCGATTCCTCGACTTGGATCGCGAGCTCGCGTGTCGGCGTCAGGATCAACGCGCGCACCGGGTGGCGCGCCGGCGAGGGACTGGAATTCGCAGTGGGCGCGAGCTTGTGCAGGATCGGCAAAGCGAAGCCCGCCGTCTTGCCGGTGCCCGTCTGGGCACCGCCCATCACGTCCTTGCCCGCCATGATCAAAGGGATCGCCTGCGCCTGGATCGGCGTGGGCGTCGTGTAACCCGCCTCGTCTACGGCACGGAGGATTTCCGGCCGCAGGCCGAGCGCGGCAAAGCTCGAGCTACTGCTCATTCATGAACTCCTGGACGCGGCCCGCTTGCATTCGCAAGCTCCGGTCCAGGCGGCGGCACATCTACGTTTGGCGAATCGCGACCCTTAGGGTCCGTTCTCGAAGGATCGGCAGTGACCGGAAGGGCCGCCGACTGCTACGCATCATACACCTAAGCATCGGATTCTGCAATTGTTTTAGGCATCGAGTCGCAGCGCCTGCTAAACTTTCCAGCCTGCGGTCTTGCAATGCAACATCGCCGTTTCGCGACTGGCTCCGAATCAGGGCCTGCTCGTGGGCGGAGGGAAAAGACGCGCCATGGAGCCTGAGCTTTCGATGACGGACGCGAGTCGCTTCGCGCGGCTTGCGCTCGCCAACATCGACCGCGAATACCCCGCCAAGCTCGACCACGTGCTGACGAGCGCCGCGGACCTGGCCTCGCCGCGCACACTGCACCCGGCGTTTTTCGGAAGCTTTGACTGGCACTCGTGCGTGCACGCGCACTGGATGCTCGTCCGCGTGCTCGAGCTACACCCTGAATTGCGCGAAGCGCGATCGATTCGCGCGGCGCTGAACTTGCGTCTTGCTCCGGAAGCGATTGCCGTTGAGCTTGCCTATCTGCGGCGTCCCGAAGCGCGCGCCTTCGAGCGGACCTACGGGTGGGCATGGCTGCTCAAGCTGGCGGCTAGCCTTGCAGTCTGCGACGACGTCGATGCCCGCCGCTGGTCGACTAACCTCGAGCCGCTGGCGCGAGCCTTCGCCGATCGCTTCCGAGATTGGTTGGCAATGGCCAGGTATCCGATTCGCCACGGTATGCACGCGAACAGCGCATTCGGCCTCGCCCTCGCGCTCGACTACGCCGATCGATGCGATGCGGCGCTGCGCGAGCCTTTCATAACTGCATCGCGCAACTGGTACCTCGACGATCGCGACGCGCCCGCGAAATGGGAACCTTCCGGAGCGGATTTCCTTTCGCCATCCCTGATCGAAGCGGATCTCATGCGACGCGCGCTCGCGCCAAGCGAATTCGCGGCATGGCTCGCCAAATTCCTGCCAGGGATCGAGCAGCGCGTGCCGGCTACGCTTTTCACGCCCGTTTCCGTAAGCGATCGCAGCGATCCGCAGATCGTGCAT
>DATKJP010000122.1:0-3572 GCA_035543635.1 Casimicrobiaceae bacterium
GCCGAGTACGAGGCGCTGGTGCTCGCTCTGGGGCGCGATGCGCAGCGGCTCGCCGCGCTCAAAGCTCGGCTGGCCGCCCAGCGCAGCAGCGCTCCACTCTTCGATATGACCCGCTTCACCCGCGCCTTCGAGAACATGCTCCTCAACGCATGGGAAAATCGCAGCTAGATCGATCATGCCGAAGATCGAAGTGAACCGCGACGCCCGGTCGCTCGAGCTGTTGCAGCGCGCGGCGCAGCAGAATCCACGCAATCCCGAGACGTGGTTCCATCTCGCCAACGCGCTCGCCGTCGGCGGCCAGCATGCGAAGGCCATCGCTGCGTACGAGCGCGCTCTCGAACTCGCGCCATCGCACCCCGACCTCCTGGTCAACCTCGCGATTACATTTGGACAGGCGGGCGAACCGGGCAAGGCCGAGGCATGCTATCGCAAAATCTTGCAACGCCAGCCTGGACACATCGGCGCGCTCGGCAATCTCGCGCACTTCTTTTTCATGCGCGAGGAGTTCGCGGCTGCGCTGGAAAGCTACGACCGCCTGCTTGCGGCGATGCCGCACGCCGGCGCGGAAGTCTGGAACAACCGCGGCAACTGCCAGCAACGGCTGGGCGATCGCACGGGCGCCGAGGACAGCTTTCGCCACGCGCTCGCTCTCCAACCCGAATCCGCCGAGATCAATGCGAACCTCGGCTTTCTGCTGTACGACTCGCGCCGCTATGAGCCGGCGGGAGTCTTCTTCCGGAAGGCGCATGCGCTCGATCCGAAGCGCGCGCTGGTCGCCGCGCAATCGCTCGACGTCGATCTCCAGTTTGCAGACTGGCAGGACTTCGAGCGCAAGCGCGACGAGATTCTCGGCGTCGTGGACCGCTTGGAAGACGAGCCGAGACAGTCGGTGCCGCCGTATCTGCTGCTCGCCATTTGCGACGACCCGGCGCTGCAACTTGCTGCGGCGAAGCGCTGGGCCTGGCCGCAGCGCAAATCCGGCTCCGCTCTCGAAGGTCTGCGCGAGCGCGCCCGCAATGGGCGATTGCGCCTCGGCTTCGTGTCATCCGCGTTTCACGAGCATCCGGTGCCGAGGCTGCTCGTCGAGTTGCTGGAGCGACTCGATCGCGACCTCTTCGAAGTCCGGGCCTACGCTCTCGGCAGGAACGAGTCCGACGCGCTTCGCGCGCGTGTCGAACGCGCGGCCTCGCTCACGGAGTTTGGCCATCTCCAGACTTCCGCGATGGCAGAGCGCATTCGTACTGATCGCGTCGACGTGCTCTTCGACCTCACCGGGCATACCGGGCAGGCGCGGCCCGATCTGTTCGCGTGGCGCGCGGCCCCGGTGCAGGTGAACTATCTCGGCTATGCGGGAACGCTCGGCGCAGGCTATTACGACTTCGTGATCACCGATCCGTTCACGACACCACCGGACGCGCGGGGCGACTTCGCCGAGCGCGTATGTCATGTCGGCGAGTGTTATTTGCCGAGCGATACTCGGCGCAGCGCCGGAGAGCGGCGCGCCCGCGCCGACTACGGTCTGCCCGACGCCGCGTTCGTATTCATGAGCCAGGCGGCAGCATACAAGCTGCAGCCCGCGCTGTTCGACGTCTGGATGCGCCTGCTGCGAAGCCTGCCTGACGCAGTGCTGTGGCTCCGCCCGCTTGATGCGATCGCCGAGCGCAATCTTCGGGCAGAGGCGGACCGGCGCGGCGTCGACCCGGGGCGGCTCGCGTTTGCGCCGAGCGAGCCCGTCGAGCGCTACCTCGCACGCTACCCGCTTGCCGATCTCTACCTCGACACCCACCCGTTCGGCTCGCACACGACCGTGAATGATGCGCTCTGGATGGGCCTACCGGTCGTCACGATCGCCGGACGCAGCATGGCTTCGCGCACGTCGGCGAGTCAGATCAGTGCTGTACCGCTTCCCGAGCTGCTGGCCGCATCGGCCGACGAATACGAGGCGATCGCGCTCACGCTCGCGCGCGAACGCGAGAAGCTGCGCGCATTGTCAGCGCGCCTGCGCGGCGGGGTTCGTGCCTCGGCGCTCTTCGACATGGAGCGTTACACGCGAGCCTTCGAAGCCGCTGTCGAGCGCATGTGGAACGAGGCATGAGCGCCGCGATCGCGCGCAACGCACCCTGTCCATGCGGAAGCGGCAAGCGCTTCAAGGACTGCCACGGTGCGGTCGATCTGCCGCCGGAGCAGCCGGTCGACCTGGAAGAGATCGTGCGTCAGGCGCAGGTGGCATTCGTTAGCGGTCAACTTGCAGCGGCGAAGGCACTGATCGGTCACGCGCTCGAGCTTGCGCCCGAGCACTCCGATCTCATCCGCGAGCGGGCACGCATCGAGCGCGTCCTGGGAGACACTAGCGCAGAATCGACTTGTCGCGCCGCGCTGAAGAAGTCTCCGCGCGACGTCGCGGCGTGGAATCTTCTCGGCGAAATCCTCAACGCGAGCGATCCGTCCGCCGCGGAAGCGGCCTGGCGCGAGGCATTCCGAATCGACGCCCGCGATCCCGAAGCACTCTTTCATCTCGGCAATCTGCACCGCGAGCGAGGCGAGTTCGCAGCCGCGATCAGTCTCTACGAGCGCGCGCTGGAGCGCGCGCCCGGAAACGCGGGGGTACTCAACAACCTCGGCCTGGCTCTGGAAGCGAGCGGGCAGACGGAGCGCGCGGAAAGCTGCTACCAGCAGGTGCTCACTGCGCAACCACAGCACGCCGACGTGCTGGCCAATCTCGGCGATCACATGAAGGCGCAACAACGCTACCGCGAGGCCGTGCTTGCCTACGAAAAAGCGCTCACGCTGCGGCGCGATTTTCCGGCGCGATTCTGGAGCGCCCGCGGCGTCGCCCTGGGCGAGCTCACCGCATTTGGCGACGCAGAGGCGAGCTTTCGCGAGGCTGTGAGACTCGAACCCGATCGTCTGGGCACGCATGTCGACCTCGCCTCGATGTGCATCGCGCAATCGAAATTCGACGAAGCCGAGGCTCCGCTCGCTCGCGTGCTGGAGCTCGACCCGGGCAATCCCTATGCCGCAACGATGCTCGCCTACAGCCGCATGCAGCGCTGCATCTGGGACGACCTTGCGTCGAGTTTTGCGCACATCTCCGCCATCCTGAAGGACCCTGCAGCGCGCGAGCGCTTCAATGTCGTTCCGATGCCCCTGCTGGCGATGCCGCTCGGCCCGGAAATCGAGCTTTTCGCGGCGCAACGGTGGGCGCAGCAAGTCAAGTTAACGTTCGGTGCCGAGGCGCTGCCTCCGGTCACCAACCAGCGGGCACCTGGAGCACGGTTGCGGGTTGGCTTCGTTTCTTCCGACTTTCGCGATCATCCAGTGGCGCGGCTCGCCATCCAATGCTGGGAACGCATCGATCGCTCCTGCATTGAGGCATTCGCCTACAGTCTGACGCCCACGGAGGAGACCGCGCTTGGACGGCGAGCGCCGCGCGCCTTCGAGCACTACGTGGATTGTTATGAGGAGACGGGTGAGAGGATCGCGCGGCGCATTCGTGGCGATGGCATTGACGTGTTGATCGATCTGAACGGTTACACCACGCACGCGCGCAGCGAGATCTTCGCCTTCAGGCC
>DATKJP010000123.1:0-3185 GCA_035543635.1 Casimicrobiaceae bacterium
CGCTCGTTCGCTGTCCCAACGGGTGGAAACAGGAGTGCTTCTATCAGAAGAAGGCCGAATCCGGCGTGAGCGAGGCGATCTCGCGCGTCAAGATCCAGGCGAGCGATGGGAAGACCGCGCTCTACATGATGGCGAATTCGATCGAGGCAATCGTGTCGCTGCTGCAGATGGGGGTGCTCGAGATTCACCCGTGGGGATCGCGCGAGCCGAAGCTCGGATATCCGGACCGTTTGATCTTCGATCTCGATCCGGACCCGACCGTGTCGTGGGAGGACTTGAAGCAGGCCACCCTGCTCGTCAAGACGCTGGTCGAGAACATCGGCCTCACGCCATTCCTCAAGACCACCGGCGGCAAAGGATTGCATGTCGTCGTACCGATCAAACCCACGGTCGAATGGGAGGAAGCGAAGGGCTTTTCCAAGGCCGTCGCCGAGCTTCTGGAGCAGACGTTTCCCGACCGTTTCACCTCCAAGCTTCTCAAGGTCTCCCGCGGCGGCAAGGTCTTCATCGACTACCTGCGCAACAGCGAGGGCGCTACCGCCGTCGGGGCGTATTCGACGCGCGCAAAGGAGAAGGCACCGGTTTCGACACCGATCGGCTGGGACGAGCTCAAGGCCGACGTTCGCTATGCGTACTTCAATGTGGGTAATGTACCGAAGCGCCTCGCCAAGCTCAGGCGCGATCCGTGGGGCGATATCGAGGCTCACGCAGGTACGCTTTCGCGCGGCGTGATGGCCAAGGTCGGCTTCAAGCCCGGCTAAGGCTTATGCGCGCTACGGAAAAAGGGCACGCACCATGCAACTTCTCGCCGGCACCAGCGGCTTCTCCTACAAGGAGTGGTACGGCCACTTCTACCCGGAGAAGCTGCCGGCGAACGAAATGCTGCGCTACTACGCCGGTCATTTCTCGACGGTCGAGATCAACAACACGTTCTACCGAATGCCGGCCCCGTCGATGCTCGAGCAGTGGATCGAGCAGGTGCCCGACGGCTTCAGCTTCACGCTCAAGGCGCCGCGCCGCATCACGCACATCGAGCGTCTCAAGGAGTCGGCGCAGAGCGTCGCCGAGTTCCTGCGGCGGGCGAGCTTCCTCGGGACGAAGCTCGGGGTGATCCTCTTCCAGCTGCCGCCGTTCCTCAAGAAGGATCTCCCCCGACTGAGCTCGTTCCTCGAACTCCTGCCCGCGAACCGACGCTTCGCTTTCGAATTCCGCAGCGATACCTGGCAGGACGAGGAGATCTACGCGGCACTGTGCGCTCGCAACGTCATGCTGTGCGTGACCGACACGGAGAAAGGCGACACACCGATGGTCACGACGTCGGATTGGGCGTACATCCGCCTGCGCCGTACGCATTACGATGAAGCGGACCTCCGCGCGTGGTCCGCGATCATCGCGAAACAGCCGGTCGGCCGGACCCACGTCTATTTCATGCACGAAGACGAGGCGCTCGGGACCGGATTCGCGCGCACGCTGCTCGCAGCGTGGAAGGAGCAGCCGGGCGCTTGAGATCGACCGTCGCCAAAGGCACAGTTGACGCTTCGCAGGAGGATCTTCGCCGGGCCCGCTCGGCGAAGCTCGCGCGGCACGCACCAATCATTTCACCGCCGGACACGGCATTCCGATGATGAGACGACATGGACGACCTGAACCCGCACGCCGAGCAAATGGCGGACGAATCGATGGTGCGGACCCTCGCCGCACAGGCCGACGCGATCTGGCCGCAGGAAATGCCCTTATTCAGGCGCTATGCGCTGCCCAGCGCGCCGCGTATCCTCGATGCGGGATGCGGCACCGGTGAGGTTTCCTCGCGCCTCGCGCGGCGCTACCCAGCGGCCACCGTGCTCGGCGTCGATATCGTCGATCACCATCTCGAGCTGGCGCGCACGCGCTATCGCGATCTCTCGCCGCGGCTCGCCTTCGAGCACCAGAGCGTGTACGAGCTGCACGCGGACGACGGGACGTTCGACCTCACCTGCTGTCGCCACGTCCTCCACTCGATTCCGCACGCGGACCGCGTGATCGAGGAGTTGAGGCGGGTCACCCGTCCGGACGGCTATCTGCATTTGATCCCGGAAGACTACGGCATGCTGCACTTCCAGCGCGGTACACCCGACCTGCGCGACTTCTGGCACATTGCTCCGGCCTGTTTTGGCGATGCGACCGGCACCGACCTCTATATTGGCCGGCACATCTTCGAAATCCTCGCGCGACGAAACTTCCGCGACATCACGGTCGACTATGTCGTCGTCGACACGGTGCGCGTGCCGCGCGAAACCTTCGCGACGATGATGGAGGCCTGGCGCGACGGTTATGCCGGAGTGGTCGCCGAGTACACGCCGATCGATGCCGCTTCAGCGCTCAAGTACTTCGACCAGATGATCGCCGATATCCGGGATCCATTCCGGTACGCGGTGTGGATGGTGCCGGTGGTTGGCGCGCGGGTTCCGGCGTAACGCTTCGTCGCGGACGTCCGCGGGTGAGCGGCGGTAACGGACTCGAGCGCGCTCGCCCTACGGCAACGCTGCGGTGACGCCCTTCGCCGGCATTTCCATCACACGCTGCAGTCGATTGGCGTCGATGTCGAGGATGCGGTTGGCGGCGTAGCTGTTCTGTGAGTCCGGCTCGAGTGCTGCCGACACCAGCCCCGCGAAGGGCTGCTGCATCGGTACGAAGAAGCTGCCCTTGGGCGAGACGATCCTCGCGGTCTCCGTGTGAACGTCCAGAATCCGGATGCCCTCGCCTTCACCGTCGTCGATTGCGCCGCGACCGTCCTGCCGCTGGCCGGCGCCCGCGTTGTCCACGACGTAGCGTTCGACGCTGAAGCCCGCCTTCGGATCGGTGATCCGGTCCACCTCGATACCAAGCTCGCGTAGCAAGGCGACGGTGTGCGCCTCGCTTGGCGCCAGCAGATACCCGCAGGGCCGGGAGCGCTGGCGCAGCGTCTCCAATTCCGCCGAGCTTCGCCAGTCGACTTCGATCTCGCGCGGCTCCCCCGTTTGCGCGTCGAGAAAGCTCAAGGTGCGGCGCATCGGCGTCTGCCGGCTGGCGACGACGAGCTCGCCGCGGCACGCGGCCGCAGCCATGCGCGCGCCCGCTTCGCGACGCATGGCGACCAATCGCGGACCCTCTGCCGCCGCTTTTTCGATGACGGCCATCGCTGCGATGACGTGTGTGTCCACCCGTCG
>DATKJP010000124.1:0-3210 GCA_035543635.1 Casimicrobiaceae bacterium
ACCTTGAGCTTCGTGCCGACGCCGTCGGCGCTCGACACCAGCACGGGATCCTCGTAGCGCGTGCGATCGATATGGAAGAGCCCGCCGAACGACCCAATCTCAGAAAGGACGCCCGGCGTGAACGTGCCGCGCGCCAGCCCGCGGATGCGCCTGACGGTTTCGTTCCCGGCGTCTATGTCAACGCCCGCTGCCTTGTATTCCATGATGCTCCCTCGGTCAGAAGTCCAGCTTGCCGATGAGGGTTTGCATCAAGGCGCGTTTCGGCGATGCCTCCGGGGATTCCCAGTACGAATGCCGGATAAAGGCAAAGAAGCGCTCCTTGTCGAGATCTTCCTCGAGCATGTCGAAGCCTTCGCCGAGCAGATCGATCGCCTTGCCGCGATCCTGAAGCTTCTCGAGCATCGTCATCATGAGCGGGGTGTTGCGAAGCGCCACGGTCGCAAGCGCCAGGGATAGCGGCGCGCGAGTCGGGTCCTTGGAGGGAACGCCGAGGTCTACGAGCGCCTGCGCGGCCTCGGCTTGACCTGCGACGCCGAGAGCCGCGAGACCCGCCGCGGCCCCACGCAACAGTTCCTGATAACCCGGAGTCTTGTCCGCGAGCGTGACGGCGTCGACGAGATAGCCGCGATGCGATTCGCAATTGACACCGAGGAGACAGATGGCCGCCGCGATGGCGGGCTGCGTCGGCCGCGGCGCAGTGCGCTGCAACCCGGCGAGTGTCTCGAGCGCCCGTTTGTCGCCAATCTTTCCGAGGGCCAGCGCGGCATCGTCCTGAAGGGGGCCCTCGAGCTTGGCTACGGCGATCAACGCGTCGAAAGCGTACAACGCCTTGTAATCGCCAAGCGCCTCGATCACCGCGCTGCGGAAGAAGTCCTCGCCGCGGGACACCTCGCGCACCAACGCCTGCCGGGCACGGGCCATCACGAGATCCGGCGTTCCCGTTGCTGCTGCCGCAATCGCACGCACCAGCGCAGGACGGACGAACTCCGCCTGTTCCTTCTCGAGCGCCGTCATGAATTGCGGAATCAACGCGCGATCCGGGTTGTGCTCGAAAAAGCTGTACGCCACCGTCCGCAGCCGATCATTGGGGCTGCCCAGCGATTCGCGCATCGCATCTTTCGTGCGCGGATCGTTGAAACCCGTCAGCAGCACCAGCGCACGATAGCGAACGTATCCGTCGGCTTGCTCGGACGCCGCCTGGAGCAGCGCCGGGACAGCCTGCGCATTTTCCGTTCGCCTGACTGCCCGCGACGCGGTGGTGCGCGTCGTGTAGTCGAGATCGCCCAGCTTGGCGATCGCCGCCTGCAGCTGTGCGGGAGCGACTGCCTGCGGCGCGGACGGCTCCTGCGCGCGCGCCTCGCGCGCGAGACAGAGGACACCGAGGGAACAAAGGACACAGAGGATCCTCTTTACTCTTGTCACTTTGTGACCGGCTCGCCTTTGCGATCGAGTTTCAGCGCGAGCTGCAAGTACGTCGCCTCGTCACGCGGGAATTCGACCGGGTAGACACCCGTGTAGCAGGACGTGCAGTACGAGCTTCTCTCGCTCTGGACGGCGCTCAACATGCCGTCGAGGCTCAGATAGGCGACGCTGTCGGCCTCGAGGAATTCACGGATTTCCTCGAGCGTGTGAGTCGCTCCGATCAACTCGGCCTTTCGCGGCGTGTCTACGCCGTAGAAACAGGGCGAGATCGTCGGCGGGCAACTGATCCGGACGTGAACCTCCTTAGCGCCTGCGGCACGCACCATGCGGACGATCTTGCGGCTCGTCGTCCCGCGAACAATCGAATCGTCGACGAGAATGACGCGCTTGCCGTTGAGAATGCTCCGCACCGGATTCAGCTTGACCTTGACGCCGAAATGCCTGATCGACTGCTGCGGCTGGATGAACGTGCGGCCGACATAGTGATTGCGAATGAGTCCCATTCGCAGCGGCACACCTGATGCCTCGTGAAATCCCATCGCCGCACAGACGCCCGAGTCGGGCACGGGAACGACGACATCGGCTTCGACCGGCTGTTCGCGGGCAAGCATGCGGCCGAGCTCGGTCCGCACTTCGTTGACGCTTCGCCCGAACACATAGCTGTCGGGTCGAGCGAAATACACGTGCTCGAAGATGCAGTGCGAGAGCGGCGCCTTCGGGAACGGTTTGATCGACTTCACGCCATCGCTGGAAATGATGAGGATCTCGCCCGGCGCCACGTCGCGTTCGTACGTTGCACCGATGAGATCCATCGCGCACGTTTCCGAACACACTACCCACGCATTATCGAGGCGGCCCAACGCGAGAGGACGAAAGCCGTGCGGATCGCGGACGGCGATGAGCTTGTCCTTGGTCAGCATCACGAGGGAAAACGCGCCTTGCACCTGTGCCACGGACTCGACAATCGCGTCCTCGACGCTGCGGGCTCTCGATCGCGCGTAGAGGTGCAGGATTAGCTCGGTATCGCTGTTCGACTGGAAGATCGAACCCTGCCGCACGAGATCGTTACGAAGTTCGCCCGCATTGACGATGTTGCCGTTGTGGCACAGCGCGATCTGGCCATGCGCGCATTCGATCAGGATTGGCTGCGCGTTGAGCAGCTTGCTCTCTCCCGCCGTCGAGTACCGCACGTGCCCGATCGAAGCAGGCCCCGCGAGCTTGGCGAGGGTTTCGCCGCCGAAGATGTCGGCCACATAGCCCATCTCCTTGGAGAGGCGGACCTGCTCGCCGTCGGATGCCGCGATACCTGCGCTCTCCTGCCCCCGGTGCTGGAGCGCGTAGAGACCCAGATAGGTCATGTTGGCCGCTTCGGGATGGCCGAAGATGCCAAAGACGCCGCATTCGTCCTTGAATTTGTCAAACATGTTGTTCAGGCCACACGCTGAGCGAAGTAACGATCGATCGCCGTCGACCACACACGTTCCGCTTCGTCGACCGACTGGTCGATCACGATGTCGCCCGCGACCGCGATGCGCAGGCGGCTCCCTCCGGTCTGCCCCATCACGCGAGCCGGAACGCCGGCTCCCGCCGCAAGCCGCAGAACCGAGGTCACCTGATCTGGCACGACCGAGACAACCACGCGCGATGCAGATTCGCCGAACAACGCGGCCGCGATGTTGAGCGTCTCGTCACGCGACACGGTGGTGCCGTCAATCGAAATCTCCGCACCGATTCCCACTGTATCGAACGCGCACTCGGCTACTGTCACGGCCAGTCCGCCATCGGAAC
>DATKJP010000125.1:0-14397 GCA_035543635.1 Casimicrobiaceae bacterium
ACGCCTTTCGTCTTCAGCTCCGCCGCGATCCCGCGCCGGCTGTAACGCCCCGTCTTCTGCGCAACGAGCGCGTGCGCGTAACGCGCATCGGAGAGATAGCCCTGAGCGGCGAGCTCGTCGAGCGCCGCGCAAACCTCGCTCTTCTCCCATCCTTTGGCGATGAGCTTGTCTTCCAGCTCGGCGCGCGCATATTCGCGCCGCGCGAGCAATCCGACCGCCTGCGCGTGTCGCGACTTCGTCGTGCGCGGCGTCACTCGTCCGCGGGCGCGGCGCCGCGCGCCGGACCCGGGACAGGCACACCCACCGCTGCGCGAATCTTCGTTTCGATCTCCGCAGCGAGCTCCGGATGCTCCTTCAGGTAGTCGCGCGTGTTGTCCTTGCCCTGTCCGATGCGCTCCCCGCTGTAGCCGTACCAGGCGCCGGATTTCTCGATCACACTGTGTGTGACGCCCAGCTCGATCATCTCGCCTTCGCGCGAGATGCCTTCGCCGTAGAGGATGTCGAAGAGCGCCTCGCGGAACGGCGGCGCGACTTTGTTCTTGACCACCTTCACCCGTGTCTCGCTGCCGATCACTTCCTCGGCTTTCTTGATCGATCCGATGCGGCGGATGTCGAGCCGGACCGAGGCGTAGAACTTGAGCGCGTTGCCCCCGGTGGTGGTCTCGGGATTGCCGAACATGACACCGATCTTCATCCGGATCTGATTGATGAAGATGACCAGCACGTTGGCGCGCTTGATGTTCGCGGTGAGCTTGCGCAGTGCCTGGCTCATCAACCGCGCCTGCAACCCCGGGAGCTGATCGCCCATCTCGCCTTCGATCTCGGCTTTCGGCACCAACGCCGCGACCGAGTCGATGACGATGACGTCCACGCCGCCGGAGCGCACCAGCATATCGGCGATCTCGAGCGCCTGCTCGCCGGTGTCCGGCTGCGAGATCAGCATGTCGCCGACGTTGACGCCGAGCTTGCCGGCGTACACGGGATCGAGCGCGTTTTCCGCGTCGATATAGGCAGCCACGCCGCCGGCCTTCTGCACCTGCGCCACGACCTGCAGGCAAAGCGTGGTCTTGCCGGAAGCTTCCGGTCCGTAGACTTCCACGACGCGGCCTCGGGGCAGGCCACCCACGCCGAGCGCGATGTCCAGTCCCAATGAGCCGGTGGAGACGACGGACAAGTCGCTCTGCACCTGGGCTTCGCCCATCTTCATGATGGAGCCCTTGCCGAACTGCTTCTCGATCTGCGCCAGCGCCGCGGCGAGTGCCTTGCTCTTGTTGTCGTCCATTGCGTTCATTCCGTTGCCTTTGCCCAGCATTCCATTGCTCATACGCCGCGCCCTCATCAGGTCCCCGATGAGCCGATTATGGCATAGAACGATCGTTCGATACAGTCCTTTTTGGCGGTTATCCGGTATTTGACGGACAATATCCTAAAGGAATAGGATTCTGTCCTCAACCGGAGAATGCGCCATGTGGGAAAGGTTACGCAAATGGGTCGATTGGGCTTCATTCGCCCACTCACTATTCGAGTGGACCGGACTCGGCAAACCAGCCGTGAGCGCTCTACTTGCAATCGTTGGCGTCATATTGGGACTGATCGACGGTGTGCCAAAAACTTATTTGTTGTTAGTCGCCGTCGGCATCTTTGCATTAGCAATGCTTGCGTTAAATCAGATCGACGCATGGAGAGAACGAAATAGCGTTAGCCACAAGCTGATTTTTGATAGTGCTGTGGTCCATTGCACTGTTTCCCGTTCCGGGATAGCAGCGGGCCAGAAGATAGCTAACTACCAGCCGGCCGCCGTGTTTAGGAATACGAGCGAGCGAGGGATTTGGTACACCGTCAAGCGGATGCACAGTGTTATCAACGGCCAGTCAGACGAGCGCCCGAAATCTGACACAAAAAGCGGATTCATTCCGGCCGGAGAAACGCTGGAGTATCGGTATACGACAATACCTAGCGTGGATTATTCCGCGCCGCCAGTTACCGGGATTTTGGAGTACGAGGTTCAATATGGCGCGTCGCCGAAAAAAATGATCGGCACTCTGGAGCAAAAGTGGAGTATGGAAATCTACTGGCGTGGCGAAGAAACTGGGCCGCCTACTTGGGTCAAGGTGCAGGAATTGCCAATGAGGGAGTGAGTCTGCATTGATTGATCGCTGTCCCGAAAATGTCTTCGTTGTATCGGTTGTTATAGCGGAACTGGAACTCGGCCACATAGAGTGGTAGATACTTCGCGCTGACCTTATGGAACGTACCCACGATCCCGCGCTTCACGATCGACCAGAAGCCTTCGATGCTGTTGGTGTGGATCGCGCCGACGACGTATTGGCCGCGAGCGTGATTGACAGAGCCGCGCCGGTAGTCGAAGTCGAGGAAATCGTAAGCGCGGTATTGATCCGTGCAGAGCAGGCTTACTCGCCGCGATACGGCTTCGTTGACGAAGCGATAGATGGTCGGGCTGTCGAGTTTGGCGATCACCTTGGCGACGACGTTGCCCTTGCGCTGGATCGCGCCAATGATGGGCGTCTTGTCGGAACCGACACCGCCGCCGCCCCTTCCGCCCCTGCCGTCATCACGATGCCGCTTGCTGGCGTGCCTGTTCTTCCACTCGCCGCCGATGAATGTCTCATCCAGTTCGACGACGCCGATAAGCTTCTTGAACTCCTTGTCTTGCAGAGCGACGCGAATCTTGTGGCACATGGCCCACGCGGTTTCGTAGGAGCCGAAGCCCATGTAACGCTTCACCTGCAAGGCGCTGACGCCCTTCTTGCTGGTAAGCATGAGATGGATCACGCGGAACCACTCGCGCAATGGCTTGTTGGTGTTCTCGAAGATCGTGCCGACGAGATGCGAGAAGCGGTAGGCTCCGCCCTCGCGGCAGTCCGGGCACTCCCACTTCCAAGCCATCGTCTTGAGTTCATAGACCCCAAGCGAGCCACAGCGCGGGCAGCAGACGCCTTTAGGCCAGCGGTGGCGTACCAAATACCCAATACAAGCGTCTTCGTGCGGGAAAGCCCGCTCGAACTGCTTGACGGTCATTTGGTGGATAACTGGGCGTTTTGCCTTGGTCATAGGGCGTCTCCGGTAAGCCTAAGACCAGTATATGGAAAGAATGTCTATCCGTCAAGTACCGGATAATCGCCTCCTTTTTGCATAGGTCAAACGGTCGACTAAGCCTTGGAGTGCGACACCCACGGAGTCCCGTCGGATCGAAGCCCGGTCGCCCCGGATCAGCCGCCGTTCCGAAGCCGTTCCCCCGGGTCCGGCCCAGGCAAAATACACAGTGCCGACCGGCTTTTCGGCTGTGCCTCCGCTCGGACCAGCGATCCCGGTGACCGCAATTGCCCATTGCGCCGCGCTCGCACGCAGCGCGCCCTCGACCATCGCTCGCGCGACCTCCTCGCTCACCGCGCCGAAGCGCTCGATCAACTGCATCGGAACCGTCAGCTGTTCAATCTTGGAAGCATTGGAGTAAGTCACGAAGCCACGCTCGAACCAGTCGGAACTTCCGGCCACCGCGGTGATCGCGCCCGCGAGCAGGCCGCCGGTGCAGGATTCGGCGGTTGCGATCATGACACGCTTTGCCATGGCCGCACGTCCCAGCGCGACGGCGAGCCCGAACAATTCATCGTCGATGCGCATTGCTTTCGCCGCGGCTCAGCGCTGCTCGCCTTCGCGTGCACGATACCAGTACTCGTGCGAAGAGACGAAGCCGAAACGCCGATAGAGCGCCAGTGCCGGCGCGTTATCGGCCGTGACCTGCAGGTAGGCCCTTGCCGCGCCGCGCTGTTTCGCTTCATCCAGCAACTTCGCGACGATCGCGCGGCCGAAGCCGCGGCCACGCCAGGCTTCGGCCGTGTGCACGGCGAAGAGCCCGACATGGCCGTCTTCCAGTTTCGCCAGGCCACAGGCGACGACTTCGCCATCGCGACGCACCAGCGCACCTGTCTGTGGAAGGGGATGAGTCGCGGCGCGCGCTATCAAGCGCTTCAGTGTTTCCACATCGGTCTTGAGCAGTGGCGCCGCGAGCGGCTCCCATGCCGGCGGCTCGACCGTCTCAACTGTTAGTTCTGGTATCGGCGGGGGCCGATGCTGGGCGAGCGCGGTCTGCAGCACCAAGGTGCGGTCGAAAGCTCCCCAGCCCGCGCGCTCGAGAACGGCATCCAGCTCCGCCGGCTGCGAGAACGGCAGCAGGCGGAAGATCGCAGGCAAGCCTGCGCGTGCGTAGAACGCCGTGCAGTACGCGATCTTAAGGTCGAGCGCTAGGGTCGAGGTGTAGAAGGGATTTACGGAACGCAGCCGCTTGGTCGGTCCCGGCCGGTAGCCGAGAAGCCAGCCGTCGTAGACGAGCGAGTGCGGCGCACCGGAGGCGTTGAGCGCCAGCTCCTCGAGCCGGCGTGCGACGCGCAAGTTATCGCTGCGCCTCATGACACTATCCGCTGTCCGATCGCGAAGACGATCAAAGCATAGAACGCCGCAACGATGTCGTCCGCCATCACGCCGAAGCCGTGATGCCATTGGCGATCGATGGTGGAGGCCGGCGGAAGCTTGACGATGTCGAACAGCCGGAAGAGCAGAAACGCAATGCCAACGCGCAGCGGCTCGACGCCGACGACGAGGAGCACAAGCAGAAACGCGACGACTTCGTCCCACACGATCGCGGGATGATCGGCCTTGCCGAGATCGCGCCCCGTGCGATCGGCCGCCCAGACGCCGACCCCGAACGCCGCGATGACAGCGCACAAGAAAGCGAGCTCGTTGCCGTAGGTTTGCAGCAGCACGGCGAGCGGCACGGCGAGCAGGGTTCCGACCGTTCCAGGCGCGATGGGCGATAGTCCCAGGCCGAAGCCAAGAGCGATGAAGTGCGCTGGATGCGCGACTAGGAACCTGATCGACGGCGCGCGGGTCACGACGCGAAATGATCGAATGCGCGAGGCAGCGATGGCAGCGCGCGTCCTTGCTCGTCGAGGATGACCAACCCTCGGCGCTTCTCGATCGAGCCTATCCGCGTGAGGGGGAGCCTCAAGGTCTTCGCGAGAGCGTGGATTTCGGCTGCTCGACCTTCGGCGGCCGTAAAGCAAAGCTCGTAGTCGTCGCCGCCCGCGAGCAGGCATTCGAGGGCAAGCGAGCGCTCGGTACCGGCGAGGCGTCGGTCGATCGCCGCGGAGCGCGGCACGGCGGCGAATTCGAGCCTGGCACCGACGCCGGACGCGTCGAGGATGTGGCCGAGGTCGCCGGTGAGTCCATCCGAGAGATCGATCGCCCCGCTGGCAATGGCGCGCAGCCGCTCGCCGAGGGCGACGCGAGGCGTCGGGCGCAGCATCGCCGCCTCGCACTGCTTCAGCTCGCTGCGGTCGAGTGCGATCCGCCGGCGATGATGCGCGACCGCGAGCGCGGCATCACCGAGCCGTCCCGATACGTAAACCAGATCGCCCGGTCGTGCGCCGCTCCGCCGAAGCGCCTCACCTGCAGGCACTTCTCCAATGATCGTAACGCACAGATTCAGCGGGCCACGCGTCGTGTCGCCACCGACCAGATCGACGCCATACGCGTCGGCCAGCGCGAAGAAGCCGCGCGCGAACGCGGCGAGCCAGTTCTGATCGCTGTCAGGCAGAGCGCCGGCAAGCAGCGCCCAGCGTGGAGTGGCGCCCATCGCCGCGAGGTCGGAGAGATTCACAGCAAGCACCTTGTGACCCAGCGCCTCGGGCTCGACGTCGGCGAAGAAGTGGCGCCCCGCGACGAGCATGTCGACTGAAACGGCCATCTCGCAGCCTTGCGTCGGCGCGATCAGCGCCGCATCATCGCCGACGCCTAGCACCGTATGCTGTGTTCGGCGTCGGAAGAATCTCTCGATCAGCTCGAACTCGCCGAGCGTGCCCATCAAACGGCGATCAGGATGCGCTGCGCGCCGCACCGACTTCCTCCGCGCGCGCGACAGCGGCGAGCTTGTCGAGGACGCCGTTGACGTATTTGTGACCATCGGTGCCGCCGTACAACTTGGCCAGTTCCACCGCCTCGTTGATCGCGACGCGGTAAGGCGTTTCGGGCTCGTGCAGCAATTCCCAGGCACCGATCGCGAGCACTGCCTTCTCAATCGGTGAGAGCGCGGCCGGCGAGCGATCCAGATGCGGCGCGAAGGCGGCGACGAGCGTATCGAACCCGCCGGTAACGCCGCGCCACAACCCGTCGAAGAAAGCCGCATCACACTTCGTGAAACCGCCGGCTTCACTCAATTGGATCCGGATCGCCTGCGGATCGGTTCCGGAGAGAAGCCATTGGTAGAGCCCTTGCAGGACAAACTCGCGCGACCGCCGCCTGCTACCACGCTCATTCACTTTCGCCTTCGTCATTCTTCGTCGATCGCCGAGAGCAGGTTGGCCATCTCGAGCGCAGCGAGCGCAGCATCGCGTCCCTTCGTTTCGGCGCGCGCCTCAGCCTGCGCCTCGGTGTCGGTGGTAAGAATGCCGTTGCCGATCGGAATGCCGAACTCGAGCTGCACGCTGGCAAGGCCCGTCGCCGACTCGGTGGCAACGATCTCGAAGTGATAGGTCTCGCCGCGGATCACGGCGCCGAGCGCGACCAGCGCATCGTAGTCTCCCGTCTGCGCCATGCGCTGCAGCGCGAGCGGGGCTTCCAGCGCGCCCGGCACGCTCGCGATCGAGATCGCGCTCTCGGCCACCCCGGAGTCGGCCAGAGCTTTGAGCGCGCTTTGCAGCAGCCGTTCGCCGATCTCGGCATTGAATTTCGACACCACGACGCCGACGCGCATGTGCTCGGCGCGAGTGCTGGAAGCGATTCGGCGAACGGCCATGGAAGAACGTCGACCTGGAACGGAGGGTGAAAGAGTGCGCTTCGATCGCGGCGCGCGTCAGCCTCTGCGCGCTGCGGTTTCCTGCGGAGGGTCATCGTGGCCGATGACTTCGAGCCCGAAGCCCGCCATGCTCGGCATCTTCCGCGGCTTTGCGAGCAAACGCATCTTGCCTACGTTGAGATCGCGCAGGATTTGCGCGCCGATGCCGTAGTTGCGCAGATCCATCCGCGGCTCGGCAGGCGGCTGATCCGCGCAGGCTCGGCTTCGCAACTCCCGCGGCGATTCGGGCCGATGCAGAAGCACCAGCACGCCGCTCGGAGCGCGTGCAATGGCCGCGAGCGCGGCGGGTATCGTCCACGAGTGCGTGCGGCTGCCGTAGTCGAGCAGGTCGATCACGGACAGCGGCTCATGCACGCGCACCACCGTCTCGCGCTCCGGCGCGATCTCGCCGCGCACCAGGGCAAGGTGAGTCGCGTCAGAGAGCTTGTCGCGAAAGGTAACGAGGCGGAAGTCTCCTTGCGCGGTGCGTATCGGCCGCTCGCCGACGCGTTCCACCAGTCGTTCCGTGCGGCTTCGATAGTGGATGAGGTCGGCGATCGCGCCGATCTTCAGTCCGTGCTCCCTTGCGAACTCGGCGAGGTCCGGCAGCCGCGCCATCGTCCCGTCGTCCTTCATGACTTCGCACAGCACCGCGGCCGGCGAGAATCCTGCGAGCCGCGCGATATCGCAACAGGCCTCGGTGTGGCCCGCGCGCGCAAGCACGCCGCCCTCCTCCGCCACGAGTGGAAACACATGACCCGGCGTGACGATGTCCTGCGGCCGCGCGTCGGGCGCGCAAGCGGTGCGAATCGTGTGCGCTCGATCCGCGGCGGAGATTCCCGTCGTCACGCCCTGCGCGGCCTCGATCGACACGGTGAAATTCGTGCCGTGTACCGACCGGTTGACCGGCGTCATCGGCGAGAGCTCGAGCTGCCGCGCTCGTGCTTCCGTAATCGGCATGCAGATCAGCCCGCGCCCGTACCTCGCCATGAAGTTGATGATTTCAGCGGTGACGCGATCGGCCGCGCAGAAGAGATCGCCCTCGTTCTCGCGATCCTCTTCATCGACGAGGATGGCGACGCGAGCGGCTTTGATCTCGCCGATGATCTCATCGATGGGGCTCACCGCGACATGCGCTGGCGGTTCGCGCGGTTCGATAGCGCGCAAATGACGCTTGGTCACGTTTTCTCGGGTCGATGCGAGACGCTCATTATACGTCCAGGCGCATCGATCCCTCAGAGGAGCGCGAGCGTCTCGCGCGTGAGTGCGCTCTTCGCATCGCCGAGCTCGGATATGACGCTGTAGTGGTGCCGCTCGGGGATGAAGAGTGGGCCGTGGCGCCCTTGCGGATGACACTCCGGCCAGCGCTCCCACAGCATCCACGATTGGCGGATGAACTCGCTCGTCTCGTCCTCGCCGGCTGCCAACAGCAGCGGCGCTCTCACCCGCGGCGAAAGGTGGATCGGGCTCACCGCGTGCGCTCGCGAGCGGTCGAGCTTGAGGTCAACGTTGAAAGAGACCTGGACCAGCGGCTCGAGATCGAACACGCCGCTGACGGCCACGGCGCCGGCGATGATCGTCTGAGGCAAGCCGCGCGCCTGCCAGTCGGTCGCGAGCAGCATCGCGGTCAGGTGCCCACCGGCGGAGTGTCCCGCAACAACCAGCCGGTCACAAGGAACGCCGTGCCGCGCGCCTTCGCGACGCAGCCAAGCGACCGCCTCCCGCATCTCGTCGACGATGCGCGCGATGCTTACGTCGGGACACAAATCGTAGTTGACGACCGCCACGCCGACGCCGCGCGCAACGAAAGGCGGCGCCACGAATGAGTGATCGCGCTTGTCGAGCGCGCGCCAGTAGCCGCCGTGGATGAAGAGCAGCGCGGCGCGAGGGTTCACAGCGGGGAAGAGGTCAATGGTCTGCTTGGGCCCGTTGCCGTAGCGAATGTCGAGCTTCGCGTCGAGCTCCGAGCGCGCGACTTCACTCTCTCGCGCCCAGCGCTCAAACCATTGCGGATGGTCCGGAAAGGCGGCGCGCAGGTTGTATTCGCGCTCGACGAAATCGGCGGGCAGCTCGCTCATGGCTTCACTCCGCGTCGGGCTGCTTTTCCGGCGCGGCCGATGCGAACGCGGGCAGCCTGTTGCACGCAGCCTCGATGCGAGTGAGCGTCGGGTAGGCCTCGAGCGGAATCGACGAGCGCCGCGCGTTCGCGAGCTGCGGCACGAGACACACGTCGGCGAGCGTGGGCGTCTCGCCGTGGCAGAAGGTTCCGGTGGCCGCGTCGGCGGCGAGCTGCGATTCCAGCGCGCGCAGGCCAAGATCGATCCAGTGCCGGTACCACGCGTTCTTCGCCTCCTCGCTCGTGCTCAGCGTGCGCACGAGGTATTGCAGCACGCGCAGGTTGTCGAGCGGATGGATGTCGCAGGCGATCGCGAGCGCGATCGAGCGCACGCGCGCCCGCGCTTCGGGCATGTCAGGCAGGAGCGGCGGCTGCGGATAGCGCTCGTCGAGATATTCGATGATCGCTAGCGACTGCGTAAAGCTGCCGCGATCGTCCTCGAGCGTAGGCACCAGCTCCTGGGCGTTGATCGCGCGGTACGCTGCGCCGCGCTGTTCGTTTTTCCGAAGATGTACCGCGGCGTACTCATACGCGAGTCCTTTGAGCCCGAGCGCGATGCGCACGCGATAGGCCGCCGACGAGCGGAAGTAGCCGTACAGCTTCATCGGAGCTAGAACGCGGAGATACCCGTCTGCGCGCGCCCCAGGATCAGCGAGTGCACGTCGTGCGTGCCTTCGTAGGTATTGACGGTCTCGAGATTGAGCACGTGGCGAATGACGTGGAATTCGTCGACGATGCCGTTGCCGCCGTGCATGTCGCGCGCAATGCGCGCGATCTCGAGCGCCTTGCCGCAGGAGTTGCGCTTCATGATCGAGGTGATCTCCGGCGCGGCGCGGCCCTCATCCTTGAGCCGTCCCAGACGCAGACAGCCCTGCAATCCCAGCGTGATCTCGGTCTGCATGTCGGCAAGCTTCTTCTGGATGAGCTGGTTCGCCGCGAGCGGCCGCCCGAATTGCGAGCGGTCGAGCGTGTACTGCCGCGCCGCATGCCAGCAGAATTCCGCAGCGCCTAACGCCCCCCATGCGATGCCGTACCGCGCGCTGTTGAGACATCCGAACGGCCCCTTGAGCCCGCTGACTTTGGGCAGCAGACTCTCTTCCGGCACGAACACCTCGTCCATCACGATCTCGCCGGTGATCGACGTGCGCAGGCTGAACTTGCCTTCGATCTTCGGGGCCGAGAGCCCCTTCGCGCCCTTCTCGATAATGAAGCCTCGGATCGCGCCATCGTCGGTTTTGGCCCAGACCACGAACACGTCGGCGATCGGCGAATTCGAGATCCACATCTTGGCGCCGGAAAGCTTGTAGCCGCCCGGCGCCGACTTCGCGCGCGTCACCATCGAGCCCGGATCGGAGCCGTGATTGGGCTCGGTCAGGCCGAAGCAACCGATCCATTCGCCGGTAACGAGCTTCGGCAGGTACTTGCGACGCTGCTCTTCGGAGCCGTAGGTGTAGATCGGATACATGACGAGCGAACTCTGCACGCTCATCATCGAACGATAGCCGGAATCCACGCGCTCGATCTCGCGTGCGATCAGGCCGTAGCAAACGTAATTGAGCCCGGCGCCGCCGTACTCCGAGGGCAGCGTCGAACCGAGCAGTCCGAGCGCGCCCATCTCGCGGAAGATCGCCGGATCGCTCTTCTCGTGCCGGAAGGCCTCCGTCACGCGCGGCATCAGCTTGTCCTGCGCGTAGGCGCGCGCGGCGTCGCGCACCATGCGCTCCTCCTCGCGCAATTGCTCATCCAGAAGGAGCGGATCCGACCAATTGAATGCTGCCTGGGTTGCAGACGCGGCGCGATCGGGGGCGTTCATGCAGAGATTATCGCGCCGGTGCAGCGGAGCGTCCATCGCGAAAACGGTCGCGATCAGCCCAAAGACCTAGGCCCTTCGTAACGCCCGCGAGACGTCCGTGCGAGACACCATCGCCGGCATCGCCACACAGATGGGAGCAACAGCCGATGAAGCAATTCGTTGTCGTTGGACGGACGCGGAGCCGCCGGACGGGCGCCGGCTTCTCGCTGGTCGAGCTGATGATCGCGGTCGCGATCTTCGCGCTCAGCTTGCGGTTCGGCATGCCTGCGTATGGCGACTGGATCGCGTCCAGGAAGCTCGCCAATCACGCCGAATATCTGGTGGAGACGCTCAACCTCGCGCGCAGCGAAGCAGTCAAGCGCGGAATGCGGGTCAATCTGTGCAAGAGCCGCGACGCGACACAGTGCGACCCGCACGCGAAGTGGGAGTCGGGGTGGGTCATGTTCGCGGACGAAAACCGCGATGGCCAAATGGAAGCGACCGAGAACTTCATTCGCCATGAAGGCCCGCCCGGCGACGGGATCACTGTTGCCGCCAACGGGCCGTTGAAGGATTACGTCTCATACACCAGCTACGGTTATGCGCGGATGCTCAACGGTGCGCTGCAGATGGGCACTTTCGTGGTCTGCAAGAGCGGACAGAACGCCATCCACATCGTGCTTGCGAACAGCGGTCGGGCGCGCCTCGTTCGTACCCCTCAACCCTGTCCTTGATGACCGTTTTGCGGCAGTAATCGACCCTTCGTCGGCCCTTGTTGCGCCGCCGTAGCCGAGCGGTAACCGTCTGTTCCGCCGGCAATACCTCACATCGGGCGGCTGCGCTGCTTGCCCGTTTGCGACATACCATGCCGTCACTACGAAAGGGAGATCGGAATGATCGCAGTTACAGTGCGCCCGCCGCGCAAGTCGACGCTCGTCGGCGTGCGCGGGTTCACGCTGATTGAGTTGATGGTCGTAGTCGTGATCGTCGGCGTTCTCGCGGCGATTGCGCTGCCCAATTACAGCGATTACATCAAGCGCGGAAAGATCATCGAGGCGACCAGCGGGTTGTCCGATCTTCGCCAGGGCATGGAGCAGTATTTCCTCGACAACCGAACGTACGTCGGATATTGCGCCAGCCCCAGCGGCACCGCCCGCGTGCAGCCTACGGTCCCGGCATTCGTCCTGACATGCGTCGAAAACGTGGCGACTTACACGTTGACGGCGACCGGGGTTCCCGCGCAAGGCATGGCCGCTGCGTTCGTCTACACCGTCGATCAGAGTGGCGCCAAGGCCAGCGCCGGACCAGCCGGATGGGCTGGCAATCCCAACTGCTGGGCCGTCCGCAAAAGCGGCGAGTGCACCTGATCTGGGCGACGATGATGCGCAGCCGCGGCTTCACTCTCATCGAAATCATGGTCGCTCTTGCGATCTTCGGCCTGCTGATCGCGCTCGCCGGACCGCAGCTCTCCGCGTTCCTCGCCAACTCGCAGGTGCGCAACGCCGGCGAGGCCATTCTCAACGGCGTGCAGCAGGCGCAGGCGACCGCGATGCGGGACAACCTGCCGACGCGCCTCGCTCTCACTAAGACTACAGGCACCGGCGGATGGGAGATCATCGTGGCCGATCCCGCGACCAATACCGTGCCGGGCGCGAATCCCGCGAGCCCCTGCGGTGCCCCGGTCGCATGCGCCCCGGGCACCGTGTGCAACCCGGAGAAGCTCTTCTGCCTCAAGGACGGAGCGCCCAATGCGCAAATCGACGTAACGCCGGGCGCTGCGGTAGTCGCCAACGTCGCGTCGATCACCTTCGATGGTTTCGGGCGGATTCAATGCAACACCGATAACACGCTCGCCTGCGACGGAACACCGAATATGCAGTGGGTCAAGGTCACCAACAGCCTGAACGCATCGGCAAGAGAGCTGCACGTATGCATTACCACTCAAGCGGCACCGACGGCGGCCGGATCCGTGCCGGTATCCGCGAGCCAGATCAAGCTTTGCGATCCCAATGTGGCAGCAACCGAGCCGCAGGCGTGTCCTAACGGGTGCACGTGAGAGCTGCGCCATGACAGGATCGAGCCACCTCAAGCACCATCAATCCGGCGCCTATCTGCTCGAGGCGCTGATCGGCATCCTGATCTTCTCGCTCGGCGTCTTGGGGATCGTAGGCCTGCAAGCTGCGTCGCTCCGTTCCACCAGCGATGACTCGCTGCGTGCAGAGGCCGTATTGGCAGCGAACGAGTACATCGGACAGATGTGGGCTGATAACGTCGACGATCCCAACCTTCTGATCGCCAACTACAGCACGGCTTTCGGAGGGCCGAAGTATGTTGAGTTCGTCAACAAGATTCAGACCGCCTTCGGCGGTGCTTACGATCCGGCCTTCCCGCCGGACGTGACGTTCAGAACAAACTTGCCGTATCAGCCGTCCACGAGCAGCAAGTATGTGCAGGTCGTCATTACCTGGAAGAGTTGCTCGACCCAGGCATGCACCAACGCCACATACGATTACCACAACGCCTGGACCTCCGCCGTCATCGGAACCAACTGATGATGAACAGCGATCGGCAGAACCTTTGGCGGAAGCGCGGGCAGCACGGCTTCGGCATGGTCGAGCTCATGGTCGGCCTGGTGATCGGGCTGATCTCGGTCCTCGTGGTCTACGAGGTCTATACCGTGGCCGAGGGGTTCAAGCGCAACACGACGGCAACCGGGGAAGCGCAGCAGACCGGGCTTTTCTCGATGTTCACGCTCGGGCTGGATCTGGCCAACGCGGGAAGCGGCGTGATACCCGAGTCCCCGAACCTCGCCTCGTGCAGCGATCCGGGCGGGGCGATGCCGATGCGGTTCGCACAATTCTACCGGCCAGTCCCGGCGGTCATCGCGGACAGTGGAACCGCCAACGTCGCGGACACCTTCGTCCTCAGCTACAGCACTGCGACGACGCTCCAATCGGCGGCATTCTTCACCCCCAATCCCGGCTTCCCTGTAGCGAGCGCGCCGTTCCTGGTCCAATCACCGGGCGGATTCCACGTCAACGACCTGGCGGTGATCATCCCGAACCCGGGCTCGCCGACGGGCGTAACTCCGTGCGGCACGGCGAAGATAACGGCAGTAGCGCTCACGAATGACGTGCAGGGCGACGCGCTTCTGACGGAAACGCCGGTCGATCCTCCGGGGGGCATCGATCTTTCGGCCTTGGGTGGCCCCATGCTCCTGAACATGGGCCCGTGCAACCGCGTGCAGAAGGTCATGTACAGCCTTCAGGCTGGTACCTGGGACAACAAGCCGGTCTGCGACGCGGGTACGCCTTGCTCGCTCTACGCCACGCCGCTCCTCGATGCCAGCGCGGGAGCGAGCTGCGGCAAGCCGGCCAATCCTTTCAATCCCAGTCCGATCGCCACGAATATCGTGAACATGAAAGTGCAGTACGGCATCGACACCGACAAGGACGTTTACCGGACGCTCGACACCTGGGTTCCAGCGAGCAACGGAGCGAACGGCGACTGGACGTGGAACACGCTCATGAGCGACGCAATGCTGATCAGTCAGAACGGAGCCCAGAACGGGATCAACCAGATTCGGGCCGTGCGCATCGGGGTCATCATCCAGAGCGAGCAATTCGACCAGACACTGGG
>DATKJP010000126.1:0-5233 GCA_035543635.1 Casimicrobiaceae bacterium
CACGTAGGCGGTGAACTGCTCCCACCAGTTGCCGCTTCCGAGCGTGTGCGTGCGTGCCTCGGCGCTGAAGATCACGCTGTGGCTCTGCCCGCTCTCGACATACTGCAGCAATCCGCGATGCATCGGATCGAGGTCGAAGAAAAGCCGGTAGGTCACCGCGAGCGCCGGTCCCGGCCGCGGACAGACGCCGGAGAGCTTCAGCACGGCATAGGCGCCGTCGCTGTGCTGATCGATCAGATGCTTGGTAACGCTGAGAGGACAGACTTCACCGCCGCTCGCAACCTCGAGCCTCGCGAGCGCATAAGCTGCGATGTCGCTTTGTCGCGCGCGCACCTCGCCCCAGGTGATCTCGCCGTCTCCGTTGGCGTCGAGCGAGAGTGCATTCTCGAGATCGCGCAGCGCGATATCCCACTGTCCGCTGATCTGCGCGTCGTGACGCTCGAGCGTGAGGTAGGCGTCGCTCGGCTTGTGTCCGAAAGCGGCGCCGGCGACGCAAAGCAGCAGAACGAGAAACAGGCGTTTCATGCTTTCACATCGAGCAGTGCAGTGAGCGCTGCGTCTTCGAGCTTTTGCGAAGCGACCCACGCACGCGCTTCTTCGAGGGTTCGCGCATCGCGGGCGGCCAATGCGGCTTCAATGAGAATGCGCAGATCCGCCGGCTCCTTCTGCACCTGCCAGTTCGCGCGGGCAAGCTCGAGTGCCGCGCGAGTGTCGCCGGCAATGGCGAGCGTGTAACGCGCCTCCTCGCGGCGGTGCAGCGAATCGCCGCGTCGGCGCGCAGCATCAAAACGCGCGGCGAGATCGGCGCGATGCGCCTCATAGGCGGCATGCATCTCCGGCAGCCGCGCCTCGGCAAGCGCGAGCCGGAGCAGCAGGCTGTCGTTGCGGCCGTAATCCTTGACCAGCGCAATGACTTCCGCCGCTCGTCCGTGCTCGAGGAGAAAATCGGAATACGCGGCGAGCAGATACGGATCGCGCGCGTCGAGCGCAAGCGCGTCGCGGAACTGCGCGTCGGCGGCCGCTTGATCTCCGCGGCGCCAGGCGATCTCGGCTGAGAGCGTCAGCGCCCATTCACGCAGGGCCGCGTCGGCGTCGGGCTGGCGCGCGAGTGCAAGGGCGAGCGAGCGATAGGCGGGTTCCGCTTCGCCCGACAGGCTCGCCGGCGCAGCCGCGCATGCGGTCGTCACCAGCGGAAGCGTCAGCCGCGCGATGCGCGCGCAGTCGGCCCGGGCTTCGCCGTAGCGGCCTTGCACGGTGAGGACGGTCGCGCGCGTGAGCAGTGCCTGGCCGTCGGCCGGGCGCTGCGCGATCAATCGATCGAGATCGGCCAGCGATCCCGCGAAATCGTGGGTACTCTGCTTCACCGTCGCGCGCAGCAGCAATGCGGCCGGAGGCGGTTCGGGAAGGCTCCACCACGGCGCAAGCGCGGCTTGCGCCTGTCCGAGAAAACGCGGATCGCCTGCTTCGCGCGCGGCTTCGATCGAGCGCCGAGCGAGCTTCGTCGCCAGCGCGAGATCGTCGGGGCGCTGTGCGAGCGCGCCGCGCAGGCGCTTCAGCTCGGCGAGCGAGCGATCGAGCTTCTCGGGAAGACGCTCGAGGACTTGCGAATCATCGGTGGGAACGAAGGGTGCGGCAGCGAGTGGAGCGGCGCAGACGAGCGCAATCAACAGTGCCCCCATCGGGGCTTTCGCTTGCTCGAGGCGGGCCATGCCCTTTCCTGCGCTCGCAGCCATCCCTTTTCTCTCCTCGCAAAAAATGCGGCCCGGAGCGGGGAGTGCCACCGGGCCGCGAGCCCATCACCTCTTGGACTGGGCGATTGCGTTGTCGTCGTTGGGCGAGCCTTTCAGCGGCGCGTGCAGAAACGGAAACCCGTTGTGGAAGAACTGATCGCTGATGAACGCGCCGTCGGTCAGGTGCACCGTGCCGGCCGGCGCGTCGGAAGGCATGCAGCCGCCGACGTTGAGCGTGCAAAGAACGCCTACGATCACACGCAGCTCGATGTCGACGACGTCATCGCCCGGACGGCGCCCGTTCGGGAATCCCGCGTTGTCGCCGCCGATAACGCCAAGCCTGTTCTGCGAGCCGAACGGCGTAGGCGGAATCGACGTGTTGAGGCGCAGCATCTCGGAGGCGGTCACGTTGGCCGGCTGATTGAGCCCCTGGATGCCGGTCAGGAAAGTGGCGACGAGATCGGTGCGCGGGATATTGGTCGGCGCCTTCACGCCCGCGCTGCCGAACAGAGTCTCAAGCAGCGCCGCAAACGACGGGTTGGTGACGTAGTCGGCGAACTGCGCGTCGTCCTTTGGCTGGCTGTTGTTGAACTTGTTCTTGTCCTTGAGCCCGATCACCAGCTCGTTGACGAGCGGCATGCCCAGACGTGAGACCTGCACCATCGCACCCGAGGACTGCTGCGCGCCGTCCAGACCCTGCGTCGGAGCGACGAGCGCGCGATTCGCCGGCAAGCTCGCGGTCGTCCAGCCGCCGATGATGTTGCCCTTGCCCTGCGTGAGACAGGCGATCGGCGCTTCGAGAATGATCGCCGTCACATTGGCGTCGGCGAGCTTGTCGGTGGTCGCGAACTCGGCGAGAGGATTGAACTCGGTGGCCGGATACTTGAAGTTGACGAGGTCGAAAGTCTCGCCCAGGTTCACCACGAACGGATCCTTGCGCTGACCGACGAACACCCGTCCGGGTGTGGAGCAGCCGGGAATGCCGATGTCCCAGCTATGCTTGTTGGCGTAGGCGATGTAGTTCGAGATCGTCTTCGTGCCGATGTAGTCGACCGGCTTGTAGAAGGTCGTGCCGCCGAGCGTGAAATTGGTCGCCGGCATCGGCGCGCCGGTCGCTTCCGGACCATAGATCACGTTTACCGTGTAACTCTCGTGCACGTTGAGCGCCGCCGAGTTCACGGTGGC
This sequence comes from Casimicrobiaceae bacterium, assembly GCA_035543635.1. GTDB lineage: Bacteria > Pseudomonadota > Gammaproteobacteria > Burkholderiales > Casimicrobiaceae > PALSA-1003. Next base: position 2,916 of record DATKJP010000126.1, read on the forward strand.
GACGTCGGCCGAGCCGTTCTGCACCAGCGGGATCGAAATCCTCTTTCCGCCGATCGTGACCGCGTTATCGTCAAGCGTGTTGGTGAACTGGAAGCGAAAGGTGATGTTCTCCACCGCCCCGCCGTCGTTGACGACATGGATCTCGTAGAACGCGTTCGGGTCGAGGTGAAAGTAATTCGGTCCACCGTACGCGTCCTGCAGCGGCAGATAGTTGGCGATCAGGACTGCATACTGGTCCCGCCCGGCTTCGTAGCTCCGAAACATGTAGAAGTCGGTGCCGTCGACCTGCGGCTGCGTCGCGATGAACGGCGCTTCGCGATGGCTCGACGCATGCGACGCGCCCGACCAGGCAAGCGGCAGCGCCGCGGCGAACAGCGCTGTCGTAACGGCGCGCGTCAGAACGGGGTGGCTCAGGGTTGCAGCGAACATGGGGTGCCTCCAAAGGTCGTTCATGGGCCGGCGCCGTTGCGGGCACGAGGCTCCGCCGCGCCGTGAGCCGTCCGCCGCGCGCTGCGTTCAGGCAATTCGCAGAGCGGTTCCGGCTGTGGACCGATATACGAGCGAGGGGAAGGAGTGGATGCGCGGAGTACGGCGGAGGCTTCGCTGCGGGCTCTGCCGCGCTGAACAGCGCGTTGATGCAGTGTTACGGAGTTCAGTGCGTCACGTTTTTCAGTGACGCACTAACAACAACTAGTAGCCGCTGCGCATTCCGCTCGAGCTGCTGCGTGCTGCCGGAGCAGCACGTGATGCGGGGGCTGCTTTTTGCGTTGGACCGCCCCAGGAGACGCCGCTCACGGAAGTCGGAGTGCCGGAAACACCACCGACGTCGGCCGCGAACGGACGCATGCCGGCGACGATCTCGTCAACGGAAGCGGGAGCGTAGCTTCCCGTTCCCGAGGCAGTCATCCAGCGGCTGCTTCCGATCGGGATGCAGTCGTCGACATAAGACACGATCATGTATTGCCCACCACGCCGCATGTCCTCGCGAACCGCGGCTGCGGCCGGGGTCATGCTGAGGTCGAAAGGCGGTTCGGAGCCCTTGTAGAGCACGCTATCGCCCTTGTCGAGGATGGTGTAACACGTGACGGCAGAAGCGGGACCGGCGAAGATCGCCGCCGCCGACAGCACGAACATCGTAATCAGTCTCTTGGCCATGACGCACTCCTTGAAGGCTCCGGGTTACCTGCCCTCGCCATTTCCCGGCATAGATTCTGCCTCGCAACCACGCCGGACGTCAAAAAATGCTGCGCGAGCGGCTACTTGCGCAATAAACCGATGCCGCGGTTGAGTCCTTCGAGCGTCAACGGGAACATGCGGGGGCCGAGGATCTCGAGCACGATCTGGGTCGAGCGCGTGTAGCTCCACGAGCGCTCGGGCTCGGGGTTGAGCCAGATCGCGTGGCGGTAGACGTCGATCAGGCGCCTGAGCCAGGCCACGCCAGGCTCGTCGTTCATATACTCGACGCTGCCGCCCGGTTGCACCAGCTCGTACGGGCTCATCGCCGCGTCGCCGACAAAGATCAGGCGCCAGTCGGGACCGTACTTGTGCAGGATGTCGAAAGTCGCGATGCGCTCGTTGCGGCGTCTCCGGTTGTCGCGCCAGACATGGTCGTAGACGCAGTTGTGGAAATAGAAGTACTCCAGGTGGCGGAACTCGCTCTTCGCCGCCGAGAACAATTCCTCGCAGACCTGAACGTGCGGATCCATCGAGCCGCCGATGTCGAGGAACAGCAGCACCTTGACGCGGTTGCGGAGCTCCGGCACGAGATGCAGATCCAGCCAGCCCGCGTTCTTCGCCGTGCCTTCAATGGTCGCATCGAGGTCGAGCTCCTCGGGTACGCCTTCGCGCGCGAACTTGCGCAGGCGACGCAGCGCGATCTTGATGTTGCGCGTGTTGAGCTCCACCGAGTCGTCGAGATTGCGGAAAGTGCGCTCGTCCCAGACCTTGATCGCGCAGCGGCTGCGCCCGCTCTCCTGTCCGATGCGAATTCCCTCCGGGTTGTAGCCGTAGGCGCCGAATGGGCTTGTACCCACGGTGCCGATCCACTTCGAGCCGCCCTGATGGCGCGCGCGCTGCTCTTCGAGGCGCTGCTTCAAGGTCTCCATCAGCTTGTCCCATCCGCCGAGCGCCTTGACCATCGCCTTTTCCTCGTCGGTGAGCGTGCCTTCGATCATCTTGCGAATCCACTCCTCCGGAATCTCGGCGCGGATGTCGAAGATCGTTTCGACACCGTGGAAGTACGCGCCGAAGGCGAGATTGAAGCGGTCGTACAACGCTTCGTCCTTCACCAGGCAGGTTCGGGCGAGGAAATAGAAATC
>DATKJP010000127.1:0-3092 GCA_035543635.1 Casimicrobiaceae bacterium
GCGGATATCGAGAGTTACGCGTGGCTCGCCGGCATGGTGTCGCTCGTAGCGGAGGCATTTGCGGAAAGGCCGCGCGCCATGGCGTGGCTCGAGCGCGTGCGCGGGCAGCCCGCCGTAAGAAAGGCTCTGTCGTTGGCACGCAGCGCGGACCCGGCCTCGGTGTGGAGCGTGGGGCCGGAAATCAATCGCTGGGGCTGAAAGGCAGCGGGACGGGTAACAATGGCCATGACACTCTATACGGCAGCGACCCCCAACGGCTGGAAGATCTCGATCGCGCTCGAGGAAATGGCGCTCCCCTATCAGGTGCGCGTCATCGATTTTGCGACCGAGGAGCAGAAGGCCGACTGGTATGTCAGGCTCAATCCGAACGGGCGTATTCCCACCCTCGAGGACGACGGCTTCGTGGTGTTCGAGTCCGGCGCGATACTGATTTACCTGGCGGAGAAGAGCGGCGAATTCATGCCTCGGGATGTGCAGGGTCGCAGCCGCGTGCTGCAGTGGCTCATGTTCCAGATGTCCGCGATCGGTCCGATGATGGGGCAGGCGAACGTCTTCCTGCGCTACTTCCCCGAGAAGATCCAGCCGGCGATCGATCGCTATCAGCGCGAGGTGCTGCGCCTGTTCGGGGTGCTCGACCGGCAGCTCGCGAGTCACGAGTACATCGCGGGGGAATACTCGATCGCCGACATGGCCCTGTGGCCGTGGGTTTCCGGACACGAGTGGTCCGGTGTCAGTGTCGATGCGTTCGCGAATCTTTCGCGCTGGCTGGCGCACGTCGGCGCGCGGCCGGCGGTGCAGGCGGGGCGCGACGTGCCCATCAAGCGCGACCGCGCGGCCGAGATCGAGCAGGCGCTGAAGACGGCGCCGAAGATGCTGGCGTGAGCGTGCGACATGATTGATCTCTCCAAGATTCGCGCCATCGACGTGCACGTGCATGCGGATGTCTCGTGCCACGATCCGGAGGATCCGGTCATGGGGCGGTTCTTCGACGCGGCGTCCGCCTATTTCAAGGCGCCGCGCGAGCGGCCGAAGATTCCCGAGATCATCAGCCTGTACCGCGAGCAGCAGATCGCCTTCTGCCTGTTCACGGTCGACAGCGAGAGCAGCATCGGCGCCAAGCGCGTCAGCAACTACGAAGTCGCAGACTACGCCGCGAAGAACGACGACGTCGTCATTCCGTTCGCCTCGATCGATCCGCGCAAGGGCCGGATGGGTGCGCGCGAGGCGCGCGACCTCATCGAGCATCACGGGGTGCGCGGCTTCAAGTTCCATCCGATCATGCAGGATATCCACCCCGCCGATCGCATCGCCTACCCGATCTACGAGGTGATCGCTGCGCACAAGCTGCCTGCGATTTTTCACACCGGCCATTCGGGCATGGGCACCGGGCTCCCCGGCGGCGGCGGGGTGCGCCTCAAATGGGGCCAGCCCATGCTGATCGACGACGTCGCCGTGGATTTCCCTGACATGAAAGTCATACTCGCCCACCCCAGCTGGCCGTGGGTGGACGAGAGCCTGTCGATGGCGCTGCACAAGGACAACGTCTACATCGACCTCTCCGGCTGGAGCCCGAAGTACTTCCAGCCGCAGATCATCCAGTACGCCAACGGGCCGCTGAAGACCAAGATGATGTTTGGCTCGGACTTCCCGCTGATTCGTCCCGACAAGTGGCTGGAGGCGGCGCAGCAGGTCGGCTTCAAGGCCGAGGTGATGCCCGGCATCATGAAAGAGAACGCCGCACGGCTCCTGGGGCTCAGGTGAGCGAGTTCGCGAACCGCCACATGCTCGTGACCGGCGCCTCGAGCGGCATCGGGCTCGCGACCGCGCAGTTGCTTGCGCGCCGCGGTGCACGCGTCTACCTCATCGCGCGTCGTGAGCGGGAGCTGGCCGCGGCCACCGCGGCAATCGTGCGCGCGGGAGGCACTGCGGCCTATGGTGTTGCCGACGTCGCGGATCGCAACGCCCTCGCGCGGGCAATCGAGGCGGCAGCGCATGCCTTCGGGCCGGTCGCGGGATTGTTCGCCAATGCCGGTACCGGCGGGCACTTCGCGCCGCTCACCGAGTATGACGACGAGCTCTTCGACACCGTGCTGCGTACCAACCTCACGAGCGTCTACTGGGCGATCAAACGCGTCCTGCCGGCGATGCGCGAACGCCGCGACGGCAGCATCGTCATCACCGGTAGCCTCGCCAGCGAGCGTGGTATGCCGAACAACATCGCGTATGTCGCCTCGAAGCACGGCGTGCTTGGACTCGCGCGGGCAGCGGCGATCGAGGCGGCGCCCTACAACGTGCGCGTCAACTGCGTGCTGCCCGGTCTCATCGAGACGCCGATGATCATGCAGCTCGATCCCGCTTCACCGCCGCAGGCGATGCGCGCGCGACTCGGCGCGGAGGTGCCGCTGGGGCGCATCGGTACGGCAGACGAGCTGGCCGAGCTGGTGTGCTTCCTGCTCTCCGGCCGCGCGAGCCACATCACGGCACAGGCGATCGCCGCCGACGGCGGCATCCTTGGCACTCTCACACCTCGGTAGGGAAACCATGACCCTCAAGTACTACCACGGACCGGCGCTCGCCAACGGACTGAAGTCGATGATTCCGCTCATCGAGAAGGACCTGCCGTACGAGAGCATTTACCTCGACCTGCACAAGTTCGAGCAGCACGAGCCCTGGTTCCTCAAGGTCAATCCCGAGGGGCAGGTGCCCGTGCTCGATCACGACGGCGTGATCCTCAACCACACCAGCGTCATCAATGAATACCTCGAGGACGTGTTCCCGGATGTCGCGCTGCGGCCGCGCAACCCGGTCGCCGCGGCGCGCATGCGCTACTGGAACAAGTTTCTCGACGAGCATTTCCTCAACTACGTCTCGATCCACGGCTGGCACCGCATGATCGCGGCCATCGCGCGCGCTGTCGAAGCTGACGAGTTCGAGCGGCTGATGGAGCGGATCCCGCTGCCGGATCAGCGCAAGAAATGGCGCGCCGCGCGCGCCGGCTTCAAGCAGGCCGATCTCGACTATGCGACCGAAAAGGTCGCCTTCGCGATCGACAAGGTGGAACGGCAGCTCCGCGAGACCCTCTGGGTCGCGGG
>DATKJP010000128.1:0-4043 GCA_035543635.1 Casimicrobiaceae bacterium
GTCGCTGCCTTACACGCTGACCATGATCGGCTTCGGCCTCTCGAGCATCTTTCTCGGCCGGCTTGCCGATCGCTTCGGGATCATGGTGCCGGTCGTTACCGGCGCGATCGCGATGGCGCTCGGCTACGCAGCGGCCGCCTCGGCGCCGAACCTGTGGTGGTACGCGCTCGCGCAGGGTGCGCTCATCGGCGCCGGCAGCGCGGCGACGTTCGCGCCGCTGCTGGCACACGTCTCGCTGTGGTTCTCGCGCCGGCGTGGGATCGCGGTCGCAATCTTCGCGAGCGGCAACTATCTCGCGGGCACCGTTTGGCCGCCGATCGTGCAGCACTTCATTCAGAGCGCGAGCTGGCGCGCGACGTATTTCGGCATCGCGATATTCGTGCTCGCCAGCATGCTGCCTCTCGCGCTCATGCTCAGGCGTCCACCGCCGATTGTGGAACTCGAAATGTCGGGCCCGCGGACAGCAACGCCGACGGCGGTTCACGCGCTGGGTATTTCGAACGGCGCGCTCCAAACGCTGCTCGTCATTGCCGGCGTTTGCTGCTGCGTGGCGATGTCAATGCCGCAGGTGCATCTGGTCGCTTACTGCAGCGATCTCGGCTACGGGCCGGCGCGCGGTGCGGAGATGCTATCGCTGATGCTCGCCTGCGGGATCGTGAGCCGGGTGAGCTTCGGCTTCATCTGCGACCGCATAGGCGGCTTGCGCACGCTGCTCCTCGGTTCGACGCTGCAAGGCATCGCGCTGCTGCTCTTCCTGCCGTTCAAGGGACTCATTTCCCTTTACATCATCTCGGCGCTGTTCGGGTTGTTCCAGGGCGGGATCGTCCCAACGTACGCGATCATCGTGCGCGAATTCTTCCCGCCGCGCGAAGCCGGCACGCGCGTCGGCGCGGTCATCACGGCCACGCTCTTCGGGATGGCACTGGGCGGATGGATGTCGGGCGTGATCTTCGACCTGACCGGCTCGTATCAGGCCGCGTTCGTCAACGGGATACTTTTCAATATCGCCAACGTTTCGATCGCACTCTTCCTGCTGAGGCGCTCGACGGCGCGGCCCGCGTTTGCGTGAGCGAAACCTAAGCTGACGCCAGTTGATCGGCGAGAGCGGTCAGGCTGTTTGGAGAAAGATCGACTGCAACGCTGGCGCGCGATTCTCCCTTGCCCGGTCCATGCTCGTCGGGACGTGCGATGAACGCGGTGCGCAGGCCGACCGCCGCCGCGGCCGCGAGATCCGATGAATGCGCGGCCACCATCATCGTCTCTTCCGGCTTGCAATCGAAGGCCGCAGCCGCCGAGAGATAGACGACCGGCTTCGGCTTGTAATCGCGCGCGATCTCCGCGCCGAGGACGGCGTCCCAGACGAAACCGTTGCGCCGCGCGAGATCGACCATCAGCGAGATGTTGCCGTTCGAGCAAGGCGCGAGCAGAAATTTCGCCCGCAGTCTCATGAGGCCCGCGGTGACGTCCGGCCAGGCATCGAGCCGATGCCACGCGAGGTTGAGATCGACGCGCGTCGCTTCAGCGAGATGGCCGAGCCCGAAGCGCGGCAGAATCGCATCGAGATTGCGCCGATGGAGCACGTCGAGCTTGCTGAACGGAAGACGGCCGCTGCGAACCCCTTCCATCGTCGGTTGATATTCGGCGCGCCAGGCATCGGCGAACGCGTCGTAGTCGATCGCAGCGCCGAGCGGCGCGAGTATGACGCGCGCCTCGCGTGCAATCGAGCTGCGCCAATCGACCAGCGTGCCGAAGACATCGAACACGAGCGCTTTCAGGCCATGCATATCAACGCGTGCACTTTTCCAGTATGGCCGCCAGCGCGTCGGGTCGACTGACATTCGGACAATGCCCGCCCGGCAGCTCGAGCGGCTCCACGCCGAGCCATTCACGCGCCGCCACGCGCTGCCAGTGCGGGCTGATGGTTCGATCGTCGCGACAGACAATGTAAGCCGATGGAATGGATGGCCACGCGACGAGCGGACAGGGTTCCTCCATCGCCCGCTTCGCATAGAAGTCCACACGAGTCGAGAGTGCCCACTCGATTCGATCGGGCTGGCAGTCGTGGTACAGGAACTCCAGTGCGACGCCGTCTTTCATCGGATCTTTTCCCGCCCACGCCGGGTTGACCATCGACGGATCGCCCTGTAACTGATCGATGATGCTGATTCCAGGGCGCGGAACGAGAGCCGCCAGAAAGATCATCTGTCGCGGCGGCCAGATGCTGGCGAGCACGGGAAGAAACATCCCGCCTGCAGAATGGGCGACACAAACGACGTCTGACGGTCGATGTTCGGTTTGCCGCAGCTCTTCGACCAGCGCCTGCGCATGCCACTCGGCGCCCTTGTCAGTTTCGCTTACGTGAAATGCCGGCGTGATCGTGTCATGGCCACGCGCTGCGAGTTCTTCGGTCAACAGCCTCCATCCGCCCGGGCCCTGGCCGCTGCTGTGAATCAGGCAAAAGATTGTCACGACAGAAAGTGGGTCAATAACGGCCGCATTAGCCGCTCCCCTAATTATGCAGCGCTTGCACTGCGCAGGCTGAACCGGTATTATGACAACAGCATATTGCACCGACGCCACGGGGACGGCGAGGCCCGAAGGCGCGAGGCACCGGCTTCAGGGAGATAGCGATGCGCTCGAGGATCGCGCTTGTTCTGCTCGCCGTCGGTTTGTGGCTGTTCATGGTCGAACCCGCAGCTGCACAGTGTCCCGCCTCGGTTCCAGTCGAAGGCGCAGCGCCGGCGCCGCTGCCGCTCTTCCCGCTGGACAACTGGTGGAACACGGATATCTCGGCCGCGCCAGTCGATCCCAATTCCGTTAGTTTCATCGCCTTCATCAACAACGGCGGGACGCGCCATCTTCATCCCGATTTCGGCGGCGAGGTGTCGCCGGGAAGCGTGGCGATCTACGGCATGCCCTACGCGATCGTCGACGGCAGCCAGCCGAAGCTCGCTGTGAGCTTCCTCTACTCGGACGAAAGCGACGGAGTCAATCACTCGACGGGTCAGAGCTTTCCGTTCTATCCGCTGCCGGCGCAGGCGATCACGCAGCCGCATTGGGTCGAAGGCGGATCGCCCGCGAACGTCGATCAACGCAGCTCGCAGGACCGGCATCTTCTCGTGATCGACTGCACGAACAACTATCTCTACGAGCTGTACAACGTCTTCTATGACACAACGGCCTCGCAGTGGTACGCAGGCTCGGGCGCGTTCTTCGACATGAACACCAATAACCGCCGCCCCGACGGCTGGACTTCCGCCGATGCGGCCGGCCTCGCGATCCTGCCGGGCCTGGTGCGCTACGACGAGGCATGGAATCCGGCGGTCATCGACATCGGGCATGCATTCCGCGTCACCGTGCGCGCAACCAACGGCTATGTCTACCCTGCGTCGCACCGAGCGGGGTCGAGCGCTGGTGCGCTCCCGATGGGCGCACGGCTTCGCTTGAAGACCAATGTCGGCGGGCAGGATCCGGCGCTGCGCACCACCGACGGGAACGTGCAGAAGATCTTTCGCGCCATGCAGAAGTACGGGCTCATCGTTGCCGACAACGGCAGCGACATGTTCATCACCGGCACGTTCGACACGCGTTGGAACAACAACGTTCTCAATCCCGCGTTCTCGCTCCTGAGCGCGAGCGACTTCGATGTGATTACACTCGGCTGGACGCCATCGGTGAGCGCGCCCGCGCTTGCTTCGATCAGCGCGAGCCCGAATGCGGTCGTTGGCGGCAGCCCGTCGACCGGCACCGTGACGCTCAGCGCGCCAGCGACCTCCAGTCTCAACGTGACGCTGTCGAGCGCGAGCAACGTGGCAGTCGTTCCCGCGAACGTATCGATCCTGCAGGGCGCGAGCTCCGCGATTTTCGGGATCACGACCTCGGGTGTGGCGACCCAGAACTTGATCACGCTCTCAGCCGGTTACAACCACATCACCAAGACGACGACGCTGACGGTCAATCCTGCCGTCGCTGCGGCACTAACCACTCTGGTGCTCAACCCCGCGAGCGTCGTCGGCGGCAATGCTTCTACTGGGACTGTGACA
>DATKJP010000129.1:0-2056 GCA_035543635.1 Casimicrobiaceae bacterium
GAGCGGCACAGCGCGGCGAGCGCCCCGACGTCACCCCAGCTGTCGTGCACAAGGTAGCGCGCGTAGGGGCTCGCGCTCCACGCCAACAGCGCGCCCCACGACGCGGCCGCGAGCAGACCCAACAGCGCGACGAGCGTCAGCTCGCGCTCGCCCGCCCTCGAGATTGCATCGCGAGGTCCGGCAGCGCTCTCTCCTGCGTCCGCCATCACGAATCCGAGCGCGCCGCCGGAGAGTGAACGACCCGGAAGCGCTCGCCCGTCAGGACTGGAACACGAACGTGCTCTGCAGCGCGTTGTGACCCTTGATGTCGAGGTCGATGCCGACCTTCTCGTTCTTCGAGCGGTAGCGCGGCGCCTTGCCGACGAACACCGGAGCCCCTGGCACCGTCGAGAACACCGTGTCGGTGAGCGTCGTCGTGTGGCCGGCGGCACTCGTATACGGCTCGAGCTCCGCGTAGCCGGCGTCGCCGAGCTTGAGCGTGCCTCTGCCGCCCTGGACCGTGAACGTGACGGGAACCTTCTCGACGGAGACAACCTTCCCGACGAGCTTCGCGAGCTCCGCGATCGGCCCGCCCTTCTTGCCGGTGTAGACATCAAGCAGCGCGTCTTCCTGCGCCTTCGACACCTTGTCGTCGAGATAGACGGCTGCGGTCCAGTTGCCTTGCAGAATGTTGCCGGGAACGTGCGCGATCATCGCGATCGTTCTGCCGGTCACGTCGACGCCGTCGATCGTGCCCTTGTCGAAGTGCCACGCGACGATCGTGTCGCAGGTGCCAAAGTCGGGGTCCTCGCCGATCCAGCACGGGCAGAGCACTCGGCAATTGCAGACTTCCAGCAGGCGCCCTTCGAGGTGATAAGCCATGGTTTCCTCCGTCGATATCGGAAAACGCGGAATCGGAGCCGGCCTTCTGGTCGAGCCGGCAGTTTGCGCATCGTACGCTTGCGCTCACTGCAACGCCATACCGCTTCGCGCGCCAGCGCGTTTCGCAGTCGTACGGCCAGTCCGGCTCGGTCTTTAGAAGATGCGGCCGTGAGGCAGGTGGGCCTTACCTTGCGGCTGATGCGGCTGAGTGCACAAGCCCGCGTTCGGAATTGGAATGATCGATCCCTGCAAGCGCGGTTGTTGCCGCGGCTGCAGCGCCTGCTCGAGATCGTAGGCCATCGCCAGCAACTGCGGTTCGTGCATGAAGGTGCTGTACATCAGCATGCCTGCTGGCCTGCCGGAGGATCGGACGCCGACGGGCATCGAGAAATTCGGATAGCCGGCGACCGCCGGCCCGGTCGAATTGGTCAGGTGCGGCGCAACGATCGCATCCAGGCGATCACGCATCATCGCGCCATCGATTCCGGCGCGAGCAGCGCCCGTCGCATGGGTACGCGCCGCAATGTAGGTCGGATCGCTCAGATCGCCTTGCATCTGGGCAGCCTCGAAGACGTCCTGGCCATAGTAAGGGAGCTCCTGGACGCAATGCGCGTCATTGAACGCGATCAAGTCCGCGAGCGTAAGCATGTTGGTATGGGATAGCGTCTGCAAATATTGCGTGATTTGTGTTTTGAACTCGAACAGCAAAGCGGTGAACTCGTCTCCGGTGTAAGCGAAGACGTCGCCGGTGTCGGTGTCGACAATCGTCGCACCGAGAGCTTGCATCGTGGCCAACGCGTTTTCGGCGAAAGCGACCGTCTCTTCATCGCCCGGAATGCCGCTGCCGAAGTAGTTGTAATCGAAATAGCGGACGTCGCGGCCGATCCGTTTGCCCCGGAGCGAACCTCGCTGCAGAAATTGCGTGTAGTCGCTCGGTAGCGGATGTCCGGCAACGGCGCCGAACGGCGTCTGCATGATTCCAAGCAGAATAGCCACGTCGGTCACACTGCGCGCCATGGGACCGGCGGTGTCCTGTTGATGACTGATCGGAACGATTCCGTCCTGCGAGATGAGCCCGAGCGTCGGCTTCAAGCCGAAGATGTTCTCGACCGCCGACGGACCCGTGATCGATCCGTCGGTCTCGGTGCCGACCGCTGCCGCGCACAGATTTGCCGCCGCGGCCGCGGCCGAACCG
>DATKJP010000130.1:0-11476 GCA_035543635.1 Casimicrobiaceae bacterium
GGCGGGGCCTGGGCGACGCCTTCCTCCAGGCCTCCGAGGAAGGCTTGCTCAGGACCTACACGCTTCGGGCGGCACGCGAAAAACGCTGCCCGCCCGCTCGTATTGTTCATCCGGATTGAGGCGGATCAACACGGCTGGACCGAACGCGCGCACAATGAGCGGAGTCCGCCGACCACGTTCCGCGTCGTCGCCGATTGGACAATCGCGTCCGGGACATTGACGGATTCCGGCGCACCCCACCTGCAGGAGGATCACTCATGAGTCATCGGATCGAAAAGGATTTTCTTGGCGAGCGCGAGATTCCGGATTCCGCCTATTACGGCGTGCAGACACTGCGCGGGAAGGAAAACTTCTACATCACCGGCATTCCGATGTCGCTGGAGCCGAACTTCGTCAAGGCCTTCGGCTATGTGAAGAAGGCGGCGGCGCTCGCGAACCGGGACCTGAACGTTCTCGACGCGAAGATCGCGAACGCGATCGCCGCGGCCTGCGACCGCTTGATCGCGGGCGAGATGCGCGAGCAGTTCGTCACCGATTTCATCCAGGGCGGCGCCGGCACGTCGACCAACATGAACGCGAATGAGGTCATCGCCAATCTCGCGCTCGAGCAGATCGGCCACGGCAAGGGCGAATATCAGTACCTGAGCCCGAATGATCACGTGAACTTCGGGCAGTCGACCAACGACGTCTACCCGACCGCGTTCAGGCTGGCGCTGATCCTGCGACTCGCGAGCTACATGAACGCGCTCACGAAACTGCAGGATGCGTTCTTCGCCAAAGGGCGCGAGTTCGACAGCGTGCTCAAGATGGGCCGCACGCACCTCCAGGACGCGGTGCCGATGACGCTCGGCCAGGAGTTTCACGGCTGGGGCACGACGATCGGAGAGGAGGTACTGCGCATCGCCGAGGTGCGGCAATTTCTGCATGAGATCAACCTTGGCGCGACCGCGATCGGCACCATGGTCACCGCGGCGCCTGGCTATCCCGAACTGGCGACCAAGTACCTGTCCGAGCTGACCGGCTTCAAGTTCATCCTGGCAAGCGACCTGGTCGAGGCCACGTCGGACACGGGCGCCTACGTGCTGCTATCAGGCGTGCTGAAGAGAACCTCGGCCAAGCTCACCAAGATCTGCAACGATATCCGCCTGCTGGCATCCGGTCCCCGCTGCGGCCTCCACGAGATCAACCTGCCGCAGATGCAGCCGGGCAGCTCGATCATGCCGGGCAAGGTCAACCCGGTGATCCCGGAGGTCGTCAACCAGGTTAGCTTCCTTGTGATCGGGCTGGACCTCACGGTGACGCTGGCCGCCTCGGCGGGCCAGCTCCAGTTGAACGTGATGGAGCCCGTGATCACCTTTGCGCTCTTCACCTCGATCGCGACCATGGAGCATGCGGTCAACAGCCTGCGCATGCATTGCATCGACGGTATCACCGCCAACGCCGCGCGCACGCGCGACATGGTTCTCAACTCGCTCGGCATCGTCACGGTGCTGAAGCCATCGCTCGGCTACAAGCAGTGCGCCGAGATCGCGCGCGAGGGCTACGAGACTGGCAAGTCGCTGCACGACATCGTAGTGAAGGAGCGCAAGCTGCTGACGCAAGCGAAGTGGGACGAGCTGTTCTCGCTGGAGAGACTGATCCATCCGCAGTTCACGCCCTAGGCGATCAGACGCTTCGCACGGACTGCACCGGCCACGTTTCATTGGCGTGGCGCAGCAGGGTTGGATCGGAGCGAACGGCGGCGACGAAGGCGCTCACCTCCGGAGAGCGCCACGCGTCGCGATACGCCTGCCAGGCCTCCGGCAACGAGTTGCGCCGCAGATCGGCGGGTGCGAAGGGCAGGGCATTGAGGAGTTTCACTTTCCCGTTAGGTACGCAGAGCAGCATCGCCTGAGGGCTCTCCAGGCGAGTCTCGATTTCGGTGAGAATGTCCCAGGGATAGATCGAAAGTGACGTCCTGCTCCGGCTCGATCGTGCTCGCTCCTGCAAAACATCAACGGCGCGGCGCCATTCATCCTCCGCGCAAGCCAGGTCGTCCCAAGCCGCCGCAGCGCGGCCGATCCGCATCATCGGCCCCGTAACGAAGATGCTGCTACCCAGCGTGCTCGCGAGATCATATGCAGCGACGATCTCGTGCAGATTGAGTCGATTGGGGACGAAGACGAACTGTGGAGCGAGGTTGCGTGCCACCAGTCTCTTGATCGCCGCAATGGCGCCGGCGAAGCTCGACCCGGGGCGCAGCCTGTCGTGCGTCGCGGCGGTGGCGCCGTCGACCGAAATCTGTACGGAGTCCGCCGCGAGCGCCACGAGGCGATCTGCCGCCGCGTCATCGATTCGGCTGCCGTCGGTCTCGAGCTTGAGCCCCACGCCAGCGCCGGCGAGAAGATCGAAGAGCTCCCAGCAATGCGCCACGCCGAGCGGCTCGCCGCCGCCGAACGCGACGTAGGGAATGCCGAAGTCGATGATTCCGCGGGCGAGGGCTAGCGCTTCGTCGCGCGTCAGCTCGTCGGGCCAGGCCTTGTCGGGGCCGGATTCCTCACAGCAGGCGAGGCAGCGTCCGTTGCAGCGGTTGGTCAGTTGCCAGGCAAAAAAAAGCGGCGCCCGGTATTCTTCGACCGAGCGCCCACCCATTTACCGCCAGCTCGTGAATCTCAGGTGAAGCGGATGTACGGCTGCGCCATCACCTGTTCCGAGACGTCCTCCATGATGGGTTTTTCCCACACCGGCTTTTCGCTCGGATCGACCTTCTCGGTCGCGACCTGCTGGGCGGTCTTCTGTCCTTCCAGCGTCAGGTTCAACTCGCTCATCTTGCCTCCGTTCGGTCAGACGTGGGCAATCGACAACGCACGCCAGCGGTTGGCTTCCGCGTGTTGCGACTCGTGTTCAACTGCATCGCGCACCGCAGCGAGTACTCCTTCATCCCGCCAGGCGTTGCGGTAGGCCGCCCAGGCCTCCTGCAGAGTCGCTCTCCGCAAGTCCGCGCAAATGTGCGGAAGCGCGGCGGCGACCTTGACCCACCCGTTTGGCAGCACCAGCAGAGTCGCGGGCGGATCATCGAGGCTGGCGCGCAGCCCATCCTCGAGGGCGAGGGGAATATAGCAGAGTTCCATCGGGCTTCCAACGCTTTTGCTCTGGCGTTTGAGCAGTGTCAAGAATGATTCATATTCAGCGTCTGATGGCGCGAGGCGATCCCAGAGGCGGGCCGCCGTTCCGACGCGCATCAGCTTGCCGGTGTTGAAGCGGAAGGCGTCGAATCCTCGCGCACGCTCGATGACCGCCGCCGCTTCGTCGATGTTGATCCGCGTCGGCGCGAAAGTTACCTCCAGCGGAAGGCCCGCATCGCGCGCCGCGCGGCAGGCGGCGTGCGCCTTGGCAAGCGATCCTCCCGGGCGCTGTCGTTCGTAGACTGCCTGCGTGTCCCCGTCGAGACTGATCTGGATGGAGCGAATCGGCAGCCGCGCGAGCCGCTCGGCAACGTCCCCGTCGAAGCGCTGGCCGTTGGTTTCGATCTTGAGCTGCACGCCCGCACGGCCGAGCGTCTCTGCGAGCGTGAAGAAATGCGGCGATACCAGCGGCTCCCCGCCGCAAAGCATCACGTAGGGAACTTCGCTGCGCACGACGTCCTCGGCGAGCCGCAACGCCTCTTCGCCGGTCAGCTCGTCGTGTAGCCGCTTACCCGGCGCCGATTCGGTGCAGCAGTGCAGGCAGGCGAGGTCGCAATCGCGCGTGATCTGCCAGGCGACGAAGAGTGGCGCGCCGAGCCGATCGATGCGATGCGTCAGCGCGTGATCCACGGTTGAATCGCGATTGCGAGCGTGAAGAGCGTCACGGCCGCGACGTAACAGGCCACGATCGCGCGGATAGCGGGCACGAATTCACGCGGTTTCTCGTAGGTGTTGCGTGCGCGGCGCGCGCTTGCGACGAGTAGCGGGACAGCGAGGAGGGCGGCGAGCGAGGTGGCCGGAAATTCGCCTGCGGCCACGCCGATCGGAACGGTAGCGAGCCCCGCGGTCGCAAGCGCGAGATAAAGGACCACAGCGCGGCGGCGGCCGAGTCGCACCACGAGATTGCGCTTGCCCACGAGCCGGTCCTGGTGGAAATCGGGAATCGCGTTGACGACGGCGAGCGCCATGATGATCAACCCCGGCACGAGCGAAGCCCAGAGCGCGTGCCATTCGATCACGCGGGTGTGAAGATAAAGGCTGCCGAGCACCATCCATGGTCCGTAGGAGAGTGCGATCACCGTCTCGCCGAGCCCGCGATAGGCCCAGCGAATGGGCGGAGCGACGTAGAAGATGGCGGCGGCGCCGCCGGCGAGCGCGAAGGCGAGGATCGGCCAGCCTCCGCGCACGGTGAGATAGATTCCGATCGCCAGCGCGCCCGCGAAAGCCGCGACGCCGAGCCACAGCACGCCGTTCGACATCGGCGGCAGATCCTCGGTGTTGAACACGCGGTCGGTGCCCATCCGCGAATCGAAATATTCGTTGAACGCCTCGACGCCCACGACCGCGAGCACGACGCCGCAGAGCCCGCTCCAGAAGAGCAGCATGTCGATCGTGCGCGCCATTCCGTACGCCCAGGCTGCGCCGAGCAGATAGGGAAGCAGTCCCGCATAAAGAAAGAAGCGATAGCGAACGAGGCTAAGAACGAGCAGCAGCCGCCGCAGCGGCGACCGCGCCGCGGCAACCGGATGGTGCGGCGGCGTCAGAGATAGACCCATTGATGCAGCGCTGCGGTCTTGCGCGGATCGTGTGCCAAGTCTTCCACGAACTTCGCAACGCGCGGGTCCTGCCAGGCACGCTGAAAGTTGGCCCAGATCTCCGCCAGCGATTCTTTGCGCAGATCGCCGCACACGAACGGCAGGGCGTTGATGAGCTTGACCAGTCCGTTCGGCAGCACGATCAGGAGTGCGGCGGGATGATGCAGCCGGTAGCGCAACTCCTCGAGCAATCCCATCTCGTGGAAATGGACGCGCATGCGGCCGCGGTATTCCTCGGTCTTCGCATGGAGCGTCTCGAAGAACACCGCGTACTGCTCCTCCGAAGGCGCGACGTGACGCCAGGCCTTGACGGCGTTGCCCGTGTACATTGTGCGTCCGGTGTAGAAGCTATAGGCGCCGAGCTCCCAGGCCATGTCGACACAGGCTCCGACTTCGTGCGCATTGAACTTGGTCGGCGAAAAGTTGATCTCGATCGGCACGTCGGCCGCGCGCAAATGGCGCACGCCTTCCACGGTGACGTTGAAATTGCCGCGCACGCGCATGCGGTTGAAGGTCGCGGACGATGCTCCGTCGAGGCTCACCTGCACCGCTTTCACACCGAGGGACTTCATGCGCGCGCAATTCTCCGGCGTAAGGTAATGGCCATTGGTCTCGATCTTGAGCTGACCACTCCGCGCACACACGTACTCGACCATCTCGAAGAAGAGCGGGTGCACCATTGGCTCGCCGCCCGAGAAAGACATGTACGGCACTTCCTGGTCGAGCATTTGCTCGAGTACCGCGAAGACCTGATCGCGATTGAGCTCGTCGCGAAACGCCTTGCCCGGCCCGCTCTCCTCGATGCAATGCAGGCAGGCGAGATTACACTCGTTGGTGATCTGCCAGGCGACATAGAGGGGCGCGCCGAGATCGCCCGACTCGGTAGCCGCAGGGGTCTTGGCCGGGACCGGCGGAGATGCTGCAGACGTGTTCACCGGCGAATCCAACGTTAGTCCTCCGCCAGCCCCTTGGCGCGCAGGTCGGCGATGAATGCCTCGGCCTCCTTCTCGATCGCCTGGTCCGGATCGCGGAAGCGCTCCTTCATGTGCTTGACGATTTCGGGCGCGGGGTGACCCGCCACGATCTCGCGCACGACGGCGGTCGCGACGGAATTGAGGGTGAACACTTTCTCGCTGCGCGTCTCGAAGAGCACACCGCCGAATTTCTCTTCGCGAAACTTGACGTATTTGGCCAGCCGCATAGGGAGCCCTGTCGGAGGGCCACTATTCTAGACAGAAAATGCGGCGGGGGTTTGACCGGCGTCAGGTCGTGCTCGGACCCAACGCCGTGTCGAAGCTAGTGAGGGCGAACGTCCAGCCGGCGATTGCCGCGATCGTCGACCGTGGTGAGCGTCACGGGCCGCCGCCATACGCGGGCGACGTAGTCGAGCACATGCTCGGCCCGCTCGAGGTCGAGACCCCGGCCGTCGCTGGCGTGATCGTGGGCGAGGCTCAGGCTACCATCGATATCGACGTTGGTTGCCGCCACTCGCGGGGCGCCGAAGTTGAAGCGAGGCGCGAGAATCGCCTCGCGCACGGCATGGATGTGGCGCGAGACGATCTTGATCGAGCCGTCGGCTGCCGCCTCGAAGACGAACAGATCGAGCCCTTCCGCCAGCTCCGGGTCGAGATAGTTGCGCACGAAACCGAAGTCGTCCTCTTCTGCGCAGATTCGGCGCGCCGCCTCGAGGCCCCGCATCTCGACGATTTTCTCCCACATCGAGAAGCCGAGATGGTACGGGTTGACCGAGAGAGCCAGCGTGCGCCCGGTAGCGTGAGGTCGCACGACGTCGGAATGCGCCTTGATCGCGGGCACGTAGATATCCTCCGGAAGGAAGTCCGCCTCGCGCAGCAGCCGGGCGTGCCAGTAGGAGGCCCACCCCTCGTTCATGATCTGGCAGGCGAACACCGGATAGAAATAAAACGATTCCTCTCGTACCGCGAGAAAAATGTCGCGCTCCCAGCCTTCCAAGTCGGGACCGTGGTGGGCGATGAACCACAGCAGGTCGTACTCGGGTTGCGGCGAGGTCATGCGCGGCGCCGCGTCCTCGGATGGAGCCGGTGTCGTTTCACCGGGCAATTCGCGCCACCGCGCCTGGAACGGGTCTTCCTCTTCCGCTGGAGCCGGTTCTTCGCCGTTGCCATTGGAAGTCCGGTAGACCCGACGATTGACGTCGATGTGTGCCTCGAGCGACAGCGCCGCGTCGAGCACGGCCTCGACCTGCTCCTGGCCGTGTTCGACCAGCGCGGCTTCGATCCGGTGCGCGCGAGCGGCCGCCTGCTCGAGGATGCGCCCGCCCATCATCTCCATGGATCGGCGGAACAGCGCGTTGCGATACGAGAAGTCGGCGTGGCCAAGCACATGGGCCACGACGAGGATGTTCTCCGCGAGCGAGTTGTTGTCGACGAGGTAGGCGCGACACGGGTCGCCGGGAAACATGACCTCGAAGATGCGCGAATGTCCCATGTTTCGCTGAACGAGATGGCGAATGTAGCGCACGCCGAAGGACCAGTGCGGCATGCGCACCGGCAGCCCGTACACGGCGGTCTCCATCATGAAGCGGTCCGGCACCAGCTCGAAGTCCACCGCGTGATAGCTCATGCCGAGCCGATGTGCAAGCTCTTCGATCTTGGCGGCGTAGTCGGCCAGCATGCTCATGCGATGCTCCGCGCCTCTTCCGACTGGCGAGTCTCGTGGACGAAGAAATGGCGTATCGCCTGCCAGACGTCGCCGACGTCTGCCACGACCTGGCTTCCGACCTGCGCGCCGCTGTCGATCAGCTCGCCGACGATCGAGCGCATGTTGGTCTGGGTGAAGCGCGTCGTTCCGGGACGACTCTCGAGGTAGCCGATGTAATTCATCTGCTCCGCGAGCGCTGCCAGCGTCTCGGATGCGGGCACGCGGTCGTCGGCTGCGTTTTCGCCGTCGGACGCGTAGAAGAGATAGGCGTTGTATTGCGACGGCGCGTAATGCTCTTTCATCAGCTGCAGCGCAAGCCGGAACGCGGAGGAGGCGGCCGTGCCGCCGCTGCCGGTCACCTCGAAGAACTGCTGCTCCGGGAACTCCCAGGCTTCGGTCGTGTGGGCGATGAAGCGCACGTCGATGCGGTTGTACTGGCGGCGCAGGCCGGACAAGGCGAAGAAGAAGAAAGTCTTGGCGAGCTTACGTTCGGCCTCGGTCATACTCATCGAAACATCGAGCGCGAAGAACACGACCGCGTTGCTGGACAGCCTCGGCCGCACGCGAAGCTGGTGGAAGCGAAGGTCGTCGTCGGTGAACGGCGCCGGATCGCGCTGGATGGCTCGTCGTTTGAGCGCTTGCTTGAGCGTCCAGCGGCGATCGAGTCGCGCCCGGATGCCGCGCTTACCCGTGCCTTCGCGCACGATCTCCTCGTCGCGGACCGTCGCGCCAGCCTTCGGCCGCAAGTCCGGCAACGAAAGGTCTTCGGCAAGCCAGTCGATCAGATCGTCGACCTGAAATTCCAGCTGAAGCTTGAAGCCACCTTCCTCGTTCCCGCCTTGCCCCTGAGCGCCGCTCTCGCCCTGATCGACTCCGAGCGGCCGCAGCGTATCGCCCGTCCGCGCCGCACCCTGTCCCGCGCCGGTCTGCTTTTGCGCATCCGCGAGCTTGAAACGCGCGTGCTCGAGCATCTTCACCGGCACGCGCACCGTGCGCTCGCTGGACTGCGTGATCAGATCGCTGTCCGCCAGCAGATCGACGATCTGGGCGCGTACCGCCTGCCGCACCTTCTGATTATGGCGCAGCCAATCGCGCGCACCGCGCGAGAAAAGCTCGTACCAAGGCGATTCGGCGACGAAGCGCACGCGGCTGTCCGCTGCCGGTGGCTCCGCTGGGGATAGCAGCGCTTGGGTGCGCCGCCTCATCGTCACTCCTGGGCGAGGAGCGTGGTTACGTAGTTCAGCGCTTCCCTGGCGCTGTGCTCGTCGTAACCGTAGTCATCGACCAGCCGCTTCGCCACCGCGGAGATCTTCTGCTGCGTTTCCTCCTCAGGGCGAGTCGTCGAGCTGACGAGACGCAGCACGTCGCGTCGCTGCTCGAACAGATAGTGCTCGATCGCATCGTGCAGCGGCGCGTGGCTGTCGAGCGTGAACTTCTCGCCTCGCTTGTAGGCGCCCATTGCCTTGCGCACGACTTCCTGGCGGAACGAGTGCTTGCCCGAGTCCGAGATCTGAATCTTCTCTTCGACTGCGCGCAGCATCCGCTCGTCGGGGTCGCGCTCCTCGTTGCTGATCGGGTCCTTGAGCTTGCGGCTATCGAGCGACGCCTCGACCTCGTCGACGTACTTGTCGAGCAGCTCCTGCGCCTCCTGCTCGAAAGATACGAACAGCGCCTTGTGCACGTCCTCCTTCACCCAGCGGTTGTAGAAATCCTTGCGAGCCAGCACCAGGAAATCGATCCAGCGGCGCTTCTCCTTGGGATCGATTCGAGCGTCGCTCTCGATGCCGTCCTTGAGGGCCAGCAGCACGTCCATCGTTGTGAGGCTGCGCGTCTCCGACTTGATCATCGCCGCGGAGAGCGCGTTGATGATGAAGCGCGGGCTGACACCGCCGAGGCCCTCGTCGGGGAAGCGCTCGGTTAGCCTTTCGGCGTCGGCGCGGCTCACCCCGTCGATGTTCTCGCCCGCTTGCAGGCGCACTCGCTTGGACAGTAGGTCCGAGCCTTTCTCGTCACCTTCGCGCAGCCGTGTCAGGATCGCGAACACTGCCGCGGTATGGAGCACATGCGGATCGAGGTGCACCTCCCGGAATGCCGGCTCGGCGGTGGAGATGAGCTTGCGATAGATCTTCGCCTCGGCGCGATAATCGAGCGTGTACGGCACCTGGATCACGACCATGCGGTCGAGCAACGCCTCGTTCTCTTTCTCCTGCAGGAACTTGCGGAACTCGGCCAGGTTGGTGTGCGCGACGATCGTCTCGTCCACATAAATCAGCGGGAAGCGTGACACCTTGACGTTTTTCTCCTGTGTCAGCGTCAGCAGCAGGTAGAGGAACTCGCGCTTCACCTTGAGGATCTCGATCATTTCGAGCAGGCCCCGGCTCGAGGCATAGACCGACCCCGACCACGACCAGGCGCGCGGATCGCCTTCGTCGCCGAATTCCGCGACCTTGGACAGGTCGACCGACCCAACCAGGTCGGCGAGATCAGCGGTCGTGGGATCGTGCGGTGCATACGTGCCGATGCCCATTCTTCCCGCTTCGGAGATGAAGATGCGTTCTACCGGCATCTTCATGAAGTCGCCGCCGAACTCCTGGTCGATACGGATGCGGCACGACGGGCAGACTTCGCCCAGGATCTCGGCCCCGTAGGTGTCGCGGAACTTGTCGCGCAAGGAATGAGGAATCAAATGCAGCGGCGACTCGTGCACCGGGCAGCCGCTTACCGCGTACAGCGCGCCAGCGTCCATATAGCTGTATTCCTCGAGCCCACGCTTGAGCAGAATCACTAGGGTCGACTTCCCGCCCGACGGAGGGCCGAGCAGCAGCAGCAGTCGCCGGCCGACTTCCGAGCCCGCCGCGGCCGCCTTGAAATAATCGACTACGCGGGCAATGGGGTCGTCAATGCCGAATAGCTCATCGGATAGCAGCGTGCAGCGCGGCACGCCCTTTTCGTCCTCCTTGCTCTGCCATTGCAGCATGTCCCAGACGTACTGCTGGGCCGTGCGCGCAGCAAGCGCCGGGTTAGCGCGCACGATGGTCTCGAGAAAGCTTTCCAGCGTGCCCGACCAGCTTTCGGCCTGGCGGCGGCGGGCGAAACCGGCCAGGTTGTCGATGAATTCAGCCTGGCGATCATCTGTGACCGGCTCGGCGGCTTTCGCCTCGTCGAGGCTTCGGTCCGATACAAGAGTCTTGTCGTCTGGACACATGACGCCCTCCTTCTCTAAACGAAAACATCCCGCGCGCGGCCCAGCGAAGCTCGACGCGCTCATCGGGTTAGACAGGAACAGCCAGGCCCTCGCGCAACCAAAGTCATGCAATAAGCATTCCGCCACAGGAGGTTGGCGGATTTCGACACCGCCGGTGTCGGCAGAACGCCGACGACAGCGGGCCGAACGGGCGAGAGCGGTGCGCTTGCCACGAGAGTCTGCGCGCGGGGAGGCACAGCGTTCGGTCGAACGCGACAGACCTTTGTAGAAATTACCAATGAGGCTGGTCGAGCTGCCGGTCGGCGAGAGCTGCCGTGGGTAGGGCATCTCGACCGACAGGGGACGCACCGCCGGGCAAGATCATCTCCGGCATGAGCTTGCGCCGGCCATGATCTGCAGGAGCAGGGCGCCAGGCTTCTTGACGAAATCTCTTAATTTCGATAATGTTGGAAATGTCGATCCAATGAGGAGGACGCCGTGAAACGTTTCCATGTGCACGTCGCGGTGACCGATCTGGCGGAAAGCATCCGCTTCTACTCGGCGCTCTTCGGCGCCGAGCCCGAAGTCGTCAAACCCGATTACGCGAAATGGATGCTGGACGATCCGCGGCTCAACTTCGCGATCTCGCGACGAGGCGCACACACCGGCATCAACCATCTCGGGCTGCAGGCCGAGACCGAGGAGGAGCTGGAAGGCATCCATGCCGATCTGCGCCAGGCCGACGGCACGATCGTCGCCGAAAAAGGAGCGAACTGCTGCTACTCAATTTCGGACAAGTACTGGATCACCGATCCGCAGGGCATTGCCTGGGAAAGCTTCCGATCTCTGGGAAC
>DATKJP010000131.1:0-1527 GCA_035543635.1 Casimicrobiaceae bacterium
GATCTGCAGGCCCTCTACGGGGTCGCCGGCGAACGCGATCTGTCCGAGCGCGCACTGGACTGGCTGCGCGGGTACGCAGACTCGAAACCGGTCCGCATAGGCAACGCGGCCGCCGGGCAGGTTCAGCTCGATGTATTCGGCGAAATCATGGATACGCTTCACGTCGCAAGGGCTGCCGGGCTCGATCCGGACGACGCATGTTGGCGGCTGCAATGCGTTCTGCTCGAGTTTCTCGAGGGAATCTGGTCGCGGCCCGACAACGGAATCTGGGAGGTTCGTGGACCGCTGCGGCATTTCACGCACTCGAAGGTGATGGCGTGGGTCGCGTTCGATCGAGCCGTCAAGGCGATAGAGCAGGCGAAACTGCGGGGACCGATCGACCGGTGGCGAGGGCTTCGGCGACAGATCCATCAGGAGATCTGCGCACGAGGCTACGACGCGAAGCGCGGAACCTTCGTCCAATACTACGGCGCGAAGCACACCGACGCGAGCCTGTTGCTGATTCCGATCGTCGGTTTCCTCCCTCCCTCCGATCCGCGCGTGCAGAGCACCGTGCGCGCAATCGAGCGGGATTTGATGACCGACGGCCTGGTCGTACGCTATCGGACGGAGACGGGCGTCGATGGGCTTCCACCGGGCGAAGGTGCGTTTCTTCCGTGTTCGTTCTGGCTCGCCGACAACTACGCGCTCGGCGGCCGGCACGCGGAGGCCACGGCGCTGTTCGAGCGTCTTCTCGCGCTGCGCAACGACGTCGGGCTGTTCTCCGAGGAGTACGACATCGCGTCACATCGAATGCTCGGCAATTTCCCGCAGGCGTTTACCCACTTGGGGCTGGTCAACACCGCCTGCAACCTCTCGCGCGACCTCGGACCGAGCCTGCATCGCAGCGAAGGTCGCGACCAGGCGCCGCCGGGTGCCCGCGCGCTGAAGCGACCGCGCAAGGGAGCGCCGATAACGCCGAACAGACGCAAGATCAGGACGCACGCCCCGGCGATCGCGCCCGCAAACGAACGCCGTCGCTCACTCCGGCCGGCCTGAGGTTCTTATCGACGACGAGGCAGCGACGGAAAGGAGCTCGTCCATGAGAAACTTTGTTGCTCTGCTTATCGCGGCAATAGCCTTCACGCTGCTCTATCTGGCGCTTTTCGAAGTGACGAAGAACGCCGAGGAGACGACCGCGCTGCCGGCTACCCCCAAGGCCGCCGTGACGCAAGCGCCCGCCGATAGACACCGCGGAACGTAGCTTGCCTCGTCCGGCGCGCGCTTCGCGCCGCCGGAGCGTACGCGACTCATCTAGCAGTGCCACTCGCGCGGCGATAAACTCTTCTGATTGAGCGGGCCATTGGGGCCCGCGCGGGAAGGGACGCGGAGATTGCGGCGCTCCTCCTGAAGATGCTGTGCCCGCGGTATCGCACCGGCGACTTCCGCGTATAGAAGCGCGAGCGCGGCGGCATCAGGCGTTGGGAGGCGCAATTGAAGAACCGCTGGAAAATGCTCGTGCCGCTGGTCGTGTGGCTGGTGATCTAC
>DATKJP010000132.1:0-16873 GCA_035543635.1 Casimicrobiaceae bacterium
CACTTCGCGCGAGCACCCCTGCCGGCCGTGCGGCATCGACGGCTGCGGCGGCGGCAAGCTTTCCGAATGCCTGACGACGCTTTCGCCCGAGCGCGTGCACGCGGAAGCCCGGGCGCTGCTTGCCGAATCGGAAGCGCGAGCGACATGAGGCTCGCCATCATCCGCCAGCGCTACACGCCCTATGGCGGCGCCGAACGCTTCGTCGAAGGCGCGCTCGAGGCGCTGCTCGAGCGCGGCATCGCCATCTCGCTTTACACGCGGCGCTGGCCGGAGACGCGGCTGCAGTTGATCGAGCCGGTGATCTGCAATCCGCCCTACCTCGGAAGACTCTGGCGCGACCGCAGTTTCGCACGCGCGGTGTGCCGCAGGATCGCTCGCGAGCCGCCGGAGCTCGTTCAGTCGCACGAGCGGCTCCTGTGCTGCGACGTCTACCGCGCCGGCGACGGCGTGCACGCGGTTTATCTCGAAGAGCGACTGCGCGACGCCACGCCATTTGCGCGCCGGCTCGTCGAATGGAGCCCCTACCATCGCTACCTGCTCGACATGGAGCGGCAGCTCTTCGCGAGCCGAGCCTTGCGCGCGGTGATCTGCAACTCGAAGATGGTGCGCGACGAGATACACGATCGCTTCGGTGTACCCGAGGAGAGGCTTCATGTCGTTTACAACGCGGTCGACAGCGACAGCTTCTCGCCGAAGTTGCGTGAACACCGCGCCGCGATCCGGAGCAAGCTCGGCGTGCCCGAGATCG
This sequence comes from Casimicrobiaceae bacterium, assembly GCA_035543635.1. Classification (GTDB taxonomy): domain Bacteria; phylum Pseudomonadota; class Gammaproteobacteria; order Burkholderiales; family Casimicrobiaceae; genus PALSA-1003. Next base: position 749 of record DATKJP010000132.1, read on the forward strand.
CAACGGTATTTCTGCTCGTCGGCTCCGGTTATGCGCGCAAGGGCGTTGCCACCGCGATCGCCGCGCTGGCGCGGCTGCCGGGCGACAGCTATCTCTTCGTCGTCGGAAACGACAAATCGCGCGGACGCTACAAGAGGCTCGCCAAACAACTCGGTGTCGCGAACCGCGTCGCGTTGCTCGGTCCGCAGGAGGACGTCCGGCGCTTCTACGGGGCTGCTGATGCGTTCGTGCTGCCGACCCTCTACGACCCTTGCCCCAACGCCGCGTTGGAGGCAATGGCCTGCGGGCTGCCCGTCGTCACGACCACCAAATCCGGCGCCGCCGAGCTGGTGCTCGAGCACGATGCGGGATTCGTATGCCCGTCGCGCGATGTCGACTCGCTGGCTTGGCACATGACCACGCTGACCGACGCCGGGGCGCGGGCGGCACTCGGCACCCGTGCCCGAGAAGCGGTACTGGCGCTTACGCCGGCAGCGATGACCTTGCAGCTCGTGCTCCTGTATCGCGATCTGCTCGCCGCGGCCTATGCCGCGACACCGGCGAAACATTGACTGGACCAGCCTGGCGCGACAACCTCGCTCTGCCTGCGCGCGGACAGAGGACCCGGGGTGACGGGGATATAATTCGGGACCTTTGAAACGGTTCGCGATGGCGTTTACGCCGTCGCGAGAATCTTGGTGCGTTTCGGCTTCGCCCTTTATCGACGTCTGCTTCGCTACGTGCGCCCCTACTGGTGGGCGTTTGCGATCGCGCTCGTGGGCATGGTGATCGTCGCGGCGGGCGACACCGTGATGGCCTACATGGTGATGCCGATAATCCAGAACTTCCAGAAGCCGGATCCGGCGATGACTCTGAAGCTCCCGCTCGCCATCGTCGCCGTGTTCCTGCTGCGCGGAGTGGGATCGTACGCCTCCGAATACGGCATGGCCTGGACCGGGCACCGCGTCGTGTTCGATCTGCGCAAGGAAATGATCGACCGGCTGCTCTCTCTGCCCACCGCATACTTCGACGCGCAGGCGCCCGGTCGGCTCATCTCCAAGTTCACATTCGACGCGTATCAGCTCGCCAACGCGAGCTCGAGCGCGATCACCACGGCGATCCGCAGCTCGCTCACCGTCGCAGGCAGCTTCGGACTTCTGCTATGGCTCAACTGGAAGCTCACGATGATCGCGATCGTCGTGTTGCCGACGGTCGCCGCGCTGATCCGCTACTTCAGCCGGCGCCTGCGGCGCATCGCGCGCGACGTGCAGCAGCGCACCGGCTCGATCACGCACGTGCTCGAGGAGATCCTCGGCAGCCACCGCGTGGTCAAGATCTTCGGGGGCCAGCAATACGAGCGGCGGCGAGCGGTCGCCGGCGCAAACCAGCTCCGGACCTCGATGACCAAGCAGTCATCGTCGAGCGCGGCGAGCGGGCCGCTGCTGCAATTCGTCGTCGCCATCGTGGTCGGCGTCATTGTCTTCATCGCGCTCAAGCAGAACGAGGTTGGCACCCTGGAAGGCGACCGCTTCGTCGCCTACGTCGTGGCGCTGCTGACGCTCATCGATCGCCTGCGCGCCCTTTCCGGCGTCAACGCCAACGTGCAGCGCGGGATTGCCGCTTCGGAGAGCATCTTCGGCCTGATCGATCAGCAACCCGAGGAAGACCGCGGCAAGCTCGAGCTCGAACGCGTGCACGGAGAGCTGAAATTCGAGCGTGTTTCGCTGCGCTACGCGGCGAGCGATCGCAACGCGCTGTCGGAGGTGAGCCTCGCCATCGCCCCAGGCGAAGCCGTGGCGCTGGTCGGACCTTCAGGCGCCGGCAAGACCTCGCTCGTCAATCTCGTGCCGCGCTTCTACGAGCCGAGCGCCGGTCGTATTCTTCTCGACGGACATGACGTCGACGAATTGAAGCTTGCCAATCTGCGCAGCCAGATCGCGCTGGTGAGCCAGGACGTGATCCTGTTCAACGATACCGTCGCGGCGAACATCGCCTACGGTGCGATGGCGCAGGCTTCCCGCGCCGAGGTCGAGCGGGCCGCCGCGGCGGCGCACGCGCTCGAATTCATTCGCGAGCTGCCGGAGGGCTTCGACACCGTCGTCGGCGAAAACGGCATCCGGCTTTCCGGCGGACAGCGGCAGCGCCTCGCAATCGCGCGGGCGATCCTCAAGAACGCGCCGATCCTGGTCCTCGACGAGGCGACCTCCTCGCTCGACTCGGAATCCGAGCGTCATGTGCAAGCGGCGATGGAGACGCTGATGCGCGGCCGCACCACGATTGTGATCGCGCACCGGCTGTCCACCATCGAGCGGGTCGACCGCATCGTGGTGCTCGACGCGGGACGCGTGGTCGAGCAGGGAACGCATGCGGAACTGCTTGCTCATAACGGCCTGTACGCAAAACTGCACCGCATCCAGTTCGCCGCCGCGACGGCAGACGCGTGAGGGCTTCCGAGAAGTTGCGTATTCTGCACACGGAGGCATCGCTCGGCTGGGGCGGACAGGAGATCCGCATCCTCACCGAGGCGGCCGGGATGCGAAGCCGCGGCCACGACGTGCGCCTCGCCTGTCCGCGCAACGCGCGCATCTATGCCGAGGCATCGCGCTACGACGTACCGGCGGTCGCGCTGCCGATCGCGCGCAAGGGACCGGAAGGCGTGCTGGCCTTGCGCCGGCTTCTCGCCGGGCATCGCGTGGATGTCGTGAATACGCATAGCTCGACCGACAGCTGGCTCGCCGCGCTAGGCTTGCGCCTGTTCTGGGTAGGCAAGGAACGCCCGCCGGCGCTGGTGCGCACGCGCCACATCTCGGCCCCGATCGCGAATCGCGCTCCCACGCGATGGCTGTACACGCGCGCCACCGCCGAGATCGTGACCACCGGCGAGGCGATCCGCCAGCAATTGATCCGCGAGATCGGCGTATCGCCGGCACGCGTGACCTCGGTTCCAACCGGCGTCGACTCCACGCTATTCGACCCCGGCGACAAGCAGGGCGCGCGGCGGATGCTGAAGCTCCCGCAGGCGGTGCCGCTCCTCGGCATCGTCGCCACGCTGCGCAGCTGGAAAGGGCATTGCTACCTCATCGAGGCGATGACGCTGCTCGCCCATCGCGAAGCGCAGCTTCTGATCGTCGGCGAAGGACCGCAGCGCGAGGCGATCGAAGCGCAGATCGCGGAGCTGGGCCTCGCGCACCGCGTGCGTCTCGTCGGAAACCAGTACGACATCGCGCCGTGGCTACGCGCGCTCGATGTCTTCGCGCTTCCCTCGTACGCCAACGAGGGCGTGCCGCAGGCGCTCGCGCAGGCGATGCTGATCGGCGTTCCCTGCGTCACGACGGACGCGGGATCGATCGGCGAGATCGCGATCCACGATTCGACTGCGCTCGTCGCGGCCAAGCGGAACGCGATTGCGCTTGCCGCCGGGATCGACCGCCTGCTCGGCAACGCCGCGCTGGGCGCGCGTCTCGCCTGGGCAGCGCGCGAGCGCGTGCACGGCAGGTTCGGCCTCGAGACGATGCTCGACGAAATGGAAGGCGTGTTCCGCCGCGCCGCTCATGGCAACCGATACCGTTGAAGAGCGAAGCCGCTTCAGTGGCCGCGCGCGGGTCGTGGCCCGCGCGAGTCTCGCGCGTCTCGCGTCAGCGGGACGGCGCGCACTGTCTCCGGATCCAAAGCGGATATTGATCGCCCACCATTTACTCCTCGGCGACACGCTGATGCTCACCGCCCTGATCGCCAAGTTGCGCGAGCGTCATCCCTCGGCCGACCTAGTGATGGCGCTTCCAGAGGCTTACGCCATGCTCTATGCGGGTGCCCCCTATGGCGTGCGCGCTCTCGGCTGGAATCCGCGCTCGCCGGCGCGCTCCGCGCTGTGGCGCGAGCGGCGCTTCGATCTCGCGCTGGTGCCGGGCGACAATCGCGTCAGCTGGCTCGCGCTCGCACTCGATGCGCGATGGATCGTCGCCTTCGCAGGAGACCGTCCGGCGTACAAGAGCTGGCCGGTTGATGAGGCACGACCTTATTCAAACGCGCCCGCTGCCTGGGGCGACATGGTCGCTACGCTCCTGGACGGGCCAGCGCCCGCACCCTACGACCCGGCACAGTGGCCACCGCCACCGGTCCAGGCGCGCGTTGCGCCCTCGCCGCCGTACGCAGTGCTGCATGTCGGAGCGAGCAGCGCGCTCAAGCAGTGGGCGCCCGAACGCTGGGCCGAGCTGGCGGATCGCCTGGCAGCCCGCGGCATCTCGCCGTTGTGGTCGGCCGGCCGCGGCGAAGAAAGCATCGTTCAAGCCTGCGATGCCCAGAAGCGTCACTCGTCGGTGGCAGGCATGCTGAGCTTGTCGCAGCTCTGGCACCTGCTTGCGGGAGCCTCGCTGCTGGTGAGCCCCGACACGGGCATCGCGCATCTCGGCCGCATTGTGGGAACGCCGACGGTGGCGATCTTCGGGCCTGGCTCCGCTACGCTCACCGGCGCCAGCGAGTTCTGGCGCAACGCGCACTACCGCGCAGTCGCGCTAGACCCCTTTCCCTGCCGCGATCAAAGAGTGCTATTCAAGCGGGAGATCTCGTGGGTGCGCCGCTGCGCGCGCACGCTCGCGGAATGCCCGCACGCGAAATGCATGGATGCCGTGAGCGTCGACGACGTTGCCGCGGCGGTCGCCGCGCTCGGCGTCGGTCGCATTTGATCAGTCGCCGCTGCGCGCACGCCGAGCGCGCAGCGGCACCGGCTCCCGCGCCGTCGCCGGCGTTACGTCGCCCGGCGGCGCGTATTCCGGGACCCACGACTTGAGCCAGGCGCGAACTTCGTTGTCGGCAGCTGCGCGTTCGCGCTCAATCCACGCGACCATTTGCTCGACCGCCTCACGTCCGCTGTTGCGCGCCTGCGCGATGAAGAGCTTCGGGTGCGGTGTGGCGAGCGCCGTTTCGCCGGAAGCGAGCGGCTCCTCGAACAGCTTCTCGCCGGGACGCAGGCCGGTGAAAACGATGGGAATGCGGTCCGGATCGGCGCCAGACAGTCGGATCATGTCGCGCGCCAGATCGACGATCCTCACTGGCTCGCCCATGTCGAGCGCCAATACCTCGCCACCCTTGCCCATCAGCCCCGCCTGCAGCAGCAGCTGTGTGGCCTCGGACTGCGACATGAAGTAGCGAGTGATCTCGGGGTGCGTAACGGTCACCGGGCCGCCGCGCGCGATCTGTTCCTGAAAACGCGGAATCACGCTGCCCGCGCTGCCGAAGACGTTCCCGAAACGCACGACCACGAACTGAGTGGTTCCGTTCTGCAGGCTCTGACACACCATTTCGGCGAGCCGCTTCGATGCACCCATGACATTGGTCGGGTTGACCGCCTTGTCGGTGGAAACGAACACGAATTTCTCGACTCTGGCGGTCACGGCCGCGCGCGCGAGCACCCAGGTCCCGTAGGCGTTGTTGCGCACGGCCTGCCAGGCGTTTTTCTCCTCCATGAGCGGCACGTGCTTGTACGCGGCGGCATGAAAGAGCACCGAGGGCCGCTCGCGCATGAGGAGCTCGTCGACGAGCGCTTCGTGCTTGGCATCGCCCACTATCGTGGTCAGCGGCAAGCCCGGAAACTCATCGAGCAGCGCTTGCTGCACCTGATAAAGCGCGTACTCGGAAAGCTCGAGCAGAACCAGCCGCCGCGGCCGGAAACGGGCGATCTGCCGGCAAAGCTCGGCGCCAATCGAGCCACCGGCACCGGTGATCATGACCACGCGTCCGCCCAGCCATTCGCGCAGGCCGGCGCTATCGAGCACGACCGGGTCGCGGGCGAGCAGGTCGTCCAGCTCAACGTGGCGGATCGTCGTGACATGGCTCCGTCCGCTGATCAGGTCTTCGTAGGAGGGAACCGTCAGCGCTTCGACGCCGGCCCCGGCACACAGCTCCGCGACGCGGCGCCGCACGCCGTGCGCCGCTGACGGCAAGGCGATGATCACCGTGCGCACTCCGAAACGCTCGACCTGCGCCGGCAGATCCGAGATCGGTCCGAGGACCCGCGTGTTCCGGATCGAGCGGCCACGCTTCGCGGGATCGTCGTCGAGAAGGCCCACGACGCGCCACTGACGGCTCTGTGCCAGCTCTTTGGTGAGGAGCGCGCCAGCTTCGCCTGCCCCGACGATCAACACGGGCTCGCCCAGCGCGGCGAGCGGACTGTAGAGTCGGTGTTCCTTCCACACCCGATACGCGAACCGGCTGCCCGCCATCAGCGAGATCAGCACCAGCGGATAGAGGATCAAGACGCTGCGCGGAACGACGGCGGTCAGCCGGATCATCACCAGCACGACAGGGATCGCGACCGCACCCACGCCTGCGGCCAGGACGATGCGTTGCAGGTCGGGAAGGCTCGCGAAGCGCCACAAGCCGCGATAAAGACCAAACACCAGGAAGACCGCCGCTTGCAGCGGAATCACCCAAGCGAGCGTTCGCCACATGTCGCCGAGTTGCGGCTCGTGCAGGTCGAGATTGAAACGCAACCAGTACAAACCGACCCAGGCGAGCGCGGCCGCGCACACGTCGTGACCGAACGCGAGCGACACTCTCACGTTAGCACTTACTTTCATCGATTCCCTGACCGCGCCGCCGGCGCCAATGATAGTCGATCGAAGCGTACACGAGGGCCAGAACTGCGCTCCAACCCACGACGAGCCATGGGCCAAGTTGCGGCGCCCAGATCAGTACGACAACTGCGGAGCTCGCCGTACCCAGCATGAGAGCGCCGTAGAGCTTGAGAGTTCGCGCGTGGCCCCAGCCCAGCTGCACAAGCCTCTGGTAGAAGTGCTCGCGGTGCGCTTCCCAGACGCGCGCTCCACGCAGAAGTCGATACAGGAGTGTCACGCTCGCGTCGGCGATGAATGGAAGAAACGCGAGCAGCGGGAACCACGAGGGCCACCAAGCTCCGCTCACGCCGGCAAGACCGAATACAGCCGCGAGAAACCCCAGCGGTACTGCGCCGACGTCGCCGAGAAACACGCGCGCCGGCGGCGCATTCTGAAACAGGAAAGGCGCCGTCGCGGCGACGAGTGCTACAAAGAGCGCTGCCTCGTCGATGCCAGCGTACAGAGCGGCAGCCGCGTACGCGCCGAAGCCTGCGATCGTCATCGTGCCGGCGAGGCCATCGCTGCCGTCCATGAAGTTGTACAGATTGGCCATCCACACGATGGCAACCACGGCGAGGACGGGATGGATGTTCGGCGCAGCGAGCCAGACCCAAAGCGCGGCCGCCATAGCGTGCACGGCGAAGCGCACGGCGATGTGTACCCCGCGCCGATCGTCCAACAGCGACACCGCAATCACGGCCAGTAGAGGGAAGAGCCAGGCTTTCGCTCCCGGCACCCAGATCGCTCCCGCAAGCCAACCGGCCCATATCGCAAGACCAGCACCTCGAGGGACGGCCCGAGCATGCAGTGAGCGCGGGTTAGGACGATCCAGAGGAAGGCGCTCCGCATATCGCAAGAGCAGCTTGAGCACACCCCAGGAAGCAGGCGCGGCGACCGCCGCCGGCAAGGCTTGGCGAGCCAGTTCGGCGAGCCCTGTCATCGCGCGCGCCCGAGCCCGGGCGGCGCATCGCGAGCGCGCCGAGCCACGGCCTGCAAGCCTTTCTCAATGCTCATTTTTCGCCCACCTCGGCACCCTCCTCCCAGGAGTGCCCCCTGCGAGGAATTATACTCGCAGCGACACCGGGACTGCTCTGGGGCGAAATGGCGGTTCTTGTTGCAATTAAACAACAGGCTTCGGAGGCCTTTTTTGGCCCCGGGGGTTTTAGCTTGGCAATGGATTCGGCCCTTTGGCACAATGGCCTCAACTTCTCGCTACTCCTGAGAAGGTTCCGATGGCAGGCGCAAGCGCGGTTCCTTGCCAATTTTTTCGTTAGAGGAGAAATTCCATGAATAAGAAGCTCGTCGCTCTTGGCGTCGCCAGCGCGTTTGCGCTCCCGCTGGCCGCTCAGGCGCAAACTGCGAACGTAACGCTCTACGGTCGCGCAAACGTCGACCTCGAGTGGGTCAACGGCGAAACCTGCGCCAGTCCGGCGGCGCAGGGGAACAGCGGCGTCGTCGCCGGCGCTGTGCCAGGCAACAACATCGTGACAAGCTGCACCCAGGGGGGTCCGGATTCGAACAGGAACATCACGAACCCGCATGTCCTGCGGCTGAGCAGCAACTCCTCGCGCTTCGGCATGCGTGGCACGGAAAGCCTGGGCGGCGGGCTGAATGCCATCTTCCAGGTCGAATCGAACGTGAGCTGGGACACGGGCAACAGTTCGAGCTCCGGCATCGCCAGCCGGGAAACCTTCGTCGGGCTGCAGGGAAGCTGGGGCCGCGCGACGGTCGGCAAGTTCCTGATGCCGATGGACGACCTGCACCCGATCTTCGGTAACGCACCGACGCTGACGACGTCGATCCTGTCGACGGCCGACGTGTGGGCCCAGGGCAACCTGAGCAAGGGCCAGGGCGGCTGGGATGCGCGCACGGGCAACAACATCCGCTACGACACGCCGAACTGGAGTGGCTTCACCGCCGCTTTCCAGCTCTCGACGCGCGACGACTCGGGCAACACGACGCAGACACCGTACGGTGGCGACAACGGCGATCATGCTTCCAATACGCGGCATGCCTACGTCTTCGGCGCCAACCTGATTTACTCGAACGGGCCGGTGCAGGTGGGCGTCGGGTATGAAAGGAACAAGGACCTCCGGCAATACACCATCACCTCCAGCGCTGCTCCGGGCTATGCCGGCTTCGTCGGCTGCGCTGCGACAGCGCCTTGCTACTTCAACGCTCACAACGACAACGACTGGACGGTCACCGGCGCCTACGACTTCGGCACGATCTGGCAGGGCTTCGGCCTGAAGGTGGGCGCCGTCTATGAGCGCACCAAGTACGACACGCCGACGGGCGACCTGAAGCGCGATTTCTGGGGCGTGTCGGGCACGATCCCGGTAGGTGGCGGCAAGGTCTACCTGTTCTTCGGCAAGGCGGGCAACGGCAAGGGCGGCGCGGTGGACGGCGAAACCGTCGGCTACGTGGTGCACGGCGGTGAGACGTCGACGAAGCAATTTGAAGTCAGCTACAGCTACAGCCTGTCGCCGCGCACGCTGCTCTACGCCGGCTACGTGAGGCTGGCGAACGACCGGTACAACCCGACGACGTTCAACATCAACTCGTACGCGATCAGCACCTGCGCGTTCGGCAACACGGGCTGCCAGCAGGGACGTCCGGCCGGCATCGTGTTTGGCATGGTGCACTTCTTCTAACCGGTTGCAAGCGAGCAGTTCCCAGACTTAGTTTGTTTAGCTGGGTTTCAAGTGATCATCCGGGCGTCCGATGGACGCCCGTTTTTTTTGCGCTTGCGGCAGAATCGCGATTGATGCGGAAACTCCGCCGCGAATCCCGAATCGCTATCGCATGGTGACCGACGAATTGATCTTGGGCTTTGATCGCGCCCTGCGCACTTTGTCAGGCACGGTGACGAGTGCGCGTCCCAATCCCGGCACCGCGCGACCTGAGTCGGCGCTGAGCGAAGCGGAGCGCCGCCACGCCGCCGGGCTGATGCGAGTGAATCACACGGGTGAAATCTGCGCGCAGGCCCTCTATCACGCACAATCGCTGACCGCACGCGATCCGGCGACCCGGCACCGCCTCGCCGAAGCGGCACGCGAAGAAGAGGATCATCTCGCCTGGACGCAGCAACGCCTCGAGGAACTCGGCGATCGCACGAGTTTTGCCAATCCGCTTTGGTACGCGGGCTCCCTTGCGATCGGGCTGGTGGCGGGCGTTACCGGCGATCGGACCAACCTCGGCTTCGTGGTCGAGACCGAGCGCCAGGTCGAGGAGCACCTGACTGGACACATCGACCGGCTGCCACCCAGCGATGCAAGAAGCCGCGCCATCGTCGCGGCCATGCGCGACGACGAGGCGCGGCACGGCGTCGCGGCGCGCGAAGCAGGGGGGAGCGAGCTGCCGTGGCCGGCACGCATGCTGATGCGCCTGGCTGCGCGCGTGATGACTGCCACTGCTTACTATGTCTAGATGAAAGCGAAGCGCGTCGCTGTCGCTCTGGCTGCAATCGCTTGCGCGCCGCTCGCGGCTCAGGCGCAACTCGCCAACGTCACGCTTTACGGCAGCCTCAATCTCGACGTGGAATGGGTCAAGGGAGCAACTTGCGCGTCCGCCGTTCCACCGCCGGCCAACAACAATTGCTCGGGCGACGATCCCGCAAGTCATATCTCCAACCCGACCGTGATGCGCGTGAGCAGCAATTCCTCCCGCTTCGGCCTGCGCGGCAGCGAATACCTGGGAGCCGGTCAGGTCGCGATATTCCAGCTCGAGTCGAGCGTCCAGGCAGATACGGGCAATAGCTCCAGCTCCGGGCTCGCGAGCCGCGAGACCTTCGTCGGGCTGCAGGGCGACTGGGGTACCTTCAAGGCAGGCAAGTTCCTCACGCCTTACGATGACATCCTGCCCTTGTTCGGCAACGCCCCGACGCTCACCACTTCCATTCTCTCGACCGCCGCCGTATGGGCGCAGGGGCCGCTGCCGAAATCGCTGGGCGGCTTCGATGCTCGGCTGGGGAACTCGCTGCGCTACGAGACGCCGCCGCTCAACGGCTTCACGGCCGAGCTTCAGTTTTCGACTCGCGACTCCTCGGGCAACGCCAACGGCGGCGACAACGGCGACCACGCCTCGGAGACGCGTCACGCCAGCGTGTGGAGCGTCGGAGCCTTTTACAGCAACGGACCTCTGGACCTCGGCCTGGCGTACGAATACAACCGCCAGGTGCGCACCGCCGACCAGAACGATCACGCCCTTTCGATCGCCGCCGCATATGACATCGGCAGTCTCTTCGGGTCACCCGGATTGCGGCTGGGCGGCGTCTACGAGCGGCTCAACTACGGCACGCTCGCGGGATCGCTGACACGCGACTTCTGGGCGCTCTCTGCGACCGTGCCAATCGCCGGAGGAAGCCTTTACGCCATGTGGGGCCGAGCGAGCAACGGCAAAGGCGATGCGCCCGACGGCACGGGCGTGGGCTTTGTCGTCAAGGGACCGGACACAGGATGCGACCAGTGGGAGATCTCGTACAGCTACCCGCTCTCGCTACGCACGCTCCTGTATGCGGGCTATGTTCGAATCAACAATCGCGCCAATGCAGCGTACACCTTCAACATCAACGACTACAGCATCGTCAACGGAGCCAGACCCAGCGGCACTGTCTTCGGCATCACCCACTTCTTCTGACCCCTTGCTGCGCCTGAGAGCAGGCATCAATCTCCCCATTTTTCGATATACAGAGCGGCACGATCTCCAGCTTCATCGCTTCTCGCCGATCTGCTTCGCCCTGGGTTCAGACATCCACCGGCGCAGGGCGCTCAGGCGGGCAGCGCGCAACCGCTTCGCCGTCGCCCGTCGTGTGGCTTCCTTGGCCGCGATGGCTGCGGCATTGATGCTCCGAATTACTCGCAGTGCAACGCGAAGATGCTCTGCCGTCGCGTCATGCGCTCCGCCACCGCCGGTACGCGCAAAGCGAAGCGCGGCGCCAGCGCGCAGCAATTGCTCGAGGCGCGCGGGCCTGCGAAGCGCATCGACCGAAAGCAGGAGGTCGAGCAGTTCCGCCGCATCAAGCTCGTCGGCATGCGCGATCCGCCACCCGTATCGGGCCAGGAGCAGCGCCAGGCCGGAGTATTCCGCGGGCGGCTTGAGCCGCCGATTCACGGCCGTTGCGAGCCGCAGGTTTCGCTGCGAGCTCCTTCGCGCCTCCGCCGCTGCCGATTCTCCGAGCTTGCCCGCCAATATCGCGTAGCGCACAGCGAGCGAATCGCCGGCCGCTGCGGAAGCATCGAGTGCCCGCAGAAGCGGCACGCGTAACGCGTTCGCACCTGGGACTTTGCGGCGCGGAGCAGACTGCAACACGGCATCGATCTCCGGCAGCAACTGCGCGAGTGCTCCGCAGCGATGCAGCAAGGCAAAGAATTGCGATGGATGCTGCTCCAGCAGTGCCCGGGAGATTTCCTGCCACACCCGTTCGGACGAGAGCGTACCGAGCTCGCCGCTCGCGGCAATCTGCTCGAGGAGCGCTTCGGTTTCCGGCGCCACCTCGAAGCCGAACCTAGCCGCGAAGCGAGCCACGCGCAGCACTCGCAAGGGATCCTCGACGAAAGCGGAACCGACGTGGCGCAGGAGGCTGCGCTCGAGATCAGCCGCGCCCCCGTAAGGATCGATCAACCTCCCCTCCTCGTCACGCGCCATCGCGTTGATCGTCAGATCGCGCCGCGCGAGATCCTGTTCGAGCGTGACGTCCGGCGCGGCGTGAAAGACGAAGCCGCGGTGGCCACGCCCCCGTTTGCGCTCGGTTCGCGCGAGGGCATATTCTTCGTGCGTCACCGGGTGGAGAAAAACCGGGAAGTCTCGGCCGACCGGTCGGAACCCCAGCGCGAGCATCTGCTCGGGCGTAGCGCCAACGACCACGTAATCGCGATCGGCTACCGGCCGACCGAGCAATTCGTCGCGCACAGAGCCGCCGACACGGTAGATCTTCATCGCTGGCGCCGCCTCAACGCACCCGATCCCGATCCGCGTCCAGCAGCGATGCTGAGAGTTTCAACGACGTCCGTGCGCGCGAAAGCCCGCATAGCGATCGCGTACGACCGGCGCGAGATATTCTGGCGCGATCGCCTCCAGCGGGGTCGGAGCGAACCCGAACACCACCGGAAATCCGCCGGTGCACACGCTTGGCAGCTGCATCGAAGCCAGATTGTCACGGCTCATCAGCTTGCCCGGCAGGAATTCGAGCATGGTCGCCTGCAGTTTTGACAGCCGCGGCCCGAGCGAAAGGATCGGGCGGTGGCGCGCGGTGAGTTCGCCGGCGTAGGCGACGAGTTGGCGAAGGGTGTAGACCTTGGGGCCGCACAGGTCGTAACGCTCGCCGTGCATGCGCTCGAGGCGAGCGAACATGTTCAGGAACGAATCTTCGCGCCCGAAGATGACCGAGGGCCGGAAGATCGTCCAGGCGATGTCGGACGTGGCGACGACGCCCTCCGCTTCGCCCTTGCTGCGCAGGTACTGGCTCGGGCCGTCGGGGCGCGCGTTGATAGCGCTCATGTGCAGCAGGCGCGCGACCCGAGTCTCGCGGCATGCAATCACGGTCTTGCGAGTCAGCTCGACATGCACGCTCTGGAAATCGCCGGTCCGGGTTTCGTTCAGGATGCCGACGAGGTTGACGACTGCGGTCACGCCGCTCGCAAGCTGCCGCAATGTCGCTGCATCGTGAATGTCCGCTTCGATGACATCCACCGTCGGGAGCAGCAAGAGGTGCTTAGCCGCTTCGCGACGACGCGTCGGCACGATCACGCGACGTCCGGAGGCGACAAGCTTGGCGACGATGTAGCGACCGACGAAGCCGCTGCCGCCCAGAACAAGGACTGTAGGTGGAATCACGGCGCCTGCTTGGGGCGTTCAGCGGGCTCGCCTGCGACGCTCCCCGCGAGCGTCGCGCCGGTTTCGATCGGCGCTCCGCGCGCAGTGATGATACCGAGCCGGTCTCTCAAGGCGAGGTAAGGCAGGCCGAGCCGTGTCTGATAGAACATGGCGTTGGCAAGCACTTTCTTGGTGTAATCCCGGGTCTCGTTGAAGGGAATCGTTTCGACGTAAATCGCCCCCTCGAGCGACGCGGCGCCACGCCAGGACTCCGCCCGACCCGGGCCGGCATTATACGCCGCGGTCGCGAGCGCCGTCAGGCCGCCAAAACGATCCATGACATAGCGCAGGTAATAGCTGCCCAGCTCGACGTTCAGCGCCGGATCGTCGAGCTTGAGCGTGCGCAGTTCGCTGCGGCCGGTCTGCTTCGCGACCCAGCGTGCCGTCGGCGCCATGAGTTGCATCAGCCCGACCGCGCCCGCCGTGGAGACGATGTCGGCCACGAAGCGGCTCTCCTGCCGAACCAGACCGTACAGGAGCGCTGGATCCAGACCGTTTCTTTTCGCAGCCTCTTCGATCTCGCTCTGGTAAGGCGTCGGATAGCGCAGCGCAAAATCGTGGCGTTGCCGCGTACGATCGGCCGTGTTGATCGAGCGATCATAAAGGTCGTTTTGCTGTGCGAACACTGCAGCCAGCAGCAGAGCGTCGTCGTCGAGCCCACGTACGACGGCGAGCCACTCACGATGACCTTCGGACCGCAAGTCCAGCGCGCTGAGCTTCACCACGCGCTGCACCGCGGGTCGGGCAGCAAAAGCCGCCAGCGCGGCGGGCTCGGGGGACAACGGCTCGCTCTGCGGCACGACGGTCGCGCCGAGCGCCTCCGCGGCGAGGAAACCGTAGAAATGCTGCTCGGTGGCGAGTCCTCCGTAAAGCCGCGTCGCATCCTCGACATGCCCCGTCGCCGCGAGCGAGCGTGCCTTCCAGTAACGCCAGGCGGGCTCCTGCGCTTCGGTTTCTGGCATGGCGTCGATCGCATTTGCCACCTCGCTCCACTCGCCGGCCCGCAACGCGGCGCGCACACGCCAGGCGCGCTGCGCCTCAGTCATCGGCGCGCCTTCGGCATCGCGATACCAGTCGCTGGCCGAGGGCACAAGCTGGCGCGCTGCGTTATAGGCCAGGACCAGGTTACCGTACAGGCGGTCCGGGTCTGGGAGACGCGAGCGAAAGTTGAGCCAGGCGTCTCGCGCCGCCGAAGGATCGCTCGCGGTGGCGCGATCAAGGGCGTAGAGCGCAAGCTCGCGGCCGAAGGGCGCAGATAGGCGGAAGTCGCCTTTCATCAGCGCTGCGCGGGGATTGCGGTCGATCCGCTCGATGTCGCGCGGGGCCGGCCGCTCGACCGTCGGCAGTTCGCCGGCGATCTTCGCCGCGAGCCGATAGTTGCCGGCCTCGTGCGCGAGGCGAAAGCGTGCCCAGATGTCGCGCGAAGTGAGCTTTCCCTTCGCGATGAGCGCGGCGAATACGGGACGGCAGGACTCGGGCTGATCCTGCCCGCTGAACCAGAAGCCGCGCACGTCGTCCAGCGCCTCGCCGCCTTCCTGTTGCCACCGCCATTGCGCTGTGTAGCACGCAAGCTCGACGTCCTCGCTCGGCTGCTTGAGATAGAAGTCGCCGAAGGTCTTCCATTCGCCTCGCTTCGCGAGCGATTTCAGCCACTCGGCCAGCAGCCGCTCCGCAAGCGGCACGTTCGCGTAGCGCTCGAGAAAAGCGCGCACTGCGACCGGATCGGCGTCGTCGAGCTTGAGCTTGAGGCGCCAGTACTCCAC
Organism: Casimicrobiaceae bacterium; assembly: GCA_035543635.1. Taxonomy (GTDB): domain Bacteria; phylum Pseudomonadota; class Gammaproteobacteria; order Burkholderiales; family Casimicrobiaceae; genus PALSA-1003. The sequence continues at coordinate 15,975 of DATKJP010000132.1, forward strand.
ATAGGCCTCGAGCAAGTAACCGTTCAGTCGCGGCGCGATGCGCTCGAGGCGCGCCGCGTCGCCGGCGCGGAACGCATCGCGCGCGGCGACGAAGTCTGCATCGGTGGGCTCGCCGCGGACGGCAGGCGCCACTGCGCTCGCAAGTGCGAGCGCGACAACGCCAAGCACCGATCTCGAAGCTAATCGCATCACATTATTATCGCTCATCGCTGCGCAGCATTCGTAGGTGAGTGTCCTGCGCGCACGATGATAGAATCGCACCTCGCCGCCGGGAGAAAGAGGGACCTCATGCCTCAGGGCAAGAAAGCGCCGCAGGTCGGCATCGTGATGGGCAGCGACAGCGACTGGGAGATCATGCAGCACGCCGTCGAACAGCTTGGTGAATTCGGCGTCGAGCACGAAGCACGTGTGCTCTCCGCGCACCGCATGCCTGACGACACCTTCGCCTACGCAGAGAGCGCCGCATCGCGGGGACTCGCGTGCAACATCGCTGCCGCCGGGGGCGCGGCGCATCTCGCCGGCGTCATCGCAGCGAAGACCACGCTGCCCGTGCTCGGTGTGCCGATGCCTTCGAAATATCTGCGCGGTGAAGACTCCTTGCTGTCCACCGTGCAGATGCCGAAGGGCATCCCGGTGGCGACCTTCGCGATCGGTGAAGCCGGTGCAGCGAACGCAGCGCTCTTCGCGGTGGCCATGCTCGCGCGCGGCGACCCCTCGCTCGCTCGCAAACTGGACCAATTCCGCGCCAGGCAAACCGCAGCCGTTCGCTCGAAAACGCTGCCGCCGCGGAAGTAGTCCGTTACTATCGCTTCAGCTCTGCGCGCGCCGCGGCAGCGGGAAGCGCGCCCACGCGATCCATCTCCGGATCGTCAAAATTGCAACCGCGTGCGATGAAATCC